>NZ_CP087112.1:1817278-2120158 GCF_025643255.1 Halomonas sp. 7T | reverse complement strand
ATAAAGTGTTGTGTAGCGGTATATTACGCAAACAGTGTGCAAATACGTTGCACATGCGTGATGCACGCCTATGGGTGGCAATAAGCGACAAGGAGTGGGCCAACTTTCCAATACGAAAAACTATCCAACACAAAAAAGGGGGCTTTCGCCCCCTTTGGTTGACTGCTTAAGCTTTATTGCTTATCCGGTATGAATTAACCGAATTGGTTCATTGTGTTGTCTTTACCACCAGCTTTCAGTGCGGCATCACCGTGGAAGAACTCTTTATGGTCGTCGCCAATGTTTGAGCCCGCCATATCCTGGTGCTTAACAGTTGCGATGCCTTGGCGAATTTCTTCGCGCTGAACGCCTTTCACGTAGGCTAGCATTCCCTCGTCACCAAAGTAGCCTTTCGCTAAGTTGTCGGTAGAGAGAGCCGCGGTGTGGTAAGTCGGCAGCGTAATCAGGTGGTGGAAGATGCCGGCTTCACGGGCGCCATCGCGCTGGAAGTTACGTGTCCACTCATCCGCCAATTGGCCAAGTTCAGTGTTGTCGTACTCAACGCTCATCAGCTTGTCGCGCTGGTAAGCAGAAACGTCTTTACCTTCTTTCTCCCATGCATCAAATACTTGCTGACGGAAGTTCAGCGTCCAGTTGAAAGACGGTGAGTTGTTGTAAACCAGTTTGGCATCCGGGCACACTTCGCGAATGCGGTTAACCATGCTGGCAATTTGGCCAACGTGGGGTTTTTCGGTTTCAATCCACAGCAGGTCAGCACCGTTTTGCAGGCTGGTAATACAGTCCAGGATAACGCGGTCTTCACCGGTGTTGGGTTTGAACTGGTAGAGGCCTGAAGCCAAGCGCTTCGGCTTCACAAGCTTGCCATTCTGTTTGATAACCACATCGCCGTTGTTGATGTCGGCAGCGTTCTCGATGACATCGCCATCCAAGAAGCTGTTGTACTGGTCGCCCAGGTCGCCTGGCTCGTTGGTAACGGCGATTTTCTGCGTTAGGCCTGCGCCCAGTGAGTCAGTACGTGCCACGATCACACCATCATCTACGCCTAGTTCTAAGAAGGCGTAACGCACAGCGTTGATTTTGGCCAGGAAGTCTTCATGGGGAACGGTAACTTTGCCGTCCTGGTGACCACACTGCTTCTCGTCAGATACCTGGTTTTCCAGCTGGATGCAGCACGCGCCCGCTTGGATAAACTTCTTGGCCAGCAGGTAGGTCGCTTCGGCGTTACCAAAACCAGCGTCGATGTCGGCAATAATCGGCACAACGTGTGTTTCGTGGTTATCGATTTTGCTGATCAGCTCTTGCTCTTTAGCGCTATCGCCGGCTTCTTTGGCATCATCCAGTGCACGGAAGAGGTGGTTAAGTTCCCACGCATCTGCCTGTTTCAAGAAGGTGTATAGCTCTTCAATCAGGTTGGCAACGGAGGTTTTTTCGTGCATGGACTGATCGGGCAGCGGACCAAACTCAGAGCGCAGTGCGGCAACCATCCAGCCGGAGAGGTAGAGGTAGCTGCGCTTGGTAGTGCCAAAATGCTTTTTAATCGAGATCAGCTTTTGTTGGCCGATAAAACCGTGCCAGCAGCCCAGCGACTGGGTGTACTTTGATGTATCAGCATCGTAGGCCGCCATATCTTCACGCATGATTTTTGCGGTGTAGCGGGCAATATCTAGGCCGGTGTGAAAGCGGTTCTGGGCACGCATACGAGCGGCGTATTCTGGCTTGATCGCTTCCCATTTACCGCCTTGTGCTTCGCGTAGTTGGGCGATGGCTTTAATATCGTCGAGAAGTCCTGACATGAGCTGATACCTCCGGGGTCGTGATAGCGATATCGCAAGTAATGTTAGCTAACGCTTATGCTGCACTTGCGAAGTTGTTTCAGAGTTACTTATTTAAGTTGCTGTGTCGCTTAGATAATCGTCTCTAAGAAAAACGTCTCTAAGCGGAACGTCGCATGCGCTAAAAAGCCATGGGGCAATCAATCGAATGCGCCGTACTGCAATGCAACAACTATCAACCAGTCGGACGTATTGAACAATTGACACTTGGGGGCAGAAGGGGTTGTAACTCGACTACAGGGCCTAGGCACAACGCCGTGTTTATGTAGTCGTTTTCCGTCAGGTGGTGACGAATAGGCCAAAAAAAGCGCCACCCAGCGGGGTGGCGCGTCAGTGTGCCTTAAACAATGGCGCTTCTTACAACGTTAGCGCCATGTGGCGATGAGGGATGCCGGCGTCCATAAACACATCCCCATGGGCCACAAAGCCTAGGTGCTCATAAAACGCCAGCGCATGTAATTGGGCGCTTAGCTCGGCGGTTGTATGGCCAGCGTCGCGCGCGGCTTGAATGGCGGCCTCCATGAGCTGAATGCCAATTCCTTTGCCACGGGCACTGGATAGCACCGCTACCCGACCGATATGGCCGTCGGGTAGTAAGCGGGCGGTGCCCACTGGTTTGCCATCCAGTGTGGCTAAAAAATGGTGGCACTCAGGGTCACGGCCATCCCACTCTTCCTCTTGGGGTACGCGCTGCTCGTCGATAAACACCGTAGAGCGAATAGCGGAAGCCGCATCCCCTAGCGTATGCCAATCACCGCTGATGATGTCTTCAGAATGCACCGCTACTCCTCGTCCTCTTCGGCCATAAAGCCTAGGCTACCCGTATTGATAAGCTGGGTAACAAGCGCGGCGGCACCGCTTAGCTCCAGCACATCAGCCCGAATGGGTGTGGAATTCGCAAGTCGCTTAGCCAGTGGTTCAGAGCAGGCATGGCCATCACCGTCAACAAACAGCGTGGTTCCAGAAGCATCGCTGCGCCATGCAAAGCGAGAACCCGGCATATGAAACAGTGGCTCACCGCCTTGTAGTTGAGCAACAAGGTCGTCTTCGCTCATCGGCTCTTCAAGCGGTACGACTTGGTCAATATATTTTGGCTGTGTCATCACGCGGCCAAACCATTGCGCCATTTGCTCCGGCTGATCCAGGGTTTCTAAGATAAACTGTCGCATACGCTCAACAGCGGCATCATCCAGTTCTCCTACTTCCTCGGCGGGTGACATGCCTGCATCGCTATAACGCTGGGAGGCAGGTAGCTGTTCACCGAGGTAATCAGCGTAGGAGGTGATAGCTTCATCTGCTGAGGGGGCGCGAAAGCCTACCGATATCGTCATGCAGTCATCGGTTTGGCTAACCCCATGGTGTGCCCAGCCTGGGGGGAGATAGAGCATATCGCCGGGGGCTAGTGTCCAGTCGGAGTCTGCTTCTACCTCAAAGGTTTCCAAAATGCGCAGATCGATTCCTTGAATGATCGGTGCATCGTCAGACTGCTTGCCACCCAGCTGCCAACGCCGGTGGCCGCTCGCTTGAAGCAGGAAGACGTCATATTGATCAATATGTGGGCCAACGCTGCCGCCAGGCGGGGCGTAGCTGATCATGATGTCGTCTAACCGCCAGCGGGGCAGAAAATCAAACTCATCCATTAACGCCGCAACGGCGGGGACGTAGTGGTCTACAGCCTGTACCAACAGGCTCCAGTTATCTTCTGGAAGCCGTTCAAAGGTGGCGTCGTCAAACGGCCCATGGGAAACCTGCCAGGGACCATCAGGGCCTTCTTCTTCTACGAGCCGAGCTTCAACGCCGGGCTCACAGGCGAGCCCGGCTAGCTCATCCGGGTCAATGGGGCTGATGAATTCGGGAATAGCACCACGTATCAGCAGCGGTTTCTGTTGCCAGTAGTTGGCCAAAAAGTCTTCTGGGGTCAAATCGCCCAGCAGCGTTAATGGCGTGTTGGGTTGGCTCATGGCAGTATCCTAAATAGGTGAACGCGGCGCTATTAATAGTAAGAGCAACGACGAATAGTAAGAGCAACGACCCGTTACAGTGAGTTTAGCCGTTGGGTAATCGCTTCGGCTTGCGCCGTTGCATTGCCGATGTAGCTCGCCGGCGAGAGTGCTTTAAGCTCATCTTTTACCGTAGCGGGTAATTCGAGTGTATCAATAAAGGCGGCAAAACCTGCTTGATCAATACGCTTACCACGAGTGAGTTCTTTGAGTTTTTCGTAAGGTTTTTCAATGCCGTAGCGGCGCATTACCGTTTGGATCGGTTCGGCAAGCACTTCCCAGCTGTTGTTTAAATCTTCTGCCAGCCGCTCTGGGTTGGCTTCCAGCTTGCTGATGCCTTTTAGGCTGGCGTGGTAGCCGATCAGCCCATAGGCTAAACCGACGCCGAGGTTGCGCAGGACGGTGGAGTCCGTCAGGTCGCGCTGCCAGCGTGAAATCGGCAGTTTTTGGGCTAAATGGCTAAGTACCGCGTTGGCCAGTCCCAGGTTACCTTCTGAGTTTTCAAAGTCGATCGGGTTAACTTTGTGCGGCATGGTAGATGAGCCGATTTCGCCTTCCACAGTGCGCTGCTTGAAGTAGCCCAGTGAGATATAGCCCCATACGTCGCGGTCAAAGTCGATCAGGATGGTGTTAAAGCGGCAGATGGCATCGAACAGTTCAGCAATGTAGTCGTGGGGTTCGATTTGCGTGGTGTAAGGGTTAAAGCTCAAGCCTAAACCTTCTACAAAGGTGCGCGCATTGGCTTCCCAATCGATATCGGGGTAGGTGGTTAAGTGGGCATTGTAGTTGCCAACGGCGCCGTTAATCTTACCCAAAATTTCAACGCTTTCGATCTGCTTAAGCTGGCGCTTTAAGCGGTAAGCCACGTTGGCCATCTCTTTGCCCAGCGTAGTGGGACTGGCCGTTTGGCCGTGGGTGCGCGAGAGCATCGGCTGGCTTGCATGGGCAATCGCCAGCTTAGCAATTTCATCAGCCACCTCGTGCATAGTGGGTAGCAAGGCTTTTAGGCCGTCGGCCAGCATCACGCCATACGAGAGATTGTTGATATCCTCGCTGGTGCAAGCAAAGTGGATAAACTCGGTGACGGCATTGAGTTCGGCTTGGCCTGCAATTTTCTCTTTCAAGAAGTACTCAACCGCTTTGACATCGTGGTTAGTCGTGCGCTCAATCTCCTTGATGCGCTCAGCGTCCTCTACCGAAAAGTCGCGAATCAACTGCTCTAAAAATGCCGTTGCTTCTGCAGAAAGCGGCGGGACTTCAATAATTTGACCGTGGTCTGCCAGACGCTGCAGCCAGCGCACTTCCACAATTACACGCGCGCGGATCAGGCCAAATTCGCTGAAGTGTTCACGTAACACAGCGGCTTTCGCGCCGTAGCGGCCGTCAACAGGGGAGAGGGCGGTCAAAGCAGAGAGTTGCATGGCGTAAGCTTCCAGGTGGTCGAGAGAGTCGTTAAAAGGGTAGTTAACAAAGTCGTTAAAAGAGCGGTTTTATGCAAAAGCGTTAGCTAAGGCTATCGAGCGCGCGACGCAGAGCTTTGCGTTGGAAAACAAGCTTCCAGCGGCGGCCACCCAGTTGATGCCAAAGCAGTGCAAATCGAATGCCTGCCATTAAGCACGCGCGAACCCGCTCCGGCATCATGCGGGTTTGCAGCAGAGACGGATCGCCCTGCACCACAATGCGCGTTTTAAATGTCGAGATGGTCTCTTGATAGGCTTCACCAAGACTGGCAATGACATTTTCATGGGTCGTGCCGAAGTGCTCCGACTGGCCCTGAACATGGGAGAGCTTCTGGCCGAGTACATCCATCATATGACGGTCGGTGCGTAGCTTGTTCATTAATAGCAGCAGTGAGAAGCCATAGCGCAGCACCACGGGATTAGCTTGTTTGCGGCCTACCAGCGCCTCAAGGGTATCTAACCCGCGGCGCAGGTTGTTGGGGTGGCCACCATAAATAGCTTCGAAGCTTTCCGGATTGGTATCTACCGTGGCGTTGATCAGTGTTTCCCAGGCACGCGTGTCAACGTGGCCCGTACGGGCAAGCTCGTCCACAAGGCTTGCCGCTTGAAAAACGCCCGCCAGGGCGAGCGCCTGGCGGGCAGCGGGAGAGTCCGGGGCGCGATGAATAGGGGTGGCACTCATGCAGCAGCCTCCGAGGCGTTCCAAGTGGCGCGAATGACGCCGCCGCCTAAACAGATATCACCATCGTATAGAACCAGCGACTGCCCTGGCGTGACGGCCCATTGTGGGTCGTCAAACAACACTTCCACACTGCCATCGGCGAGGGCGTGCATTTCGCAGGGGCAGTCGCTTTGGCGATAGCGAGTTTTTGCGGTAAAGCGGCCTTGCTGTGTAGGCGGTTCGCCCGCAACCCAGTCCATTTTTTCAGTGGCGAGGGTGTCGGTATAGAGCAGCGGATGATGCTTGCCCTGCACCGCAATTAGTACGTTGCGGTCGAGATCTTTCGCCGCCACGTACCAAGGGTCTTCCGAGTAGTTGGCAAGGCCGCCGATACCTAAGCCCTGGCGTTGGCCTAGGGTGTAATACATTAGCCCCATGTGCTTACCAATGACATCGCCTTCAGGCGTTTCAATGGTGCCGGGCTGGGCGGGCAAATACTGTTGAAGAAAGTCGCGGAAACGGCGCTCGCCAATAAAACAGATGCCGGTGGAGTCTTTCTTCTTTGCGGTGACTAAATCGTGCTGCTCAGCCAGTGCGCGTACTTCGGGTTTTTCCAGCTCGCCCACAGGGAACAGCGTGCGGGCAATGGCTGCTTCGGGCACCGCGTGTAAAAAATAGCTTTGGTCTTTATTGCCATCCAGACCTTTCAGCAGGCGCGGGCGCTGTTCACGAATCCCTTGGCGTACATAGTGTCCGGTAGCGATTTTGTCCGCGCCTAGCATTTCAGCGTACTCAAGAAAGACCTTAAATTTGATCTCGCGATTGCACAGAATGTCAGGGTTAGGTGTTCGCCCAGCCTTATATTCGGCCAGAAAGTGCTCAAACACGTTATCCCAGTACTCAGCGGCAAAGTTGGCCGTGTGCAGCTTAATGCCCAGCTTCTCGCATACCGCTTCAGCGTCGGCAAGGTCTTCCTTCGCTGTGCAGTACTCGGTGCCGTCGTCTTCGTCCCAGTTCTTCATAAACAGGCCCTCGACCTCGTACCCCTGTTGGAGTAGAAGAAGGGCGGAAACAGACGAATCGACGCCACCCGACATACCGACAATCACTTTGCCGTTCGTAGTTGGCTCGGTAGTGGACGACCCAGTGGTGGCCGACATAGGCATCCTCAATAGACGTAGTGTGCAAAAAGCAATAAACAAGTGGTTAACGATTATACACGATGGGGGCTTCACGCTTCGAGTGCTTCACTCCTGAATCACGCTAAGGGGATAGCGGTGTCCGCTGTTGGCATCAATAATGCGTTTGAGCACTAAGGGGCTGCGTAGCCGCTGAGCAGCATTAAGTGCTTCTATTTCTTGGAGCGTGAGCCAATGGGTCGCCGTTATATCGCTATCGATCGGCGTGTTCAGCTGGGCCTTTGGGGTGGCAATGAAGCCGTGGCTATGAAATGTGAGGCCGTCTGGCGTGTGAAAAACGTAAAGCCCCAGATAGTCGGTGAGCGTTACCTGCCACGCGGTCTCTTCTTTAATTTCTCGTGACATCGCTGCCAGTGGCCCTTCGCCTGGCTCTACATGGCCGGCGGGCTGATTGAAAACAGTCAGTGCACCACCGCGCGCTTCTTCCACCATCAAGTAGCGCCCGTTTTGCTGGATTACACAGGCCACCGTGCTGCGAATATGGTTCATGGGGTTCTCCTGCGTTTCGATGGCTGACCTCGTTTGGTAGTCGTGACCGGGCGTGGAGCGTGCAGTGTCTCTTTTCGCCATTCGCCGGGTGCTAGGTCTCCGAGTTGCCAAGGGCCAATCGCTGCGCGAATTAAGCGTAGGGTGGGAAAGCCGACATGGGCGGTCATCCGCCGCACCTGGCGATTACGGCCTTCGCTAATCGTAAGCTCTAGCCAGCTCGTAGATGGGTGGCGTTTAGGGTCAATGGCGGGGTCGCGCGGTGCAATGGCTGGCGCTTCAATGCGCCGTGCTTTCGCAGGTTGGGTAGGGCCATCTTTTAGGGTTACGCCGCGTTTGAGCTGATTGATCGCCTCATCGCTGATATTGCCTTCCAGCTGCACCCAGTAGGTTTTAGGCTGTTTATGCCGTGGGTGGGCAATGCGGTGAATCAGGCTGCCGTCATCGCTGAGCAGTAGCAGGCCCTCTGAGTCGTAATCAAGCCTTCCAGCCGCATAAGCGCCGGGTGCAGTAATTACATCGGCTAAAGTGGCACGGCCTTGGCTGTCGGTAAACTGTGAGAGCATTCGGTAGGGTTTATGCAGTAAATAAAGCGTGCTCATGATGCCTCTTTAAGGGTGCCTTTAATTTGTCGACAATCGGTCATGCGGTTAAAGTTCAGCGCTGGTATACTTCGGCGTAGCCGTTTGAGACGTGCTTGAGTTGTCGTAACCACCACCGTAGTAAACCACCGAGTGATGCCGGGGCAGCCAAGAAATGCTCCGCCTACTTCGCGGCCTGGTCTTTGTTTGAATGCGCCGCGTAGCTTGAGATTTTTTATAATCACAGCGACAGAAAAAAAGAGGTTAACGCAAAAATGTCCACAACGCCGAAGATCATTTATACGCTCACCGACGAAGCCCCTGCGCTCGCAACCTACTCTCTGTTACCGATCATAGATGCCTTCACCGACTCAGCCGGTGTCGAAGTTGAAACGCGAGATATCTCTTTGGCGGCGCGGGTATTGGCGCAGTTCCCCGATGTGCTTAGCGAAGAGCAGCGCGTAAGTGATGACTTAGCCGAACTGGGTCAACTGGCGACGACGCCTGAAGCCAATATTATCAAACTCCCGAACATCAGTGCCTCTGGCCCGCAGTTAAAGGCCACTATTAAAGAGCTGCAAGGTCAGGGGTATGCACTGCCGGACTACCCGGAAGAGCCCCAAAACGATGAAGAGGCGTCCATTAAGGCACGCTACGACAAAGCTAAGGGCAGCGCGGTAAACCCTGTGCTGCGTGAAGGCAACTCTGACCGCCGCGCGCCTAAATCTGTCAAAAACTATGCGCGCAAATATCCGCACCGCATGGGCGAGTGGAGCGCGGACTCCAAGTCCCACGTGGCGCATATGAGTGAAGGTGACTTCTACGGCAGCGAACAGTCAGCCGTCATGGAAAAGGCCACTAAGCTTAAAATTGAGCTGCAGCAAAAAGATGGCACCACCGTGGTGCTGAAAGAGAGCCTGTCAGTGTTGGAAGGCGAAGTAATTGACGCTGCCAGCATGAGTAGCCGCCGCCTGCGCAGCTTTATTGGAGAGCAAATTAGCGATGCCAAAGAGCTTGGCGTGCTGTTCTCGCTGCACCTGAAAGCCACCATGATGAAAGTATCCGACCCCATCATGTTCGGCATCGTGGTGGAGGAGTTCTACAAAGACGTGCTTGAAAAGCATGCCGATGCGTTAAAAGCGTCGGGCTTCGATCCCAACAGCGGTATTGGTGACTTATACAGCGCTATCGGTAAGCTGCCAACCGACCAGCAGGAAGCGATCAAAAGCGATATTGAAGCGCTTTATCAAGAGCGTCCCGCGATGGCGATGGTCAATTCCCACAAGGGGATTACCAACCTGCACGTGCCTAGCGACGTGATTATTGACGCCTCCATGCCGGCAATGATTCGCGATTCAGGTAAAATGTGGAACGTCAACGACGAGCTGCAGGACGCCAAAGCAGTGGTTCCAGACCGCTGCTACGCCACGATTTACCAAGCAGTGATTGAAGACTGCAAACAGCATGGCGCGTTTGATCCGACTACGATGGGCAGCGTCCCTAACGTGGGCTTAATGGCGCAAAAAGCCGAAGAGTACGGCTCTCACGATAAAACCTTCCAGATGCCTGCCGATGGCACCGTCGTGGTGACGAATGAGTCAGGCCACACGCTGTTTAGCCATACCGTAGAAGCGGGCGATATTTGGCGTATGTGTCAAACCAAAGATGCGCCGATTCAAGACTGGGTGAAACTTGCAGTCACCCGCGCCCGTGACAGCGGTGCGCCGGCCATTTTCTGGCTGGATGCACACCGCGCCCACGATGCGCAGCTGATCAAAAAAGTAGAAACCTATCTCAAAGAGCACGATACGGCTGGTTTGGATATTCGTATCCTCGCCCCAGTAGATGCCATGCAGGTGTCGCTGGAGCGTATTCGTAAAGGTGAAGACACTATTTCTGTCACGGGTAACGTGCTGCGCGACTACCTCACCGACCTTTTCCCGATTATGGAGCTGGGCACCAGCGCCAAGATGCTCTCGATTGTGCCGCTGATGAACGGTGGCGGCCTGTTTGAAACGGGCGCCGGTGGTTCCGCACCGAAGCACGTCCAGCAGTTCCTGGAAGAGAACCACCTGCGTTGGGACTCATTAGGTGAATTCTTGGCGTTAGCGGCGTCCCTTGAACACCTGGGCAGCACCTTCGACAACGCCCGTGCTACGCTGCTGGCAAAGGCGCTGGATGAGGCGAACGGCCAATTCCTGGACAGTAACAAGTCTCCCTCGCGTAAAGTGGGCGAGCTGGATAATCGGGGCAGCCATTTCTATCTAGCAATGTACTGGGCTGAGGCGTTAGCCGCCCAAGACCAGGATGCGGAGATGAAAACGCTCTTTGCCCGCTTGGCCGAAACGCTGAAAGCGAACGAAGCAACCATTATCGATGAGCTCAACAGCGTTCAAGGTAAGCCGGTGGATATTCAAGGCTATTTCCATCCTAACGGTGAGCTGGCCAGCCAAGCCATGCGTCCGAGTAAAACACTTAACAACGCATTGGCGATGGTCGCTAAAGACTGATCAGCAAAATAGGTAGCGCGTTAAGTGCTGCTAAACCCCTCGTCCGCGATGCGGGCGGGGGTTTTTTGTTTGACCCAGTGTGATAATTTAATTTTTTCATGAACCCTTGCTGATGGCGCGCGTCTCATAAAGATAGCGATTCTCAATGGATGCCGCATGTTAGCTGAGAGACGATAACCTTTGTTGCTTATGCCCAATATTCATAGTTCACACCTGGCGACAACGCTGCAAATAAGCGTCTCGCGCCCTGATATGCCTGACTATGACGATGGCTTGGCGGTAGAAACAGCCAAGCCAGAGTTAGCTCAGCCGCCGTTGTACAAAGTGGTGCTACATAACGACGATTACACGCCCATGGAGTTCGTCGTTGAAGTTCTACAAGGCTTTTTCGGTATGGATAGTGAAAAAGCAGTGCAGGTAATGCTGGCGGTGCACACTCAAGGGAAAGCGACCTGCGGTATTTTTACTCGCGATATTGCTGAAACGAAAAGTTATCAAGTCAATGAATACGCCCGTGAATGCGAGCACCCATTAATGTGTGATATCGAATCCGCTAACTGAAAGCGTTGAAAAAAATTAGCGGAGGGGCTTGCAACCGCGCCATTTGTACCCGATGTTGAAAGTGCCGGTCGATTAAACTGATCCGATGCAACCCCTAGGTGGCAATATGCCCTAGGTAGTAGCGAAAAGGGGACTGCCATGCTGAGCAAAGAACTTGAACTGACCCTGAACACGGCCTTTACCGTGGCGCGTTCTAAGCGTCACGAATTCATGACCGTTGAGCACCTGCTCCTAGCATTGTTGGACAATGCCTCAGCGGTGGACGTATTGAAGGCGTGCGGGGCTAACCTCGATAAGCTGCGGTCCGATCTGCAGGATTTTATTAACTCGACCACGCCACTGATCCCTGAAGGACAGGGTGACCGTGAAACGCAGCCAACGCTTGGTTTTCAGCGTGTGCTGCAGCGTGCGGTGTTCCACGTACAGTCATCCGGCAAAAGTGAAGTCACCGGTGCTAACGTGCTGGTCGCTATCTTTTCCGAGCAGGAGAGCCAAGCGGTTTATTTCCTGAAGCAACAGAGCGTTGCGCGCGTGGACGCGGTGAATTACATCGCCCATGGTATCTCTAAAGTAGCGGGCCATGGCCCTGCACAATCTCCTTCTTCGCCAGAAAGCGAAGATGCTGAAGAGGGTAGCGCAGAAGGTGCCGCACACCCGTTGACTGGCTATGCCACCAACCTGAATGAGCAGGCGCGGCAAGGTAAAATTGACCCATTGATTGGCCGTGACCATGAGCTAGAGCGCGTGGTACAAATTCTGGCCCGCCGCCGTAAAAATAACCCGCTGCTGGTGGGTGAAGCCGGTGTAGGTAAGACCGCTATCGCCGAAGGCTTGGCTAAACGTATTGTTGAAGAGGACGTGCCTGAGGTCATCGCCGATGCAGTCGTTTACTCATTGGACATGGGCGCGCTGCTAGCGGGTACGAAGTACCGCGGTGATTTCGAAAAGCGTCTGAAAAGTTTGTTGAGTGAGCTGCGTAAGCAACCCAACGCTGTGCTGTTTATCGATGAAATTCACACCGTGATTGGTGCCGGTGCGGCTTCTGGCGGCGTGATGGACGCGTCTAACCTGTTAAAACCGTTGCTCTCCTCTGGCGAGCTACGTTGTATCGGTTCAACAACCTTCCAAGAGTTTCGCGGTATCTTTGAGAAAGATCGTGCCCTGGCGCGCCGCTTTCAAAAAGTGGATGTGCTTGCGCCCTCTGTCGAAGACACCATCAAGATCCTCAAAGGGTTGCGCTCACGCTTTGAGGAGCACCACGAGCTCAAGTACACCGACGGTGCTTTAGAAAGTGCGGCGCGCTTAGCGGATCGTTACATTAACGATCGTTTTTTACCCGATAAAGCCATTGATGTCATTGATGAAGCAGGCGCGCACCAGCGTATGCTACCGCCGGAAGTGCGCACGCCCACGATTGATGTAGAGCAGGTGGAAGCCGTTGTAGCCTCCATTGCCCGTATACCGCCGAAAAGCGTATCAAGCTCGGATCGCAAGCTGCTTGAAAAGCTTGATCGCGATCTAAAAATGCTGGTGTTTGGCCAGGATGAAGCGATTGACTCGCTCTCTGCTGCGATCAAGCTGTCTCGTGCTGGGCTCAAGTCACCCGATAAACCCGTGGGTAGCTTCCTGTTTGCAGGGCCTACTGGGGTGGGTAAAACCGAAGTGGCTAAGCAGCTTGCGCATATTATGGGCATTGAGCTGGTGCGCTTTGATATGTCGGAGTACATGGAGCGCCACACCGTATCGCGCTTGATTGGCGCTCCTCCTGGCTATGTGGGTTATGACCAGGGTGGTTTGCTCACAGAAGCGGTCACCAAGCAGCCTCACTGTGTTTTGCTACTTGATGAGATTGAAAAGGCGCACCCAGAAGTCTTTAACTTGCTACTGCAGGTTATGGACCATGGCCGCCTGACGGATAACAACGGCCGTGAAGCCGATTTCCGCCATGTGATCGTGATTATGACGTCTAACGCAGGCGCTGAGCAGGCGTCGCGCCGTTCGATTGGCTTCCAGAGTCAGGATCACTCTACCGATGCCATGGAAGTGATTCGTCGGACTTTCTCCCCAGAGTTCCGCAACCGCTTGGATGGGATTATTCAGTTCCATGCGCTGCATACCTCTGTGGTGCGCAACGTGGTTGATAAGTTCTTGATTGAACTTCAGGCGCAGCTTGATGAGAAACGCGTTCAGCTGGAGGTAGATGATACGGCAAGAGATTGGCTGGCCGAGAAAGGCTACGATCCCGATATGGGCGCACGCCCCATGGCCCGCTTGATTCAAGAGAAACTCAAGAAGCCGCTGGCTGAGATGATTTTGTTCGGCGAGTTGGCAGACCAGGGTGGGATAGTGCATGTCAGCCTGGAAGAGGGCGAACTGCATCTTTCTACCGAATCGGAAATGGCGGATGCGCCCTGAGAAGGGCGCTAAGTCGCTTTGTAAGCACCACCATGCTCGACTCTTTGTGTCTGACATTTAATGCTAAAAGAGTCGGTGTGGTGTAAGCCTCAGTAAGCAAGACACCTCAGTAAGCAAAATATACGCACAGCGCCCTGTCACCGACGGGGCGTTGTCGTTTCCAGGGAGCGGCGCCGTATTTAAATCAGACGTACATGCACTAGCAGAGCTTACTCAACAAGCGTCATCAAGGCTTAGCGCGAACGGTAGACGATACGGCCTTTAGAAAGATCGTAAGGCGTCAGTTCCACTTTTACCTTATCGCCTGTCAGGATGCGGATGTAGTTTTTACGCATCTTGCCAGAAATGTGAGCGGTAACGACATGGCCGTTTTCAAGCTCAACACGGAACATGGTGTTGGGAAGGGTATCAACAATAACACCTTCCATTTCAATATGATCTTCGCGTGCCATATAGGCAGATCCTCACTTATTTAACGTAGTATTTAAGATAACGGTTAGTCGAACAGTTGCTTCGTAAGGCGTTATTATATCTCAGGCGCCAGAGAAACAGCGCTATATTGTGCCGCAAGCCTGCCGTCAAGGCAAAAAAGCTGGCTAGTTTAGTCAATTAATGGCCGCCAGTGTCGCCCATCCAGTATCTCAATGGGTGAAAAAGCGCGTTTGTAGCGCATTTTTCGACACTCCTCAATCCAGTAACCCAAATAGAGGTGGGGCAGCGCTTTTTTATGGCAAAGATCGATTAACTTAAGAATTGCCAGCGTGCCAAGAGAGCGCTTGTCGAGTTCGTCACTTACCGCAAAAAATGTATAAATCGCGGAAAGGCCATGCTCCAGCTGATCAAAGGCGGCGACGGCCACTAGCTCCTCGCCCAAATACATTTCTAATAACTGGGCATATGGCTCATTGAGGGTGAGAAAGGTGCGGTACTGTTCTCGGCTGGGGGGGTACATATCGCCGTCGGCGTGGCGTAAGCGGATATAGTCAGCATACAGGGCGTAGTGTTCAGGTAAAAAACGAGCGGGCACTACGCGCATGGTAATATCTTGATTGCGGCGTAAGATTTTTCGCTGGGTACGGTTGGCGCTAAAGTGGCTAACGGGAATACGTACCGAGCGACAGGCATTACAGCCTTCGCAATGAGGGCGATACAGGTGGCGGCCGCTGCGCCGAAAACCCAACAGTGACAGTGAGTCGTAAACACCAGGAACCGGCGATTCTTGGGGGTCTAGAAACAGCGTAGTCGCTTCCCTATCTGGCAGGTAGCTGCAAGCGTGTGGCACGGTCAGGAAGAAGCGCAAATCCCGCACAGGGCGACGAGGTGCGTTACTACTCACGGCTTGCCTCCTTGTTTAAACTGGCGTCCATCGATTAGGGGTGTTCAACCGAGGCTACAGCAGCCAGCCATGGTGACGTTGGCACAATGGGTGCCGCATGGGCTGAAGGTGTTAATCTAAATGCTTTTTCTGGTAACCACTTCTCAAGATAGTTGATGAATGTCTCCCGAGCGACCGTTGTTGCGCCAAGGCTTGCTAAATGAGGTGTATGCATTTGGCAGTCGATTAATTCACCGCCATGGTGCTGCATGGCATGGGCTAGATGGGCAAGGGCTACCTTTGACGCATCGGGAACGTGTGAAAACATTGACTCGCCAAAAAATACGGGCCCCATGGCTAACCCATACAGGCCCCCTACTAACTGATCTGACTGGTGTACTTCAATACTATGGGCAATGCCTAACGTGTGCAGGCGCTGATAAGCGCGGCGCATATCCGTGTTGATCCATGTGCCTGGCTCGCCTTGACGGGGGGCTGCGCAAGCGTCAATCACGTGCTCAAAGTGTTGATCTAATGTAACGGTAAAGCCACCATTACGCAGGCGCTTGGTAAGACTGCGGCGCCGTATAAACTGTGCAGGCTGCAAGACCATGCGCGGGTTAGGGCTCCACCATAAAATAGGCTCGTCGTCGCTGTACCATGGAAAAATACCCCGGCGGTAAGCGTCGACTAACCAGTTGGGAGAGAGTTCTCCACCGGCGGCCAGCAAGCCATTGGGTGAGTCGAGCGCCTGCATGGTAGAAGGGAATCGCGGATCTGGCGATGAAAGCCAAGGTAGCATTGCTTGCTCCTGTTACTGAGCGCTTCAAGAAGCTCTGTGACGGCGCAAGGATGCTCGGTATGATGCAAACTCGCAAGTGGATTAAAGACGCCATTGAGGTGTAAAGGGAGAATCGCTTGAAAGTAAATAAGGCAGTAGACAAGCGAACGCAGCGAAATTCGCGTCAATCATCATCAACCTCTTCGGCCAGGGTTAAAGCGGCAAAGGATAAAGCCCGCCGGTTTGGTCTGCGTTTGCAGGGCTCGGTGCGCGAAGGCGTTGTCGTGGTGCTGCTGGCGTTATGTGTGTTCCTATTATTAGCACTGTTTAGTTACCATCCCGCAGACCCTGGATGGTCATATCAAGGGCCGGAAACAGACGTGCGTAACTGGATGGGCCCGGTGGGTGCGTGGCTCGCCGATGTCCTCTACTCGCTGCTGGGGGCCAGTGCGCTTTGGTGGCCGGGGATGTTGGGCTACGCCGCTTGGTGGCTCATGCGCTCCCGACAAGTGCGTTTTGAAGTCGATCCTATCGCTATCGCTGTGCATACTGGTGGCTTATTGCTCCTGATGTTTGGCACCACAATGCTGGGTGCACTGCATTTTTATCATCCCAACAGTATTTTGCCCTATGCCTCCGGCGGCATTCTAGGTGAGGGCTTAGTCGGCACGTTAAAGCCGTTGGTGAGCAGCGGTGGGGTTGGGCTAATAGCTGCCGCGCTTATTTTAATCGGCTTTCCGTTATTTAGCGGCATGTCGTGGCTGCAAGTCGCTGATGAAGTGGGACGTCGGCTATGTAAGTTAGGCGGCTGGTTCAGCGCTCGGCGTGCGAAAGGGCAAGAGAAGCGAGCCGAACGTGCTGCTGTGCGTGCAGCGGCCAAAGCCGCTTCGCAAAAGGTAAAAGAGCGGGCCCGCATGGAGCCTCAAACAGCCGAGTTCGAAGCATCCGTGCCCACAGCAGATGACGACACTCCTCATCCGGCTACGGAACCCAGTGCAGAACCCGTGGTGCCAGAGCCTGAGCGGTTTACCCAGGAGCACGATGTGCCAGTGCCACTCCGTGCGACAAAAGATAGCGGGAAACAGGTTAGTCAGGCACCTCAGACAGAGGCGGAGCAGCGCCACGAGCATGACGAGGGGGCGGGCAGTGAAGCGGAGCACGAAGAGCCGCAATCCATACGTTTTCGTGGGCGAGAACGGCGTGAACCTAGTTTCTCTACCGCGTTTACGAGTACAGAAGAAGCGACTTCCACCACAACAGATACCTCTATCCCCTGGGAAGCGGCAGCAGTGCCAAGCGAGCGGCTTGCTAAGGCAGAGCCCTCGGTTGCACCGGTTGAGCCGCCACCCGTAGAGCCCGCTAATGAGTCTACCGCGAATGAGCCAACGCCTAGCGGACCGCCGCGGGAAGACGCCTTTGCAATTCGCGCAGACTCGCCTGAAGAGCCTATTGCGCCGATGTCTGCTAAAGCACCCGCCCCAGAGGCAGAGCACTATGTGCCTGAGCCGGACGCGCAACAGCCAGCGGAATCAACAGCACCAGAACCGATAGCACCAAAGCCGCTAGCAGCAGAGCGGATAGCAGCAGAGCCAGTGGCACCCCTATCGCCACACTTCCCGCCTGCTGAGACGGCTGAGCCTGCGGGGCCAATAGCCGCAGAGCCGCGTCGTGAGCGGGTGCCAGAAGTCGTGCCAGAGCCCGTATGGGACGAAGATGAACAGGATGTTCCACTAGCAGCGGAACCGAAACCGGCAGCGGAACCGGCAACGGGGCGTCATGAGCCAACGTTCTCAGCGCCCGCTGAGGAGGAGGCTGATAATGGCCCCACTTTGTGGACAGTTGAACACTTACAGAGCCAGCGTCCAGCTTTTGAAACCCTGGACGAGCCGGAAGGAGAAGTGCCAAGCCTGCAGCTATTAACGCCACCAGAGCCGCATCAACCCAACTATACCGAAGAACAGTTGGCCGATATGGCGGAGCTGCTGGAAGTTCGGCTACGCGAATACGGCGTTAAGGCGGAAGTTGTCGATACTTGGCCGGGGCCGGTGATTACCCGTTTTGAGATTAAGCCTGCTGCCGGGGTTAAGGTATCGAAAATTAGTAACCTTGCCAAAGACCTAGCGCGCTCGCTGATGGTGAAGAGCGTTCGCGTTGTGGAGGTGATTCCTGGTCGTCCAACAGTAGGTATAGAGATTCCTAACCCGCACCGGGCGATGATTCGCCTGCGTGAAGTGATCGACTCAGACCGTTACCAGCAGGAAACCTCGCCGCTTACCATGGCATTAGGCCAGGATATCGGTGGCGGCCCGGTCGTGGCCAACCTGGGTAAAATGCCCCACCTGCTGGTGGCCGGTACCACGGGGTCGGGTAAATCGGTAGGCGTTAACGCCATGTTGATTTCGATGCTGCTCAAAGCTAAACCCGACGAGTTAAAACTGATCATGGTCGACCCGAAAATGCTGGAGCTTTCCGTATACGATGGCATCCCGCACCTGTTGGCACCCGTGGTCACCGACATGAAAGAGGCGGCCAATAGCCTGCGCTGGTGTGTGGCGGAAATGGAACGTCGCTATAAGCTGATGGCCGCGATGGGCGTGCGGAATATCGCCGGCTTTAATGGCCGCTTGGATGAGGCCGAACGTGCTGGCGCGCAAGTGGCCGACCCGTTATGGGAGCCACAGCCATGGGAAATGCACCAAACGCCGCCGGTGCTTGAAAAGCTGCCCTACATCGTGGTGGTGATCGATGAATTTGCCGATATGTTTATGATTGTCGGTAAAAAAGTGGAAGAGTTGATCGCGCGGTTGGCGCAAAAAGCGCGTGCGGCAGGTATCCACTTGATTCTCGCCACCCAGCGCCCATCGGTTGATGTGGTGACCGGTTTGATTAAAGCAAACATTCCCTCGCGGATGGCGTTTCAGGTCTCATCACGGATTGATTCGCGCACCATTCTTGATCAAGGCGGGGCGGAAAGCTTGCTCGGTCACGGTGATATGCTCTATCTGCCTGCGGGGTCAGGGCCTCCCAATCGTATTCACGGTGCCTTTGTCGATGATGATGAAGTCCACCGGGTCGTCGACGACTGGAAGCGCCGAGGCGCGCCAGAGTACATTGAGGAGATTCTTTCCGGCGGTGTGACGGCAGACGCATTGACTGGCCTGGAAGCTGACGGCGTGGATGGTGACGACGCTGAACAAGATGCGCTATATGACGAGGCCGTGCAGTTTGTAACGGAAACCCGTAAAGCCTCTATTTCAGCAGTGCAGCGCCGCTTTAAAATCGGTTATAACCGAGCCGCACGGTTGGTCGAGGCCATGGAGAGTGCAGGCGTAGTCTCCTCAATGGGCACTAACGGTGCCCGCGAGGTGCTGGCGCCGCCCCCGGTGGGCCACTAAAGCAGCAGTAAACACATTATAAAACATGCAACAAACGTGGAAGTCGCGCCGTGGGTGAAACCCTACGGTGCGTTTCGCGTCATAGAGGCTATATGGAATCTCTTAAGGCCATCCGTTAGAACATTTGTTACAACGTCGGTTTTAAGTACCACCGCTTTTGGCAATCACTGCCTAGGGAGTAAAGTAATGCGCGAGACGCATACACGACGCACCTCACCACTGATGTTGGCTGCCAGCGCATTGGGTTTAACCTTTGCATCCCCAGCCCTGTGGGCCAATGAAGCAGCCGAGCGCCTGACCGAACGGCTCGATCCGCTAGAGAGCTATCACGCAAGCTTTGAACAGCAAATACTGGGTGGCGACGGCGAGCGCTTGCAGAGCGCCCGAGGCGAAATGTGGCTCTCTCGCCCTGGCATGCTGCGCTGGGAAGTGGAGGCGCCGTACTCGCAAATCGTAGTGTCAGACGGTAGCGACGTTCACTTATATGACCCGGATCTTGAGCAGGTAACGGTACAGGCAATGGATAATCGGGTTTCCCATACGCCTGCGCTGTTGCTGTCAGGTAGCGCCGACGATCTGACCGCTAGTTACGAGGTGTTTTATGAGCAGGAAGATGGCGATGACGTATTTACGTTGATTCCTTCTTCTGCGGATACCCTGTTTGAAGAGCTAAGCATGGTGTTTGATAACCAAACGCTGACCGAGCTATGGATGATGGATAGCACCGGCCAGCGCACAGCGATTACCTTTAGCAATATTACCCGCAATGGCGTTATTGACCGCAGCCTGTTTGATTTTGACATTCCAGAAGGCACCGATGTAATTCGCGAAGGGCTCTAAGCTTGGGCGGCCAGGCCGCTATGTTCGCACGCTTTCAGGCGCCTTTGGGCGCCTGATCTGCTTTCTGATCGCGCTCCTCTCGCCACGCCATTATCTCCCCAAAGCGCTTTTCTTGTCCTATCGTGCTGGGCTCATAAAAGCGTACGACGGGAAACGCCTCTGGCCAGCAGTTATGCGCGCTGCCTGCAGGGTAGCCGTCTGGTTCGTTATGAGCGTAGCGATACCCCTCCCCATGGCCTAGCTGCTCCATGAGCTTGGTAGGCGCATTACGTAAATAGCTTGGCACTTCCAACTGAGGCTGCTGCTGGGCAAACTGTTTGGCAGCTTTCCATGCGCGATCAATACGGTTGCTTTTAGGCGCCACCGCTAGGTGAATGGCCGCATGGGCAATGGCGCGCTGGCCCTCGTAGTCACCCAGGCGTAAATATGCATCCCAAGCAGCTATTACCAAGGGAAGGGCGCGAGGGTCTGCATTGCCCACATCTTCAGAGGCAATAGCCGTTAAGCGCCGTACGATATCCAGCGGGTCGCCGCCGCCTTGTACAAAGCGCGCCATATACAATAGCGCCGCGTCAGGCCGCGATGAGCGGATCGATTTATGAATAGCCGAAAGCAAATCGTAGTAAGCATCGCCCTGTTTGTCGAAAGCGCTGGATTGATGGCCTACCACATCGGCTAAGACAGATTTTTTAAGCACCTCGCGGCCGTTGCTCGGTTCAGTAAAGTCGCAGGCGGTTTCCAACAGCCCCAAGGCTCGGCGCGCATCGCCAGCGCTGGCGTGTGCGAACGCTTCCAAAACGCCATCTTCAACGTCAATAGCGCGCTTGCCAAGGCCGCGCTGTGGGTCGCTTAACGCTTGGCGCATTACCGCTATCAACTCATCTTGGCTGAGAGATTTAAGTACATAGACCCGTGCACGGGATAGCAGTGCAGAGTTCACTTCAAAGGATGGATTTTCGGTTGTGGCCCCTATGAGGGTGAGTAAACCTGACTCAACGTGGGGTAGCAGCGCATCTTGCTGGCTTTTGTTAAGCCGGTGAATCTCATCTAAAAAAAGCAGCGTTGGTGAGGTGCTTTGTTGGGCGCGCTCGACAACTAAGCGAATCTCTTTTACCCCGGCCATAACGGCGCTCAGGTGCTCCAGATGGGCGCTGGAAGCGCGTGCTAACAGTTCTGCTAGGGTGGTCTTACCTACGCCAGGTGGCCCCCATAAAATCATTGAGCGCACCACGCCAGACTCCGCCATACGTCGCAGCGGTTTATCTGGCCCTACCAGCGCATTCTGTCCAATATAGTCATCGAGTGTCTGCGGTCGCATGCGGTAAGCGAGCGGCGCATCTTCGGCGGGTGAGGCATGCTGCCGGTCAAAAAGGTCCATGTAAACTTCCGTTGTAAATCGAGACGTTGAACAACACGCTGTAAACAAGTGTCTGTGGTAAACGGCGTCTTGTGAGACTACCTTTGGCATAACTCATGAGAAAGTCCGTGCGGATGGCCACAGTGGTTAGCTAGTAATCGCCGTGGGGTGCATGGTAAATAGTAACGCTAGTGTAGTGGAAACCAGCCAAGATCAGCAGGCAGAGTTCATGATCGCGTGCCTGGCTCCTGAGGGGAGCGGCAAGCATGACACTTATGAAGGAGACGGCACGATGTTAAACCAACTGCGTCTAGATCATGCCAATATGGCGCGTATGCTCCATGTGCTACAGCTAAAGCAGAAAACACTGCTCCTGGGGGAGCGCCCTAACTTTCAGTTGATGCGCGAGGTGGTGGACTACATTCTTTCCTATATGGAAGGTTTTGCTAGTCCGCTGGAACGGATCTGTGTGGAGCGGCTAGAAGCTAAAGCGCCTGAACATCTTCAGTTAATGGAGCAAATGGCGGCTGATTATCGTGAGCTTAAGCCGCGTCTGCGGCAGCTTTCCAACGATATCGACACGATTCTGATGGATAATGTCCTGCCGATGGATCGCTTTACACAAGATTTAAAAGCGTATCTTGAGGCGCACCGTGCCTACCTGCGTCTTGAGCGCGAAGGCTTATTCCCGCTGATTGATAAACACTTTAGCCCTGAAGATATGCAAGAACTTCGCGACGCCCTTCCAGAAGGGGCTGAACAGGAGTTGGAGCGTCTACAGCACGCCTACCCTGAGTTATATGCTGAACTGTGCGGCGCCGAGGTGCCTTCGCTGTAGAGGCCATTCTAGAACCCTTTAGAGCACCACGGGGCGTGTTAAACTATCGCCCCGTATTGATAGCTTAGCGAGGGTTGGCGTGGCAAAAGCGTATGACAAATTGGGATGGAGGATATGACGGGCCCAGTGCTGATTTTCGATTCAGGCGTGGGAGGGCTGTCCGTCGCTAACGCTTTGCGTTCGCACTATCCCAAGGTATCGATGTGCTACGCCTGTGATAATGCTTGGTTGCCCTATGGCCTGCGTGACGATGACGCGCTGGCTGCGCGTATTGTGGCGGTGTGCCAAGCAGCCGTTGACGCTTGCCAAGCCAGCTTATTGGTGGTTGCCTGCAACACCGCCAGTACGCTGGCGCTGGATGGACTGCGTCAGACGTTAATGATTCCCGTGGTAGGTACGGTGCCGGCGATAAAACCCGCGGCGTTCACAAGTAAAACACGCCATATTGGCCTACTGGCAACGACGGCGACGGTCAACCGGCCTTACACCCAGGGGCTAATCGACAGCTTCGCGAGTGACTGCCTAGTGACAAAGGTCGCGGCCGATGCACTGGTCACTGAGGCGGAAGCTTGGCTGGCTGGAACGCCGCTCAACGCTACCCGTATTTACCAAGCGCTACAGCCGCTCTGGCAAGCCACGCAGGCTATCCCTGCATTGGACACCGTGGTGCTTGGCTGTACCCACTTTCCGCTATTAAAGCCTATGCTGACCACGCTCGCGCCAACGCCGCTTGCGTGGGTTGATTCTGGCGATGCCATCGCACGCCGAGTAGGCCAGATAGCCAAGCAGCTGGCGTTTGACGCGTCCGACGGACGCTGTTTTACCACGGCGCCAGCAAATGCTTTGATTGATGGATTTGCTCGCTACGGGTTTCGCAAACCCCAGCAGCTATTACTGCCCGCCGTTAGTTAATCGACCAATGATTAACGCTTTTTTACCCACTTTAATTTTCTAATCACAAGGAGACACCTTGGCGATTCCTACCGTAGATCCCGCTCGCTATGCGGCACAGTTGGCTGATAAACAAGCTTATCTGGAAAGTACCTTTGCCACGTTTAAAACACCTGACTTGGAAGTTTATCCTTCGCCGCCAAGCCACTACCGCCAGCGCTGCGAGTTTCGTATTTGGCATGAAAAGGATGACCTGTTTTATGCCATGTTTGAAGTGGATCCCGATAACCCCAAGAACAAAAAAGTAGTGCGCCTTGATCAGTTTCCGGTCGCCAGTGAGCAGATTAATGCACTGATGCCACAGCTACGCGAGGCGTTCTTAGCCAGCGATGAGCTGCGCCGCCGACTTTTTCAGATTGAGTTTTTAACCACGCTCTCAGGCGAAGCGCTAGTGACGCTGATTTACCACCGCCCGCTAGGGGAAGCCTGGGAAGAAGAGGCCCGCGCGCTGGAAAAAGCTCTGGGTATTATGATTATTGGCCGCTCACGCAAACAGCGCATCGTGCTCACCCAAGACCACGTATGGGAGCGCTTAACCGTCAACGGTCGCACGCTGCATTACCAGCAAGTAGAAAACAGTTTTACCCAGCCCAATGCCCACATCTGCCAAACGATGCTGGAGTGGGCGCATGAAGTGACCGCTGGCCGTCAAAGTGAAGACTTGGTAGAGCTGTACTGCGGTAACGGTAACTTTACCATTGCACTCGCGGATAACTTTCGCCAAGTGTTAGCAACCGAAATTTCCCGAACCTCAGTCGCCAGTGCCAATGTTAACTTGGCGGCGAATAGCGTAACCAATGCCCAAATCGCAAGAATGTCAGCAGAGGAGTTTTCCCTAGCACTGCGAGGTGAAAAAGTAGGTCGGCGGGTAGCTGAGATGGGGCTAGAAAGCTACGATTTTTCTACCGTATTAGTCGATCCGCCACGCGCTGGATTAGACGAACAGAGCTGTCAGCAAATCAGTGAATATGATCAGATCGTTTATATTTCATGCAACCCGGCAACGCTCGCTGAAAATTTAACCATACTGACTAAGACGCACCGCATTGAGCGGTTTGCGCTTTTTGATCAGTTTCCGTTTACCCACCACTGTGAGTGTGGAGTATGGCTCACGCGGAACCCAGTCGCTCAAGAGTGAAATTGTCAATAGTGCTTATGATGCATAAGCGGCATACACCATGAATAACCTGTCAGATGACTAGGGTGGTGACCATGGGTAGCGTAAGCTAATGAGCAGCGTGGCCTAAAGGCCTATTGTTCTTCGTTTTTTGGCCAAAGCAGTGGCCCTAGGAAGTCGAGGTGATGGATGCATTACGTTGCGATTGAAGAGAGTCGGCAAGATCTTTTAAAGCAGCTACAAGAGCGATTGGAAGCGCAACTGGAGCCTGCACGCGCGGCAGACGTTGAAGCCTTCGCTCGGCACTTTTATGCCACGGTGCCCGTTGAAGACCTGATTGATCGTCGACTAGACGACCTTTACGGCGCCACGCTATCGATTTGGCAGTTTCTGCAAAACCATGACCCCTTAAGCCCCAAAGTGCGGGTCTTTAACCCCGATTTCGAAGAGCACGGCTGGCAGTCTACCCACACTTTTGTGGCCGTTTTGCATGAAGATATGCCGTTTTTGGTCGACTCGGTGCGTATTGAGCTAAATCGCCGCGGCCTAACGGTACATGCCATTCAAAACGCCGTTTTTGCCGTTGCACGCAATGGTCAGTACCAGCTTCAAAACCTTGCCTCGCCACGGGATGAAGACGCGCCGGATGCGCGGGAATCACTTATTGTGATTGAGGTTGACCGCCACACCGATCCTGATGCACTGGCGAATATCGAGAGCAAACTACACGAAGTTTTGCGGGATGTGCGCACCGCCGTGAGCGACTTTGACGCAATGTGCGGCCAGATTACCACGGCCATTCAAGAGCTTGAGAAAAACTGCCCGCCACAAATTGACCCCGATGACCACGAAGAAGCCATCGCCTTTTTAGAGTGGTTGCTAAAGGATAACTTTACCTTCCTGGGCTACGACGAATATTTATTGGAAGGTAATGAGCTACAGCGCGATTCCAACAGCGTGCTCGGTGTTTTCCGCCTTGACCAACCGCGCTATCGGGAGCGTATCCGCACCGAAGAGGGTATCGATGAGCACAACGCCTACGTGCTGGTGCCTCAACTGCTGTCGTTTGCCAAAAGTGCCCATCACTCCCGAGTGCATCGCCCCACGTACCCTGATTACATCACCGTTGATCGCTACGATGATGATGGCAATGTGATTGGCGAGCGGCGTTTCTTTGGCTTGTTTACTTCTACGGTGTACAACGAGTCGCCGCGCAATATTCCGCTGTTGCGGCGTAAGCTGAAAGCCGTGATGGATATTGCGGGGTTCAATCCCCACGGCCACAACGGCAAGCAGCTGCTCCAAGTGCTGGAAGTATATCCCCGAGATGATCTTTTCCAGATCAGCACAGAGGCGTTGGCCAGCACGGCGCTGGGCATCCTTAACATCCGTGAGCGCCGTCAGGTACGTCTGTTTATCCGCGCAGATGTTAGCGGTAAGTTCTACTCCTGTTTAGTTTTTGTACCTCGGGATGTGTTCTCTACCGACCTGCGTCAGCGTATTCAAGCGATGCTGTGCGACGAACTCGACGCCCATTTTGGTGACTTCAACACCTACTTATCGGAGTCGGTGCTGGCGCGTATTCAGCTTATTCTGCGCTTTAATGGTGAGGCCCCAAGCCAGTACGACCTAAAACGCCTGGAAAGCAAGGTGGCACGCTTAGCGCGCAGCTGGCGTGACGACTTGCAAGCCGCAATGATCGAAGGGTTTGGCGAAGAGCGCGCCAATCTGCTGATTGAACAGTTCCACGAAGCGTTCTCGGCCAGCTACCGTGAAGACTTTAATGCCCGCACGGCGGTGTTCGATGTTCAGCACCTGTTGAATTTAGATAGCGGTTCAGATATCTCCCTCTCTCTTTATCGTCCTCTTGAAGAGCAGGCGGGCGGTATGAATCTAAAGCTTTACCACCGTGAGTCTCAGATTCCATTATCCGATGTTTTACCGATGATGGAAAACCTCGGCCTGCGGGTCATTGGTGAGCGCCCCTACGATATTAATGCCCCTCAGCAGCGCTATTGGATTCATGACTTCGAGCTTGAGCACAGCAGTGAAGGGGTGAATCTTAGTGCCATGCGCGACACCTTCAGTGAAGCGTTCAAGCGCATTTGGGCGGGAGAAGCGGAAAACGATGCTTTTAATCGGCTGATTATTGGCGCAGGGCTGGATTGGCGCGAAGTGGCGATGCTGCGCGGCTACGCCCGCTACTTGAAGCAGATCCGCTTTGGCATGTCCCAAGACTACTTTGCCGCTACCCTGGTAAATTACCCAGCGATTACCCAGGGGCTAGTGGAGCTCTTCCGCTTGCGTTTTGACCCGGCGCATCAGCATGGCACAACCGAGGAGTGTGTCGCCCGCTTAAACGAGCACCTTGAAGGCGTGGCGAGCTTAAACGACGACCAGCTGCTGCGTCGCTTTATGGAGCTGATTCAAGCCACCCTGCGCACCAACTATTACCAGCAAACGGAGAGCGGCGGCTTTAAAGACTATATCGCCTATAAGCTTGAGCCATCAAAGGTAACGGGCATGCCCAAGCCACGCCCGGCGTTTGAGATTTTTGTTTGCTCGCCGCGGGTGGAGGGCGTGCATCTGCGCGGTGGCAAAGTTGCCCGAGGCGGCTTGCGCTGGTCCGACCGTCAGGAAGACTTCCGTACCGAAGTTCTTGGCCTAGTAAAAGCGCAGCAGGTGAAAAACTCGGTCATCGTGCCGGTAGGGGCGAAGGGCGGCTTTGTCTGCAAGCGCATGCCTGAGAACGCTGACCGTGAAACGCAGCAGAAAGAAGGGATCGCCTGCTATAAAATCTTTATCCGCGCCCTGCTAGATATTACTGACAACCTTGTGGGGGGGGAGGTAGTACCGCCGCAAAACGTCGTGCGCCACGATGAAGATGACACGTATTTAGTTGTTGCCGCCGATAAAGGTACCGCGACGTTCTCGGATATCGCTAACGAGATTTCTGTAGAGTACGGCCACTGGCTGGGCGATGCTTTTGCCTCCGGCGGTGCCAACGGCTACGACCATAAGAAGATGGCGATTACGGCCCGTGGCGCCTGGGAGTCCGTTAAGCGCCACTTCAAAAACCTGGGCGTTAATACCCAAAAGGATTTATTCACTGCCGTGGGCATTGGTGATATGGCCGGCGACGTGTTTGGTAATGGCATGCTGCTGTCCGATAAGATCCAGCTGGTTGGCGCGTTCAACCATCTGCATATCTTCGTCGACCCAAATCCTGACGCAGACGCCGCCTTTGCCGAGCGCACACGCCTGTTTAACCTGCCTCGCTCCAGTTGGGAAGACTATAACGCTGAGCTGATTTCTAAAGGTGGCGGCGTGTTTAACCGTAGCGCTAAATCTATCGCCATCAGCCCTGAAATGCAGCAGGTGTTTGGCATTCAAGACGCACGCCTATCGCCCAATGATCTGATTCGAGCCATGTTGAAGGCCAAAATTGATCTGCTTTGGAATGGCGGCATCGGCACCTACGTAAAAGGCTCTGAAGAAACCGATGCCGACGTGGGCGATAAAGCTAACGATGCGCTACGCATTAACGGCACTGAGCTGCGCTGCCGCGTGGTAGGCGAGGGGGGGAACCTCGGCTTTACCCAGCGAGGCCGTATGGAAGCCGCCGCCAACGGCGTACGGGTTTACACCGACTTTATTGATAACGCTGGTGGGGTTAACTGCTCCGACCACGAGGTCAATATCAAGATATTGATTGATGAAGTGGTTAAGCGTGGCGATATGACCGACAAACAGCGCAATCAGCTGTTAGCGGACATGACCGAAGAGGTCGCTGACCTGGTTATTTTGGATAACTATCGCCAAACCCAGGCGCTGGATCTTTCAGAAATCCTTTCCAAGCAAGGCATGGGGCCCTTCCGTCGCTTTATCAGCGAGCTTGAGTCCGCTGGGCAGATTGACCGTGAGCTTGAGTTCCTGCCCGCTGACGATGTGCTTAAAGAGCGTGTCAGCAGCAACCAGGGCATGCGCTTGCCCGAATTGGCAGTACTGATCTCCTACGCCAAGAGCACCCTGAAGGGCGATTTGATCAACTCCGATATACCGGATGATCTTTACATTCATCGCCATCTAGAGCGCCTTTTCCCGGCTGTTTTAACCGAGCGCTATCAGAGCGAAATGTACGAGCATCGCCTGAAACGTGAAATTGTGGCTACTCAGGTAGCCAACGATTTGGTTGATCACATGGGAATCGTCTTTGTACGTCGCTTAATGGACTCTACGGGCGCTGGCCGGGCGGATATTGCTCGTGCTTACATTGTGGCCCGGGATGCGTTTAACCTGCCTGCCCTGTGGGCGCAGATCGAGTCGCTGGACAACCAAGTGCCAAGCCGCGTGCAGTATTCCATGATGCTAGAACTGATGCGCATGATTCGTCGTGCCACGCGCTGGTTCCTGCGCACGCACCTGGGACTTTCCACGCAAGATGCTATTGAGTTCTTCGGTCCGCGCTTGGCGCAGCTGCAAGAGGGTATTGGTGAACTGCTAAGCGGTGAAGAGCAGGCTGCATGGCGCAAGCGCTGTGATGAGCTGCAGGACGCGGGCGTGCCAGAAGCCTTAGCCTCAACGGTG
This sequence comes from Halomonas sp. 7T, assembly GCF_025643255.1. NCBI lineage: Bacteria > Pseudomonadati > Pseudomonadota > Gammaproteobacteria > Oceanospirillales > Halomonadaceae > Halomonas > Halomonas sp. 7T. The sequence continues at coordinate 2,091,272 of NZ_CP087112.1, read as the reverse complement.
GCAGCCGCACCGAGCCTTTATGCAGGTCTGGGTATTATTCAAGCGGCACGTGTCACCAATGAGAAGCCCCAGCGGGTAGCCGAAGTGTTCTACGAGATCGGCAGCCGTCTAGAGCTTCCCTGGATGATTCAGCAGGTAACCCATTTAGAAGTGCGCGATGCCTGGCAAGCGCAGGCACGGGAAACCTTCCGTGACGACATTGACCGCCAGCAGTTAGCACTCACTACAAGCGTGCTGAAACTTGAGGCGGGCAGCCGCGATACCCAAGAGCGTGTCGCCCAATGGTTGGAGCAGCATGCTGAGCTGCACCGTCGCTGGTGCCGCCTGATTGACGAGGTGCGTGGTGGCAGTGAAGGTGGCTTTGCACTGTTTGCCGTTGCTATTCGTGAACTGGTAGATCTTGCGGAAAGCGATAGCGAAGCGTAATCCTTACGCCGAGCGCTACTAAGCATAAGCCGTACCCTGGTTCGCCAGGGGACGGCTTTTTTGTGGGCGGCTTTCTCTGCGAACCGCCGCAGATCTGCGCTATACTGCGCCCGCCGCGCTTAACGCCTATCCCAACGCCCAGGAGAGCCCCGCTGATGTATAACCTCGCCCGTTCGCTGCTGTTTCGCTTAGACCCGGAAGCTTCGCACAGTATGGCGCTGCGTGGGTTAGATGCCCTGCATCGGGTTGGGGGCGTTAAACGCGTATACGGCGAACCGGTAAGCGACCCGGTTGAACTGATGGGGCTGCGTTTTAATAACCGGGTTGGTCTCGCCGCCGGGCTTGATAAAAACGCCGACCACCTCGATGCCTTAGGCGAGCTAGGGTTCGGTTTTGTAGAGGTTGGCACTGTGACGCCCAAAGCCCAGCCAGGCAACCCGAAGCCGCGCCTGTTCAGGCTTGCTGGGCACGATGCCATCATTAATCGCTTTGGTTTTAATAACAAAGGGGTTGAACACTTAGTAGCGCAGGTAAAAAAGCGCCACTATAACGGCATTGTCGGTATCAATATCGGCAAAAATCTGTCCACCTCAGTTGAGCATGCCCTGGATGACTATTTGCTCTGCTTAGAGGCGGTGCACGGTGTGGCTGATTACATCGCAGTGAACATCTCATCACCCAACACCCCTGGTCTACGTACTCTCCAGTTTGGCGAGCAGCTAGACGCGCTGTTAGGGCCGATACGCGCTCGTAGCCATGCGCTGGATGCTGAAACAGGCCGCAAAGTGCCGCTGCTGGTCAAAATTGCTCCTGATATGAGTGAAGAGGAAGTCACGCTGGTAGCAAATAGCATTGCCGGTAATGCGCTCGATGGCGTCATTGCCACTAATACCACGGTTTCCCGAGAGGCAGTAAAAAGCGACCCACAGTCAGAAGAGGCGGGGGGGCTATCGGGTAAGCCGGTATTTGAGGCTTCAAATACCGTTATTCGCTTGCTGCGGGCACAGCTTCCTACGCTACCCATTATTGGCGTGGGGGGAATCGACAGCGGCGACGCAGCCAAAGCTAAAATTGCCGCAGGGGCTGATGTAGTGCAGCTCTATTCAGGGTTGATTTATCAAGGGCCGGAGCTTGTTAAGCAGTGTGCCGAAGCGCTTAAGCAGGGCGGTTAGCCATTGAAGATATGAAGTGGGGCGATCCGTTAAGCAATAAAAAGCCCGCCTGGCAGCGGGCTCCGTTCTCCAAATGTTTGGGTAAAAAGTAAACTAACTAGGCCATGACCAGGGGGTTTTTGTGGATACCGGAAACGCCGGTCATCCCATCCCACTGATCGCCACGACCTTCACGCCAACCGCTCATCCAATATTCGCGTAAATTGACATCTTGACTGGGACAATCATCACGGGAGCGACCCGTAATACCCGCTTTATATCCGTGAACATAAGCCCGTTGGAAGCGATCACGTTTTTGTCGTTTCATTGGCTAACCTCATTCATGAAAGCCTTTGATAAGAAATAGAGCCTGATACTGTGCTGCTTAGGTATACATAGTTTGTATAAACAGTGTTTGTATAAACAGTTTATGTAAGCCTTAATCGCACCAGCGCCTATTCCGAGAGCTGACCTTAACAACAGTGAGATACCGCACAAGCACTAATGTCTAGCACTCACGTGCTGAACGGGCAAAGCGGTTATCTCGACAAGTCATGCGTCATTAAAGTGTTCACATCGAGTGGATGAACCCGTTAACGACCATAACCAACAACGCATGCGTTTTTTCAGTAGCTACACTCTTATTGTTAGACCATCATGGGGTCACTTGTCGACCATGAAATTGTCATAAGACGTAAACTCATTTGCCATATATAGGAATATCGCGCAGTTACGCGCGTCGAATACCATGACCGAGTTGAACCAAACTGCGCTACTAAACCTCCTAGCGACCTGCCCTAAAGGCATTGAAGGCCTGCTGGCGGATGAATTAACGGCCCTGGGCGCCGTGCCGGGCAAAACCACCGTGGCAGGCGTCTATTTTTCTGCTAGCCAAGAAACGGCATACCGGGTGTGCTTGTGGTCTCGGCTGGCGAACCGCATTATTTTGCTGTTAGCGCGAGAATCAATGATAGAAACTGCCGAACAAGTGCACGATGCATCTGCTCGGATTGCCTGGGCGGAGCACGTATTTCCCGGTAAAACGCTGGCAGTCGATTTCCATGGCCGCAGCGACCATATTCGCCACACGCGCTTTGGCGCCCAAACTGTTAAAGATGGCATTGTCGATTCGCTTCAGTTGGCGGGCATAGAGCGGCCTAGTATTGACACTAAAACGCCCGATTTGCGCATTTATACGCACCTGCATCGGGCGAATTTAACGCTGGGTATCGATCTTTCCGGTGAGAGTCTGCACCGCCGTGGTTACCGCCGCGACGTGGGGCACGCGCCGCTCAAAGAGAACTTGGCGGCAGCGCTGCTGGTGCGTGCCGGCTGGCCTGAGCGTGCCAAAGCAGGCGAGCCACTGATCGACCCGCTGTGCGGTGCTGGTACACTGCTAATCGAAGCCGCATTGATGGCCGCCGACCAAGCCCCTAACGTGAACCGTGAGCGGTTTGGTTTCCACGGCTGGGCGGGCCACGACGAGGCGATGTGGCGGGAGCTAAAGCGCGAAGCCGATGCGCGTGCCTCGATTGGTCGCAAGCGCTGTAAAACGCAGCTGTTGGGCTTTGACCAAAGTCCCGCAGCCCTTACTGCCGCTAAATCCAACGCTATGCGAGCGGGCATTCCGGCGCTGATCACCCTACACGGCCAAAGCCTTAGCCAACTCACGCGGCCAGAGACCCTGACTGCCGAGCAGGGACTATTGATTACCAACCCGCCCTATGGCGAGCGCCTGGGCGAGCTGCCTGAGCTGGTGCGGCTCTACGCCCAGCTAGGCGATAAAACCAAAGCGCTGTTCCCCGGCTGGACGCTGGCGCTATTTACCGGCAATCCGGATCTTGGCCACCGCCTAGGTCTACGTGCCCACAAACAGTACGCGCTAAAAAACGGCGCGCTGGATGCCAAGCTGCTGCTGATGGAGATTGGCAGCGCCCGCCCTGCGCCCCAGGAGAGCGGTGAACCGTCAGCAGCGGGCGTAGCGCATCAGGAAAGCAGCACAGCAAAACCGGCAGTGTCGGAAAATGCGCAGATGTTTGCCAACCGATTGGCGAAAAATCAAAAACGTCTGAAAAAGTGGCTGAAGCAGAGCGGTGAAATGTGCTATCGCATCTACGATGCCGATATGCCGGAATACGCGCTGGCGGTGGATCGTTACGGCGACCGCGTTCATGTTCAGGAGTATGCCGCACCGAGTTCAATTAATCCGGCCCAGGCGCAAAAACGGCTATTTGATGCACTGGAAGTGCTGCCCGATGCCCTGGGTGTCGATGCAAGCAACGTGTATATTAAACGCCGCGAGAAGCAGGCAGGCAGCGCTCAGTACCAGAAACGCTCCGCTAGCGGTGAACGTTTTGAAGTGCGCGAAGGCAGCGCGCGACTGTGGGTTAATCTGCGGGACTACTTGGATACTGGCCTGTTTTTGGATCACCGTCCGGTGCGTCGTATGCTGGGCGAGATGGCCAGCGGTAAGCGCTTTCTCAACCTGTTCTGCTATACCGCCACCGCAACGGTACAGGCTGCTTTGGGTGGCGCAAGCGACAGCGTCAGCGTAGATATGTCCAATACCTACCTTGAGTGGGCGCGGGATAACTTTGCGCTCAACAAGCTCGATCCTCGGCTTCACCGGGTAGTGCGGGATGACTGCTTCCGCTGGTTGGAAACCGCCAATGCCGAGTTCGACCTGATCTTCATGGACCCGCCAACGTTTTCAAACTCGAAAAAGATGCGCGACACGCTAGATGTGCAGCGCGACCACCCGCGGTTAGTGGAACTTGCCATGGCGCGCCTTGCCCCCGGTGGAACGTTGGTGTTCTCAAACAATCAGCGGCGTTTCAAGCTAGACGAAGCGCTTAGCGAGCGGTACGCGGTAGAAGAGATCACTTCGCGTACCTTCGACCCGGATTTCCAGCGGCGTACCAACTTGCACCACGTATTTTTATTACGCCACAAATCATAAGCAGTTGAAGAGCAAAGGTAATGATTCAATTATCAATTTACACGACACTGGGCTGCCATCTTTGTGCTCAACTTGAGGCGCTAGTAACAACGCTGGCTAACCAAGAGATAGCGTTGAACCGCATCGAGATTATCGATGATGACGCCCTTACTGAGCGCTACGGGGTGCGTATTCCCGTCTTGGTGGACAGCGAAGGAGAGGAGTTAGATAGAGGGTTTGATTTAGAACGCCTCAGTGCGTGGCTACAAGCGCGCGATTGGCTTGATCAGGCGGCGCTAGAGGCGATGACGTCACCGCCTGCGCACGTACCGCCTGTGGGTGCGCACCAGCGCAACGGGCGACGATTTTTAGGCTAGCAGGGCATCGGCTACAGGGCGTCAAGTAGCGAAAGCTGACGCATGGCTTCTTGGCCTTCTGGCGAGTGATCGGCGGCTTCTAGCACCTTGCGGAAGCCGCGGGAGGACTGAATCGTGGCTTCATCCTCCATCCACATCTGCGCTTGTTCTCGAGTGTCGGCCAACTGGTGTTTTAGCCCGCCAAACTGTGTGCCAATTTGCCCCCAGGCACGGCTAAAAATCCAGTCGCCAAACATATCCTGGTGAATATGCACCAACACATAGTCATGGTCGGTTTCCCAGCGTACGATCACAACACTCTCCTTAAATGGCCCTCAAACACGCCTGCGTATCAAGCTGTTGCGGGGTATTGTAAAGCCCGGATATCAAAACGCCTATGAAACTTGTAATCGACGCCAATATCCCTGCCGCCGACGCCTGTTTTGGCTCCTTTGGTGTGCTGCACCGCTTGCCAGGCCGTGAGATCCGTGCGGCTGACATCCGCGATGCCGATGCACTGGTTGTTCGCTCGATCACTCAGGTCAATCAAGCGTTACTAGCGTATAGCCAAGTGCGCTTTGTGGGCACCTGCACTATCGGTACCGACCATATTGATCTTGCTTATTTGGCTGAGCGCAATATTGGCTTTGCCAGCGCTCCTGGCTGCAATGCTGAGGCCGTGGTGGATTACGTGCTGAGCAGCCTGCTGACGGTGAGCGAGCGCGAGGGTTGGCGGCTACTGGAGCGCACCGTGGGGATTGTTGGTGCTGGTAACGTGGGTAGCCGTTTGAAAGGCCGCTTGCAGGCGTTAGGCGTAGAGGTATTGGTGTGCGACTCCCCAAGAGCCGAGCAGGAAGGAGAAGGTGATTTTGTTGCACTAGATACACTGATCGAGCGCTGTAACGTCATTTGCCTGCATACACCGCTGGTGAAACAAGGGCCCCATGCTACCTATCAACTGCTTAACGCCCAGCGCATTAACGAATTAGCCCCAGGCACGGTGCTGTTAAACGCAGGACGAGGTGACTGTATTGATGGCCTAGCCTTGCGGAGCCGGTTGGCGGGGAAGGGCGATCTCACCGCCGTGCTGGACGTATGGGAGGACGAGCCGGGGATTGATGCTGGCCTTCGGGACTTGGTGGCTCTTGCCACGCCGCATATTGCCGGGCACAGCCTGGATGGCAAGCTGCGGGGTAGCTGGATGATCCAGCAAGCGCTGGCAGAGCAGTTAGGTCAGTCCAGTGCCACGCCCTTTAGTGAACTCTGCCCGCCGCCGGCGCTTTCCACACTCACGTTACAGCGTGCGCTGCCGGTGGAAGAGGCGCTTCGGCTGTGCGTGCGTGCGGTGTATGACGTGCGCCGCGACCACGATGCCCTGCAGCGACAGGTGTTGCATGAGGGTCTTGCCAAGGGGTTTGACCGCTGCCGTGTCCAATACCCTCTGCGCCGCGAATTCGCCACGCTTAGCGTGACGTTAGAAAAAGACGCGGTGGCTTTGCAGCGGCCCCTTCAGGCCGCGGGTTTTCAGGTGCATTGCGTCTAGGTTAGGCACATTAAAGGGGTGATTTAAACGTACAAGGCCCGCATCTGCGGGCCTTGGCGTAGTGTATTAAGCGTTTTGCTTACTGGCGGTAAGCGGCTTCTTTCAGCGCCCGGATACGATCATCCAGGGGTGGGTGGCTAGCAAACAGGCGCTCAACCAGAGAGCGTGTTTGGCCTTTGGTGATCGCCATGGCGCGCATGGTGTCAGGCATTTGGTCAGGTAGTTCCGTTTCTGCTTTTAAGCGTGCTAAGGCATTAACCATGGCGCCGGTACCGGCTAGACGGGCACCGGCTTCATCCGCGCGGTATTCACGGAAGCGTGAGAACCAAGCCACAATCGCGGACGCGACAATGCCGAAAACAATTTCTGCCACCATCACCACGGCAAAGTAGCCCATGAACCCCAGCCCGCCTTCACCATCGCTGCGGCTTTTCAGGAAGTTATCGACTAAATGCGCGACAACGCGGGCAAAGAACATAACAAAGGTATTTACCACGCCTTGAACCAGTGCCAGCGTTACCATATCGCCGTTGGCCACGTGACCAATCTCATGCGCCAGTACTGCGCGTACCTCTTCAGGACGCATACGGTTTAACAAACCCGCAGAGACCGCCACTAAGGCATCATCCTTGTTCCAGCCAGTGGCAAACGCGTTGGACTGTTGGGCCGGGAAAATACCCACCTCTGGCGTTTTAATGCCGGCTTCCCGGGAAAGCTCTGCGACAGTATCCACCAGCCACTGTTCGGTGGCATTAGAGGGCGTTTCGATAATGACCGTGCCGGTACTGCGTTTAGCCATCCATTTGGAAATGAATAGTGAGATCATCGACCCCACCATGCCGAAAATAAAGCAGAACAGCAGTAGGCTGGTGAAGTTGATGCCTTGGCTGCGCAGGTAGCCTTCTACGCCAAATAGGCGCAGCGTAAAGCTGGCCACCAGCACGACCGCTAAGTTGGTGGCCAGAAAAAGCAGAATTCGCATCATCGTTAAGGTTCTCCTTAAAGCATTTAAAAGCGGTTGTAGAATGATTGCTTAGATACGTGTAGCGGTTAGCAGTTTCAAGCCCGTGAATTTATTGACGATAGCGCGACAGAAAGTTAGCAAAGCGGTCCAGCGCGTCACCCAGCTGGTCAGCCCAGGGCAGCGTGACAATGCGCACGTGGTCGGGTTCTGGCCAGTTAAAGGCGGTGCCTTGTACCAGCAGAATTTTCTCCTGCAGCAGCAGATCCAGCACCAGCTGCTGGTCATCTTTAATATTGAATACCTTGGGGTCTAACCGCGGGAAGGCGTAGAGCGCGCCTTTAGGCGTGACGCAGGAGACCCCGGGAATTGCGTTCAGCTTCTCAACGGTAATGTCGCGCTGCGCCAGCAAGCGACCGCCGGGCAGGATCAGGTCGTTGATGGATTGATAGCCCCCCAGCGCCGTTTGAATGGCATGCTGGGCGGGAACGTTGGCGCATAGCCGCATTGAGGCCAGCATGGTCAGGCCTTGAATAAAGTCCTTCGCCCGCTGTTTGGCCAGGGTACCGGAAATGCTCATCCAGCCAGAACGAAAGCCGGCACAGCGGTAGCTTTTGGAGAGCCCGTTCATGGTAATCACAAGCTGGTCATCGTCGGCCAGTGCGCCGGTGGCGGTATGCTCAACGCCGTCATAGAGAATCTTGTCGTAGATCTCATCGGAGAACACCACAAGGTTATGCTCTTGAGCGATATCTAACACTTCCCGCACTACTTCTGGTGGATAGACCGCGCCGGTGGGGTTGTTGGGGTTGATAATCACAATGGCGCGGGTGCGGCTGGTGACTTTGGCGCGTATATCGGCGATATCCGGCGCCCAGTCGGCCTGCTCATCGCACAGATAGTGCACACCGTGACCGCCGGAAAGGTGAGCGGCCGCCGTCCACAGTGGGTAGTCCGGCGCTGGGATCAGTACTTCGTCGCCATCGTTCAACAGCGCCTGCATGGCCATGACGATCAGCTCGGAAACGCCGTTGCCAATATAGATATCTTCAATGCCCACCCCAGGAATTTGCTTGCGCTGGCACTCCTGCATAATCGCTTTACGGGCAGAGTAGAGGCCTTTGGAATCACAATAACCCTGGGCAGTGGGCAGGTTACGCATTACGTCCTGCAGAATTTCTTCCGGTGCTTCAAAACCAAACGGTGCTGGGTTGCCAATGTTGAGCTTTAAAATTCGCTGGCCCTCTTCCTCCAGGCGTTTGGCGTGGTCGAGTACCGGGCCGCGAATGTCATAGCAAACGTTGTGCAGTTTGTGTGACTTTTTAAGCGGTTGTAATTCTGTAGGCTGCGGGGTGTCCATGGGGTGCGTTATCCAAAAGTGTCCAGTGGCCGTTAGAAGTAGCTGATTATTCGCCCATTATGCGTCGGATGGTAGCGGGCTGTCTTGGTCGTTTTGCACAATAGGAGGCGGAATATCATAGGGAGTCTCTAGCGTAATCCGACCAAGTTTGCCATCGCGCAGCTCATGAAGCAGTACTTCGGCGCCGCGGTGCAGGTCGACCGCGCCACCGGGACGCAGGCCGCCGCGCTTTCCGGCGATCTCTTTCAATATGGCCTGGCCGTCAAAACCGGCAATAGCGAGAAAATCCGGTTTTTCAGGGCCGTCAGCATCAACATTGGTAGCCGCTGGCGCTTCATAGGAAGGCAGCGCTTTTAGCTTATAGCGGGCGGTTAACTCTTGCGGATAGCGCTTGGCAAGCTCCGCGCTGGCGACAATGGCGACATCGGTATACTCGATGGCGGTGTCACGAATAGCCCCACTGGCGGCGAGGCGGTAAGCGCTGGCCTGATCTTCGATTTTTGGCCACAGCACCCCAGGCGTGTCGATAAGCGCCACGCGGCCATCAATACGCACTTTCTGCTGTCGCTTGGTGACGGCGGGTTCGTTACCGGTTTTAGCTATTTTGCGTCCGGCCAGGCCATTAATCAGCGTTGACTTACCCACGTTGGGGATGCCCATCACCATCACGCGCACGTCGCGATCCGCACGCACGGCCCCGGCCAGCTCGTGGCACAGCTTGGGGATCTTCTTTAACTCGCGTGTGTTCGTGGTGGTAATGGCCAGGGCGCGGGTGTCTTCCTGGGCATCGAAATAAGCCACCCACTCAGCGGTGCGCTCTGGGTCAGCAAGATCAGCGCGCGAGAGTATTTTGAGTACTGGTTTATGGCGGGTTAGCTCGGCCAGCATTGGGTTAGCGCTGGAATAGGGCAGGCGCGCGTCAAGCACCTCTATCACCACATCAATTTCCGGCAGCGCGTCCTTGATCTGACGGCGGGCCTTGTTCATATGTCCGGGGAACCAGCCGAGCATGGGTTTCTCCTACAAGCACAAAAATACGAGCATAAAAAAGCGGGCCGCCATTCTAACAGATGGTGCCCGCCTTGCTGTGCTTCGTTTTGCTGACAATTACTCGTCGGGGTGAAACTCTAACGATACCGAATTAATGCAGTAGCGTAGGCTGGTGGTATCTGGGGGGCCATCGGGAAAGACATGACCTAGGTGGGCGTCACAATGGGAGCAGACCACTTCGGTACGAATCATTCCGTGGGTAGTGTCGCGGTGCTCTTCTACGCAGCGATTACCCAGCGGACGATCAAAGCTTGGCCAGCCGCAGCCTGCATCGAACTTGTGCTCGTTTTCAAACAGCGGCGCGTGGCAGCATACGCAGTGATAAATGCCTTGTGCGTCGCTCACTTGGTAGTCGCCAGTAAATGGCCGTTCGGTGCCTTTCTCTCGGGCAACTCGATACTGCTCTGGGGTGAGCTGCTGGCGCCATTCGTCAGGGGATTTTTCTATTTTCGCCATGGGGTTCTCCTCTCCCTCCAGTTACCGTTAATCAGAAGCGTGCTAAGCAGGCTATCGTATCCCTAATCAGAGCGACAGTAGAAAGCCTGTCTGGGTTCAGCATGTGCGAAGACCAAGTAAATCGCCAGTTAACGAATGACACGTTAATGTTGTTGCGCGCAGTGCGCCAACACGTTGGCGAGCCGCGTGCTTACTATAATGTTGTTGGGTTTGCGATATTAGAGCGTAGTAACCAGAGGTAAAAAACGTTTCGATTTGGGAGTGCTTGACACATTGAGGCGCGCTGAGTAATATACGCGCCACCTCGACGAGGTAATGAAACGTCCCATTCGTCTAGTGGTCTAGGACACCGCCCTTTCACGGCGGTAACAGGGGTTCGAACCCCCTATGGGACGCCAATTCAATCGTTAAGGTATCGGAATTGCGGGAATAGCTCAGTGGTAGAGCATCGCCTTGCCAAGGCGAGGGTCGAGAGTTCGAATCTCTTTTCCCGCTCCAAGCACTTAGTTGCTTACAGTGTCCCATTCGTCTAGTGGTCTAGGACACCGCCCTTTCACGGCGGTAACAGGGGTTCGAACCCCCTATGGGACGCCAATCCGATTGTGAGAAATGCAGATTAAGCGGGAATAGCTCAGTGGTAGAGCATCGCCTTGCCAAGGCGAGGGTCGAGAGTTCGAATCTCTTTTCCCGCTCCAATTTGTAAAGCGTGGCAAAGCAGGTGAGGGTCGAGAGCTGGAACGCCAGCCCGGTCAAATCTCTTTTCCCGCTCCAAGCATTTAATATGCTTACAGCGTCCCATTCGTCTAGTGGTCTAGGACACCGCCCTTTCACGGCGGTAACAGGGGTTCGAACCCCCTATGGGACGCCATCTCGCACTCTTTAGTAGCACCGTTTGTTGTACGCGGGAATAGCTCAGTGGTAGAGCATCGCCTTGCCAAGGCGAGGGTCGAGAGTTCGAATCTCTTTTCCCGCTCCAAACAAACACCTTTCTTTTTGTTTCTTTCTTATTTTTCTGTCTATTTTTGAACACCATATCGCACATCTGTCGGCGATATTTCTGCGTGGCTGTCTTTCGAGTGGCTTGAAAAAACATACGGATGCCCCGATATCCCCCCATCTAGCTTTTTTTCTTATGCTCCCCATTTGCTGACAGGACATATTCATGGCCGAACCGGCATTGTCTATCCGTGACCTCACAAAAGTGTATGGCAACGGCTTTCAAGCGTTAAAAGGTATTGATTTAGACGTCCAGCAGGGCGATTTTTTTGCTTTGTTAGGGCCTAACGGAGCGGGTAAGTCGACCACCCTCGGCGTGGTCTGCTCGCTGGTGCAGAAGTCAGCCGGTAAGGTGTCGATTTTTGGCATCGATATTGACAAAGACTTCGCCAAAGCCAAATACCAACTTGGCGTGGTACCCCAGGAGTTCAATTTCAATCAGTTTGAAAAGGTCATTGATATCATTCTGGCCCAGGCGGGGTATTACGGAATGACCCGTAAAGAGGCGTTGCCCCGTGCTAAACAACTGCTCACTGACCTGGGACTATGGGATAAGCGCAACGGCAGTGCGCGTATGCTTTCGGGCGGTATGAAGCGTCGTTTGATGATTGCCCGTGCGCTGATGCACCGCCCAAAGCTACTGATTCTTGATGAGCCAACGGCGGGGGTCGACATCGAGCTACGCCGCAGTATGTGGGAATACATGCGGCGTATTAACCGCGATGAAGGCACCACTATTATTCTTACCACGCACTATCTCGAAGAAGCCGAGAGCCTGTGTCGAAATATCGCCATTATCAATCAAGGCAACATTGTGCGTAATACCAGCGTGCGTGAGCTACTGACAGAGCTAAATACCGAAACCTTCTTGCTCGACTTGTCCGCCCCGATTGAGCAAGCACCTGTGATTGAAGGGTTTGAAGTGCAGCAGATCGAGCCTTCTCAACTGGCACTAGTGATCCACAAGGGCCAGCAGCTTAACGATGTGTTCAGTGCCTTAAGCGAACAGGGACTAAACGTGGTGTCCATGCGCAATCGCGCCAATCGCTTAGAGGAGATGTTCGTTTCCATGGTGGAAAGCAGCCAGCAAGCGATTGATCAGCGCGATCAGCAGGAGGCACAGGCATGAATGCAACGCAAACCCTCATCGCGCTGTGGACCTTAGTGCTTAAAGAGATCAAGCGTTTCACGCGGATTTGGCCGCAAACGTTGCTGCCGCCATCCATTACCATGGCGATGTACTTCATTATCTTCGGTAATCTGATTGGATCGCGCATCGGCGATATGGACGGCTTCAGCTACATGGACTTCATTGTGCCGGGGCTGATCATGATGTCGGTGATCACCAACAGCTACTCCAATGTGGCCTCTAGTTTCTTTTCCAATAAGTTTCAGCGCTCTATTGAAGAGATGATGGTTTCGCCCATGCCCAACTGGGTGATCTTATCCGGCTTTATTTTGGGTGGCATGGCCCGTGGCTTGGGCGTGGGGTTAATTGTCACGCTGGTGTCGCTGTTCTTTACCCGTTTAACGGTTGAGCACCCACTACTTACGGTGCTGGTCGTTGTGCTGACCTCGGCGCTGTTTTCCATAGGCGGTTTTATTAACGCGCTGTTTGCTAATAAATTCGACGATATCTCCATCGTGCCGACGTTTATTTTGACTCCGCTGACGTATTTAGGCGGTGTGTTTTACTCGATTTCGATGCTGCCTGATTTCTGGCAGGGCGTCTCCATGCTCAACCCCATACTCTATATGGTGAACGTCTTCCGCTATGGCTTTTTAGGCGTCTCTGATATTCCGGTCGTTTGGGCACTAATGGCAATACTTGCCTTTATTGTGGTGCTATTTATGGTGGCACTTACCATGCTGGAGCGCGGCAAAGGCATCCGCAGTTAAACGTGTGATAACGCCCGGTAGAGGGCGCTAAGTAGATACGCTACTAATCAAGAGAGCAATCCGTCATGGCACACCGCCCCGATACCCTAGAACACGCGCCTTTAGGGCGCGATTCCGCTTACCCAGAGCAGTATGACGCTGGGCTGCTGTATCCCATCCCCCGTGCTGCTAACCGCGCTCCACTGGGCATTGAAGAAGGTAAGCTGCCGTTTGTAGGCGAGGATGAGTGGCACGCGTTTGAAGTTTCCTGGTTGAATAACCGCGGTAAACCTATCGTGGCGGTTGCCCGTTTTCGATTGCCTGCGAATTCGCCCAACCTGATTGAGTCCAAATCCTGGAAGCTCTATCTCAATAGCCTTAACCAAACGCGCTTTGATAGCCAAGAAGCGGTGCAAAGCACGCTTGTTCGCGACTTAGCTGCCGCAGCGGGTGCCGCCGTTAGCGTAGCGCTATTGGATGTCGACGACAGCGCACTTGCCCCCCAGCGCCTGCCGGGCGAATGCCTGGATGACTTGGATATCGATATCAGCGACTACACCCCCAGCGCTGAACATCTGGTGGTAGGGGAAGAGATCGTTGAAGAGACGCTGTATTCCCATCTACTCAAATCTAACTGCCCGGTCACCGGCCAGCCCGACTGGGGTAGCGTATTAATTCGCTACAAAGGCCCTAAAATCGACCGTGAAGGGCTGCTACGCTACCTAATCGGTTATCGTCAGCACCAGGACTTTCATGAGCACTGTGTCGAGCATATTTTTACCGACCTGATACAGCGGGTTAAGCCTTCAGAGCTGCTGGTGCTGGCCCGCTATGTTCGTCGTGGTGGGCTTGATATCAGCCCATGGCGAGCAACGCCAGGATTAGCGCCGCCCAGCCCTTTGCGTCTAGCCAGGCAGTAACCAACGGCGCTAACCTAGCGCTCAACGAAATAAAAGGGGAGTCATAATGGACGCACTCACGGTGCTTCACGAACGTAGCTCTATGGGCAAACTCACCGAGCCTGCGCCCAGTGTCGACCAGCTCAGCGCTATCTATCAAGCGGCGCTGCGCGCCCCAGACCATAAAGAGTTGCGCCCCTGGCGGTTTATTGAATTTATCGGTGAAGGGCGCGAGCGCCTGGGCGAGCTGTTCGCAGAAGCGGAGTTTCAAGAAGACCCCAGCGCTAGCGATAACACGCTAAATGCCGCGCGTAAAAAGCCGTTGCGTGCGCCGATGATTATTGCGGTAATTGCCAAAGTCACCCCGGATATTCCCGGTGTGCCGAAAATGGAGCAGGTGATTTCAGCTGGATGCGCGGCCCACGGCATTTTATTAGCTGCTCACGCGTTAGGGTTAGGCGCCATGTGGCGCAGTGGTAAGTACGCCTTTGACCCCGTGGTGCGTAAAGGCTTATCGCTAGACGAAGATGACGAGGTGGTCGCGTTTATCTATTTGGGAAGTCTGGCAGGTCGCCATAAACCGCTACCTCAGCACAATGTGGAAGATTTTGTAGAGCGTTGGGATTAACGAGGAGTGCGTGATGAGTCAGTCACGTCAGCCAGGAGTGCCGTACCCCCGGTTGCCATTGCCCGAGAATCTGGAAGATCTTGCCGCTTTCCAGCAGTGGTTAGGAAAGGCGATTCCTATGGTAAGTGCACTGGGTATTCAGGGTATGTTCCAAAGCACCGATCAAGAGGGTAGGGCATTGACGTGGCAGCTAGCGCTTAGTCCCAACCTAAATGACAAGGGCACAGGCTTTGGCGGTGCGCTAACGGCGCAAACCACGCTGCAGGGCTGGTGTTGGGTAACGCTATGGCTGCGTGCCCGGGGGCGGGCGCAAGATGTGGTAGTAGCCGAAGCTAGCCAGCGTTTTTTGGCGCCTGTCACGGGCGACTACCGCATTATTTGCACCCCGAGTGACCTCCAAGGCCCAGAGCAGCTTGCGGAAAAGCTTAACGCACGGGGCAAGGGCAGCATTGCATTGACTCAGCAGCTCTACTGCGGCGACACGCTCTGCTTGGAAGCCAGCGGGCGCTACGCCGTGCTGCCCGTTGCTTAAATCTTTAAAAGGCTTGCTATTTTAGGCCTTAGACCATAGAATATGCGCCGTTCTGTTGGGAAAAGTAATGCCTTCACAACTGAGCAACAACGCGGAGGGGTGTCCGAGTGGTCGAAGGAGCACGCCTGGAAAGTGTGTAAGTCGAAAGGCTTCGAGGGTTCGAATCCCTCCCTCTCCGCCAAGAATATAGATTAAGCCGCTGATTTCAGCGGCTTTTTTGTTTTTATAGTTTTTTCAGTCCCCCAATTAGTCCCCCAGCGCTCTCAGGTGGTAGGAGAGTGTGTCTCGGCTGTCTTGCTAGTGCCTTTGTCCGATAATCGCCAGCCGATGATCTCGCGTATGTAGCAGCCAATGATGACCGTTAGGCTACCTATCCTTGCTACACCATAGTGCGACAAGTCGGTTGCCCAACGCTCATCCGTCCTTGAGGCAACTGACGGTAGGCTCCTGGCCCGAGGCCGAAAGTCTTGAGGCCGCTTGCGTACCTGCCAACCCTTCAGCTGAAGGATGCGCTGTATGGGACGGCGATAGCCGTAAGTAGGAAAGCGCTCCAGGGCTAGTTTTACCCGGCTGACCAGCTCAGCATTGATCAAGCAGCTGGGCTGGTTTATAACGTCCTCCTGGTGGCTGCACTATAACCTGTGCAGCTACGAAGGGGGAGCACTTCAATAGTTCAAGGGTAATCTAAAATACTTTTGGACTTTAATGGCTTCACCTTTTCCACAGTATTGATGTTGTTGCTTTGCTTGCTATAGTTTTCATGGAACTCAGCAGTGGATTATCACTAACCCAGCCAATAGTGACGTATAAGCCTCAACCAACGCTAAATAGAAAATCGAATGCATTGTGGATCGCCAATGATGTTCTAGGTCATCGTGCGGACTTTAGTGTTATTTTTGATACCAGCAGGAGCGTGTATTTGCATTTTTTAAAGTGAACGATAAGGTGGTCTTAGTAAGACCTTCTGTATTTGCCATAGGAGTTAAAGAGCTTAGGGTTTTCTTTGAAACCTCTGATTAAATATTGAGCATGAACCATGCTGCGTTAAAACCGCCTGTAAATTTTCATTTACACTTCGTAAACTGCGATTTTCGTTGATTTTGCCTTGTCTGGCCCACGCTCATAACTTTAATAAGAGACTCCCTGTTAATCCAGTTATAATAGGCCGGAATGTGAGGGCTCTGTGAGATCTCCCGAAATAGGCAGTCTTTATTTTTAGGTTGGTGTAATTGTTAAGTTTAACGCCATTGTTTATTTTTAGGTTGCCATCTTAAAGCTTTAATGATTGGCGTTTTTTAGTAGTAGTAAAAGCCATATTTCCAACCTTTTTTTAAGGCTTTTTCAAGTGTTTCAGGGTTTATAGAGCCATCAGGAGACTGCATGATAGATATTGTAGTTGCTAGCTCTGTAACGCGTTCTCTGACTAATTTAAAATAAATGGTGCGTAGGTTAAAGTCTTTAGTTG
This sequence comes from Halomonas sp. 7T, assembly GCF_025643255.1. Classification (NCBI taxonomy): domain Bacteria; kingdom Pseudomonadati; phylum Pseudomonadota; class Gammaproteobacteria; order Oceanospirillales; family Halomonadaceae; genus Halomonas; species Halomonas sp. 7T. Next base: position 2,074,633 of record NZ_CP087112.1, on the reverse strand, counting down.
GATCTCCTCCATTCTTCAGTACTTCAAGGCTACAGCGGTGGTTGATTTCGTTCATCAATTCATCGATCAAACTATCCACGTCACTTTGATGTATATATTGTTGTGCTACATCTAAAAACGAATCGCTTAAATTGCTGGTTTCTTTAGCTATAAAATTCTTTTTTTCCAGCGCCTCGTTAATAAGATCACTGAGTGTTTGTGCTTGAGACTGTTTACGCTTTTTCGCTAAAAGCTTTAATTGCTTTATTTTTTTCTCTGGGATTTGAAGAGAGACTGGGTTGCCATTCTTCTTACGGTATTGGTACGTATTCCAGGCTCCTTTCATTTGCCTGCTGGCTTCTCGATATTCAGCTTCATCAGGAAGCTTCTTCAAGCTTTTAGCCATCTCAACATAACCGTACTCAGCAGGCGGTTTTACCGAAATGAACGCCGTAGAACCTTTGAAAATCTTACGCGCCAAGTAACTAGCTATCCACTCCAGCTGAGCAGGATCACGAGTTACGATCCAATCGAATGGTTGAGTCATGAACAATTTCCACTAATGAATTAGATATATCTAATTTTTTTTGAGTCGACTGTCATATGCCCAATACATTGTACACATGCAATGTATGGTTTCAATGTTTGGTTACAATGTAATAGAACAACGTGCAAAAATGAATCGGTAAAAGTCCGTGAAATCGGATTTTTATTTTTTGTATGAATGCCGTAAGCTGCATGCTATGCACACATCCATACTGACCTACAAGAACGCTCGCCTAACGCCCGAAGAACGATGGCTACTGATGCAGTGGGCGTCTGTGATAGGCGCTGACCAGAGCTTTGATGGCACTTTGAAGGATCTCTTCATGAGCCTAGGAATGACCTATGCGCAAGGCCGTCGAGCCTGGGGCTGTCTCATAAAAAAACACGGAGAAAGGCAAAAACAGTTTATTGAGATTGAGCGCCTACCTATTAAAGGACCAGGACGGCCAGCGGCACGTTATCGTTTATCAGCAAAGTTTGTGAAGGAACTACAGAAGTATCCGTTGTCTTCTACGCACCACGTAGAAGAAATAGCCACACTTACAAAAACGACCCTACTATCTGCTGAAAATAAAACTAAGGACCTGGTAAGAGATGGACGTCGCCGCCGTTCAAGGTTGACCTTACCTAACCGGTGGCTATTAATGGTGTTGCTAGCTCATGCTGATACGCCAGGTGTAATAACCAGCCTTGGAATATCAACAATACGTCACCTCACTGGGATGTCACGCTCCCGCATAGATAGGCAACTGAAGAAGTTGGTCGATTTAGGGATCGTTGCTCACCATGAGCCAGGGCGATACTCACACCAAGCTAAAAAACGCAAAACCTCTATTTATCTGCTTGATTTAGCCCACCCCTCATTTGGAAAACACACAAGAACGCCCATTACAATTGTGTCGCCACCCTCAAGCACCAAACCTGAAGCAACCGAATCAAAAAAAGTTGAAATAAAAAGAACGGAGTTAGTCAGTGGAATAGTGGATGCAGTGATGACCTCAGGGGTATGCAGCTTGCAAATCGAAGCATTGTTGAAGGAGTACGATGCCAACAAGGATTCTGATAGTACCGTGTCAGACGATACTAAGGTTGAATCAAAACGAGAGCATGATCCTTATCGCGAGGCTAAAAAATACCAAGAGAGATATAACGAAATTAAAATGGTTTTTGACCTAGCGTTATCAATGCTGCCAAGCACTCGTTATCTAGAAGGCGGTATTGAAGAACTGCTTAAGCGCTACGATGCGGAGGATGCAAGCTGGTTACTTACCAGTGTTCATATCGATACTTGTCGTCTGCTAACTTCCTCCTGGAATGAATTGAAAGAAGGTTGTTCCGGGCCTGAACAGCCACAACATGACGTTATAGTGGCGACTGCTCGTCGTTTAGGCATAACGCCTGAATATGTGATCGAAACGAAACCTGAGCAGGAGTCAGAATGGGCGTCTGAAAAAGCAGACAACTATACAAAGGCCTTGGACGGTAAGCCTCCCACAGTAGAACCAATAACAGAACAATTCTCTTATCACCCCTTGGCGCTACTGTTTTATGCCCTGTCACATCACCTAGCCAAACAGCTTCAGCGTGACATCATCCGTAATGGACACGGAGACGACGAAGCAATGACCTACATGCTTGTGCCTGTTTTTCCCAATTCACCTAACGGCTCGACCTTACCCGCGTTTCAACTACGTAGCTATGGCCTGCGTTCCGAAGATGCCGGTAAAGAGCCAACGACCACTATATCCCGCAGCCCTGTCAGCGAGGATCTAAAAACCTATTGGCAAACACATCATCAGGATTGCCTTTCAGCTATCAATGATGAGTCAGATGATGCCACAGAGTCTGACGCTCAAGAGCCTAGCGACGCATAACCACCAGTCGCCAAAGCCACTCTCCAATTAAAAAATACTCACCTGCCTCATCTCATGAACGAATAACAGGAGTTCGTCATGAGCAATCGATTAATCCGCATCAAAGACGTCATGGATCGTACTGGGCTGGCTAGATCGACGGTCTACAAGTACATCAGCCTTGGGCAGTTCCCTCAGCCCATCAAGCTGGGCACTCGGGCTGTTGCCTGGGTCGAGCGTGAAGTGGAAGCCTGGATCTGCGAAAGCATCGAGCGCAGGAATGAAGCAGTGCTGAAGTAACTCAATCTTTCCTCATTTAATTGAAGAGTGATTATTCGCTGACGGCGACTCACTCCCACCAGCAACCATCAGTACCTATCGGTCACTACCCATTCCCAAGAACCTTGTTTAATTATTATTAGTTAAATCAAATAGTTAAATCAAAGGGTAATGGGAGGGGCATCAAGCCCCGTCCCTGAGTAGCGAGCGTAAAGGTAGCCATCCACACGTATCCGTCTCAATGAATCCAGCCTCCGCTGGAGGCTTCGTCGTGCCTGACATACATGCTCATGCCTCCGAAGGCATGGGTCGATCTCACTATCGAGGTAATTAAAATGCTTCAACGACACCCATCAAACGCTAATTTGTGCTTGAACGCTGCTCCTACCTTCAACGGGCTTGCTCTCCAAGTGAAACATCTCCCAATGGCCGATGAATACCTTCAGGCCCTTTACATTACAATGCACAAGGCTCTCGCTGACTACCCTCGCGTGCTAGCCTTCAGGGTCGATCCTGTCATTCCCACAACGATAAGCGACCGGATGAGGCCGGAGGATCACAAAGGCCTTATCGCAAGGTTCATCGCTTCCTTTAAAGCGATTATCAAACATGATCGTGAGAGTAAACGCCAAGCTGGCTGGGTGCCTGACACTAAGGTGCGCTACGTATGGTGCCGGGAGGTTGGCCTTAACGGCAAGCCGCACTATCACTTCTTCTTCCTACTGAATCGTGACGCGTATCACATGCCAGGTAAGGCAGGCTCTCAAAACGAGAACCTTATCAGCCGGGTGTCACGTGCTTGGTACAGCGCGCTGGGAATCACTTGGAACCCTCAAGAGCCATGGGTACACGTCCCTGATAACCCTTACTACTGGATCGACCGAGGTGACCTAACTAGCTTTGAGCAGGCTTTCACACGTGCCTCTTATCTCTGTAAAACGAATACAAAGCAGTACGGGCTAGGTGTACGAGCGTTTGGTACTAGCCGCCAATAAGGGACATTGTCTATCGATCCACAAGCTCACTAAACCTATCCAGGCAATGGATACGGTCAGTGGAGTATCGCTTTGCCCTCATGCCCCCACACCGCTAAACTCGGCTCACTCTTTTGTGGGGGCTAGGTATCCACCATGCCGACGATTACTGCCATATATGGAATCATCGATGAGCTACACCGTTACGCTGCAACAGCTGGAAACTCCAGTAGCACATGAATTTACGACCAAGAGATTATGAGTGCAACAAAATAAACTTTGGTATCGCGCCTGCAATGCGGAAACCAAGAATTATCAATACGTTATCTTTTCCAGGGATTACATTACTCACATGTCTTTCATCCTGTTAGCAGCCAGATGACAACCAGGCGGCGACCATATATCTGTGATATTGGCCTACCCTAAGAACATGAAGGACAACATAACACTTGCTGAAAAGGCCGCATTGAAAACACTGACCCACCAATTAAAGGAGGAAGTTTCTGGATGAGCATTTTTGACGAACTCCAAACATCGCTGCAGGAAGCCGTTGAGATTAATGGGTAAGCGGATTAAATGGTTGATCTTACCTTTGCATGAGAGTGAGACAGACCGGCATCTCATCGGATTATCTGGTTGATGCTTCACCTACTGCTGGTGCATGTTTCCTTCGCTAATTCCAGCAAGAACCCCACACGCCTCAACTTCCCGGTCATCGTTGCAACTCGCTCTCAGTGAAACGAGTTGTTTCTCAAGCGCTTGCAGAGCGGTTATCTGCGACCGCACATGAGAGATGTGATCATCGAGCAAGGCGTTGACGGCGGTACAAGGCTGATGAGGGTCGTCCTGATAGCTCTGTAGTTCGTGAATCTCAGCCAGTGACAGGCCCAGGATTCTGCAGCGACGGATGAAGGCCAGCCCCTCACCATGCTTCTCGGTATAGACACGGTAACCGTTGTCCTGCCGATCAGGCGGCGGCAACAAGCCCTGCTGTTCATAGAAGCGGATCGTCTGTGTTTCGACCCCTACCAACTGCGCCAACTGACCAATGCGCATCAGCCTCCTCCCCAACGGATTCTTTACTCTATTGACCTTATAGTAGCTTTATAGTTTTAAATGGTACCACAACATTGTTCAAGTGGAGTCGTATCATGAGCAAATCCTGTGGTGGCGCCTGTGGCGGTGATGCAACGTCCGCAGCGGATACCGATATACAGGCCTCCTCCGAGGCGCCAGGGAGATGGGTCAGTGTTTATGCCGTGCCGAAGATGGACTGTCCATCAGAAGAACGAATGATTCGCCTAGCCCTGAACGGCTTTGAGGAGATTCGGGCGCTGTCCTTCGACTTGTCGAACCGCCGGCTGAAGGTCGTGCATGACGGCGAGGTCGAGCCCGTCACCTCGAAACTGAAGACCTTGGGGCTAGGCGCCTCGCTTCAGGAAACCGTCGCTGCAAATCCGGAGACCATCAAGGCCGCCGAGTTTTCGGCAGCTTCTGCTAAGCAAGAATCCGGGACCCTGCGCTGGTTGCTCGGCATCAATGCACTTCTGTTCGTGGTGGAAATGACTGCCGGTCTGATGGCTCAGTCAACTGGCCTCATTGCAGAGTCCCTGGACAATTTTGCTGATGCGGCAGTGTACGGACTCGCTCTTTATGCGGTTGGGCATAGCGTGAAAAGGCAGGTCCGTGTTGCGCACGTTGCTGGTGTGGTCCAACTGGTTTTGGCTGTTGGCGTACTCGTAGAGGTCGTGAGGCGCTTTGTATTCGGTAGTGAGCCTGAATCGCTGGTGATGATAGCCATCGCATTCGTCGCATTGATTGCCAATACCGCCTGTCTGCTGATGGTATCCAAACATCGAGGGGGCGGAGCTCATATGAAGGCTAGCTGGATATTTTCGGCCAACGACGTGGTGATCAACCTGGGGGTCATCACCGCCGGCGCCCTGGTCGCGTGGACCGGGTCCAATTATCCGGATCTGATTATCGGCACCATCGCGGGGGTCATTGTACTTAACGGTGCCAGACGCATTCTGGCGTTGAAGGGTTAAATAATGCTCATTATTGGCAAAAAGCTCTCGCCGTATGCCCTATTGTCCATATCGGGCCTGCTGGCAGCGTCTGATCAGGCTGTAAAGTGGCTGGTGCAGCAATCAATGGCCTATGGCGAGTATGTTTCGGTGACCCCGTTCTTTAACTGGGTGCACCTATGGAACACCGGTGCCGCATTCAGTCTTTTTGCGAATGGTGGAGGCTGGCAGCGCTACTTTTTTATCGGAATCGCGGTAGTGGTCTCGATTTTTCTGATCAAGCTGATCCTTGAAAATCGTCATAAAGGAGAAGCCATCGCTTACAGTCTTATCCTCGGTGGCGCCATGGGCAACCTGATTGACCGGGTCTTTCGCGGCTATGTTGTGGATTCCTTTGATTTCTATTGGCGAGACTGGCATTGGCCGGCCTTCAACCTGGCTGATATTGCAATTGTCCTCGGTGCCTTACTTTTCGTTTCCAGCAGCTTGTTGGGTAAAAAAGGGGTCGTCTCAGAAAACGGAAAATAAAGCACGCTAAGCCGGTGGCAGCGGTCGCAATGGCCTAAACTTCCCCGCACCGACCTTGGCGCTGCTGCGCCATAGGTAATCGCCGGTCAGGTTGATGTGCTCCCACCCCAGCGGCGACAGATATTGCAACAATGTGTCGTCCAGCGCCGTGCCGTTGCCACGCAAAGCACTGGTGGCACGCTCCAGATATACCGTGTTCCACAACACGATGGCCGCCGTCACCAGATTGAGGCCGCTGGCCCGGTAGCGCTGGTGCTCAAAACTGCGGTCGCGGATTTCACCCAATCGGTAGAAGAAGACCGCCCTGGCCAGCGCGTTGCGCGCCTCGCCCTTATTCAGCCCCGCATGGACGCGGCGGCGCAGCTCCACGCTTTGCAGCCAATCCAAAATGAACAGCGTGCGCTCGATGCGCCCCAGCTCGCGCAACGCCACGGCCAAGCCGTTCTGGCGCGGGTAGCTGCCGAGTTTGCGCAGCATCAGCGAAGCCGTTACCGTGCCTTGCTTGATGGAGGTGGCCAGCCGCAGAATTTCATCCCAATGGGCGCGTATTTGCTTGATGTTCAGCCTGTCGCTGCTAATCATCGGCTTGAGCGCGTCATAGGCGGCATCGCCCTTGGGGATGAATAGCTTGGTTTCGCCCAAGTCACGGATACGCGGCGCGAAGCGAAATCCCAGCAAATGCATCAAGCCAAACACGTGATCGGTGAAGCCTGCCGTGTCGGTGTAGTGTTCCTCGATGCGCAAGTCCGACTCGTGGTACAGCAGGCCATCAAGCACGTAAGTTGAATCACGAATGCCCACGTTGACCACCTTGGCACTGAAGGGCGCGTACTGGTCGGAGATATGGGTGTAGAAAGTCCGTCCTGGACTGCTTCCATACTTCGGGTTGATATGACCAGTGCTTTCTGCTTTGCTGCCGGTTCTGAAGTTCTGGCCGTCCGACGATGACGTGGTGCCGTCACCCCAGTTGCCGGCGAAGGGTTGCCGAATGAGCACGGCCAGCGCGCCCCACAAGTAGCCGGTGATCGGTTTGTGCGTCTCAGACGGCAAGTGCTCTGGGCTGTTCATGGCAGACTCTCCGCGTGCTGTGCCGGTTCGGTTGGCATGGCGGCCAGTTGCATTTCGAGGCTGGCCAGGGCCTCGCGCCGACGCTCGACGAGTTGCCGCAACACGGCAAGCTGCGCAGACGCACCGTCACCGTCCGCAGCATCCAGCGCCCGGCACAGCCGCGCCAGTGCGTCCAGGCCGATACCCGCTTCGAAGGCAGCCCGTACAAAGCGCAGCCGTTGCAACGCGGTGTCATCGAACAAGCCGTAGCCGCCCGTGGTGCACGCGACCGGCCGTAGCAATCCGCGCAGCAGGTAGTCGCGCACGATATGCACGCTCACCCCGGCATCAAGGGCCAGCCGGGACACTGTGTAGGCGCTCATTGAACACCTCCTTTTCCTCATCCGGCGCAGCACGAAAGCTGCTTCACGTCATTGCTGAAGGTCTGCGCCGCGAGCTTCAGCCCTTCGACCATGGTCAGGTAGGGGAACAATTGGTCGGCCAGTTCCTGCACGGTCATACGGTTGCGAATGGCGAGCACCGCCGTCTGGATCAGTTCACCCGCTTCCGGGGCCACCGCTTGCACGCCGATGAGCCGTCCGCTACCTTCCTCGATGACCAGCTTGATGAAGCCGCGTGTGTCGAAGTTGGCAAGCGCACGCGGCACGTTGTCCAAGGTCAAGGTGCGACTGTCGGTCTCGATCCCGTCGTGATGTGCTTCCGCCTCGCTGTAGCCCACGGTGGCGACCTGCGGGTCGGTGAACACCACGGCCGGCATTGCGGTCAGGTCCAGGGCCGCATCGCCGCCAGTCATGTTGATCGCAGCACGGGTGCCGGCCGCTGCCGCCACATAGACGAACTGAGGCTGGTCGGTGCAGTCGCCAGCCGCATAAATGTGTGGCGTACTGGTGCGCATGCCCTTGTCGATGACGATGGCCCCCTGCGCATTGGCAGCGACTCCCGCCGCTTCCAATGCCAGGCTGCGCGTGTTCGGTGCCCTGCCAGTGGCGACCAGCAGCTGGTCGGCGCGTATTTCACCGTACCCGGTGGTCAGCACGAATTCGCCGTCCACATGCGCGACCTGGCTGGCTTGCGTGTGTTCCAATACCTTGATCCCTTCGGCACGGAACGCGGCTGTAACGGCCTCGCCGATGGCCGGGTCTTCGCGGAAGAACAGCGTGCTGCGTGCCAGGATCGTCACTTTGCTGCCCAGCCGGGCAAAGGCTTGCGCCAGTTCCAGCGCCACCACAGACGAGCCGATCACGGCCAGGCGCTCGGGAATGGTGTCGCTGACCAGGGCCTCGGTGGAAGTCCAGTAGGGTGACTCTTTCAGGCCCGGAATCGGCGGCACGGCCGGGCTGGCACCCGTGGCGACCAGGCAGCGGTCGAACGCCACCACACGCTCGCCGCCATCGTTTAAACGGACGGCAAGGCTCTGGTCGTCCTTGAAACGCGCTTCACCATGCAGCACGGTGATGGCCGGGTTGCTGTCCAGGATGCCTTCGTACTTGGCGTGGCGCAGCTCATCGACGCGCGCCTGCTGCTGGGCCAGTAGTTTGCTGCGATCAATCGCAGGCACAGTCGCCGCGATGCCACTGTCGAATGGGCTTTCACGGCGCAAATGGGCGATATGGGCAGCGCGGATCATGATCTTGGACGGCACGCAGCCGACATTGACGCAAGTACCGCCGATGGTGCCGCGCTCGATCAGCGTGACGTTCGCACCTTGCTCGACGGCCTTCAGCGCCGCCGCCATCGCGGCTCCGCCGCTGCCAATAACGGCGACGTGCAGTCCGTCCCCATCACCACCAGCCTTGTCGCCACCGCCCAGCCATCCCAGCGCCTTGCCAAGCAGTCTGCCCCGCGCTGAAGTGGATGGGGCATCGGCGGGTGTGGCCTTGTAGCCGAGGCCGGCCACAGCGGCGGTCAGCGCCTCTGGCGAGGTGCCGGGATCGGTGGCGAGTTGCGCGGAGCCTTTCGGGTAGGACACGAGCGCCGACAGCACGCCCGGCACTTTCTCCAGGGCGTCCTTGACATGTGTCGCGCACGAGTCGCAGGTCATTCCGGTGATATTCAAATACATTGCATCGTTCCTTTTCGTTTCGGCAACTGCCAATGCAGTTAGCCGTGTTTGGGTGGTAGTTCGCAGCGGCGGTTGGCCGGTGAGAGCAGATCCCAGATCGACACCCCGATCATCAAGGCCAGACCGACATAGAGGAGGTTCGCCGTCCACCAATTGCCAAAAAACAAGAGCATGGCCGCCAGCACGATGGCTGGGCCGACCATCCCGAGCAGGCTGCGGTACCATTGCCGATGACTCAGCCAGCCCAGTGCATTCGCCAGCAAAGCCACGACTGCGAACAGCGGCAGCAGCTTGGAGATAAACAACCCTTCGTATTCCTGTAGAAAGCCAAGGCCGATGGCCGCGCCCAGGCTGGCGATAGCCGGGAAACAGGCAGCGCATCCCATCGCGGAAACAACGCTGCCAAGCGCGCCAGCCTTGTCGGCAATGCGTGTAATCAGTCCCATGATCGCCAGGTTCGGACTCAGTGGCTCATTGCTTAACACTGGACGGGTAGCCCGCATCGCCAGTGGCCTTGATCAACTCATGCACACTGGTCTTGGTATCATCGAAGGTGACAACCGCTTCGCGTGGTTCGAAGGTAACGTCAACTTTATCAACGCCTTCAATCCTGGAAATCGCCATTTTGACGGTGATCGGGCAGGTGGGGCAGGTCATGCCGGGTACGGACAGCGTGACTGTCTGGGTCGCGGCCCACACGGGGGCAACAACGGCAGCGAGGGCGAGGGCGGCAAACAGTTTTTTCATGATGAACTCCTGTGATTAATAGAAAAATGGCATGACGTAGGGAAATCCGAGCGCGACCAGGACCAGCGCGGCCACGATCCAGAAAATGAGCTTGTAAGTAGCTCGCACTTGGGGAATCGCGCAGACCTCACCCGGTTTGCAGGCTTGCGCCGGGCGGTAGATGCGCCGCCAGGCGAAAAACAGCGCGACCAGCGCTGCGCCGATGAAGATCGGGCGATAGGGTTCCAGCACCGTCAGGTTGCCGATCCATGCCCCGCTGAACCCCAAGGCGATCAAAACCAGCGGCCCCAGGCAGCAGGCCGACGCAAGAATGGCGGCCAGCCCACCGGCGAAGAGCGCGCCGCGCCCGTTTTGTGGTTCAGACATACGCTTGTCCTTTCAAATTTGGTTTGGATAGCTTAAGCTTACTTCCGTAGTTATGTACGGAGTCAAGCGATATGCAAATTAATTTTGAGAATCTGACCATTGGCGTTTTTGCCAAGGCGGCCGGGGTCAATGTGGAGACCATCCGGTTCTACCAGCGCAAGGGCCTGCTGCCGGAGCCAGACAAGCCCTATGGCAGCATTCGCCGCTATGGCGAGGCGGATGTAACACGAGTGCGGTTCGTGAAATCGGCCCAGCGGCTGGGCTTTAGCCTGGACGAAATCGCCGAGCTACTGCGGCTGGAGGATGGCACCCATTGCGAGGAAGCCAGCGGCCTGGCCGAGCACAAGCTCAAGGATGTGCGCGAGAAGATGGCCGACTTGGCACGCATGGAGGCCGTGCTGTCTGAACTGGTGTGCGCCTGCCATGCGCGGAAAGGGAACGTTTCCTGCCCGCTGATTGTGTCACTGCAAGACGGAACGAAGCTCGCTGCATCGGCGCGGGGGAGTCACGGGGTGACTACGCCTTAGCGTGCTTTATTTTCCGAATTCTGAGACGACCCCAAAAAGCAAACACCAATGCCGAGCCGGATGGATCTGACTGACACCTACGCCTATACAACACCATGACCGAACTTCCCGACAACATCCTTCACCTGCCGCAATACCAAGTACTGGGCTGCAAATCAACCGACGACGAAATGCACTTCCAGGTGGACGTGCCCGATCCCATCGCCTGCGAGGAATGCGGCGTGCAGGGTGAGTTCGTACGGTTCGGCAAGCGTGACGTTCCCTATCGTGATCTGCCCATCCACGGCAAGCGGGTCACTCTCTGGGTGGTCCGCCGCCGATACACCTGCCGGGCCTGCAAGACAACATTCAGGCCCCAGCTACCGGAGATGGTGGACGGATTCCGTATGACACTGCGGCTGCATGAGTACGTGGAGAAGGAATCCTTCAACCACCCCTACACCTTTGTGGCGGCACAGACCGGCCTGGACGAGAAGACGGTGCGCGACATCTTCAACGCCCGCGCCGAGTTCCTGGGGCGCTGGCACCGCTTCGAGACGCCCCGCATCCTGGGCATTGACGAGCTATACCTGAACAAGCGCTACCGCTGCATTCTGACCAACATTGAGGAGCGAACCCTGCTCGACCTGCTGGCCACCCGCCGCCAGGACGTGGTGACCAACTACCTGATGAAGCTGAAAGACCGGCAGAAGGTCGAGATCGTCAGCATGGACATGTGGAACCCCTACCGGGCAGCGGTCAAGGCTGTGCTGCCCCAGGCCCGTATCGTGGTCGATAAGTTCCATGTGGTGCGCATGGCCAACGATGCCCTAGAGAGAGTGCGCAAGGGCCTCAGAAAGGAGCTGAAACCGTCCCAGAGCCGGACTCTCAAGGGAGACCGGAAAATCCTGCTGAAACGCGCTCACGAAGTCTCAGACCGGGAGTGCCTCATCATGGAGACCTGGACAGGCGCGTTCCCGCAACTGCTGGCCGCCTACGAGCACAAGGAGCGCTTCTACGGCATCTGGGACGCCACCACACGGCTCCAGGCAGAAGCCGCCCTGGACGAGTGGATAGCCACCATCCCGAAGGGCCAAAAGGAAGTCTGGAGCGATCTGGTCAGGGCAGTGGGAAACTGGCGCGAAGAGACCATGACCTACTTCGAGACGGACATGCCCGTCACCAACGCTTACACGGAGTCCATCAACCGACTGGCCAAGGACAAGAACCGTGAAGGGCGCGGTTACTCCTTCGAGGTGATGCGGGCACGAATGCTCTACACCACGAAGCACAAGAAGAAGGCACCGACTGCGAAGGTCTCTCCTTTCTACAAGAAAACCATCGGTTACGGACTGCCGGACTTCGCAGAGGAACTCAACTACGGAGTCGATCTATCAACCATCTGAGGGTGGTATCAGATTGATGGGGTGAAGGTGCCCCATCAACCATTAAATCCGTATACCCAGATTAATCAGGGCAACACTGAGGCTAGCCGCACAGCACGCCATGAAGTAGCCGATGTAAAAGCCATTCGTACCAAGCTCAATGTTTCTCAGGCGGAATTTGCCAGCGCAATGGGAACCAGCGTGGATACGATCAAAAGCTGGGAAGGCAAACGTAATAATCCTACGGGGCTAGCCGCTAAGGTACTGGCGACGATTCGGAATAACCCAGACTTTTTCAATGAAATTGCTTCACACTAACACCTACTTTCCTGACATAAGAATAATGGTAATTTGACGTGAGTGTGAAAAGCGCATTCTTAGACGCGCACTCCCGGAAAAATTGCGCCATCACCTGAAGCCCTTGAATCCGCATGCGAATGCAATGGCCTTGTTCAGCCAGCTACATACTACTGTCAACCACCGTAAGGTTGTCTTGGTCTGCGCAACAATATCTTCTTCATTAACTAAGACCCTCTCCTAGGGAATCTGCGCAGTCAACGAATCGGAGGCGTCCAATAGCCTGCTCGTCACAGAGTCAACAGCCGTTGCACAGATCTCGTTACGGTTGTACCAGACCCTAACGAGTTTAATGGCGTACAGTTACCACACCAGCCCGAGCCAACTCGGTGAATCGCATTACCTTTTCTTCAACTGTTCATTTTATTTCAGCTTAAAACCGAGAGGTTGCCTGAAGTTTACTATCTGGATTGAGTATTGCACGAGGGGCTTTCATCATGGCCTGAAACTCCAAAGCGAAGACTTGAATGCAAAATCACAGGCCAGCGGGCAATAGAGTGATCAAGCACACTCATAAGACCGGCGCAAACAAATAGGCCGCTCGAGCCACCACCCGATGCCAAAGCGGCTTATCGCTGATCTCTTCTGGCTGCATCTGCCGTGCCCGCGCGAAATCCGCCTTGAACATCGCATCAACCTCGGCGGCAAAGTCGGCGTCCATCACCATCGCCGTCACCTCGAAGTTGAGTCGAAAGGAGCGGTTGTCGAGGTTAACGGTACCCACTGCCGCACCGATTTCGTCAACCAAAAAGGCTTTGCCATGTAAGAAGCCCCCCTCGTAGCGATAGACCTCGACCCCCGCCTCGAGAAGCGAATCGAGAAAGGCATAGGCCGCAAAGTAGGTTAGAAGGTTATCTGGACGTTCGGGAATCAGGATTTTCACCTCTACTCCGCTTAACGAGGCTAGTTTAAGCATCGCCAGCACCCCCTCATCTGGCACAAAGTAGGGACTGGATATCCAGATACGCTCTTGCGCGGCGTGAATTGCCTGTTGAATCATCAGACTAGCCGTCTCAAATCGGTCTGCGGGCCCACTCGGAAGAATGAGCACCGGTGTACCATGGCCGCTTGGAATTAGCGGTGACCAGGGAAGCTCGGGGATTTCCTCAGTCGCCCAGTGCCAATCTTCAAGAAACACCAGCTGCAGCGCCAAGGCCGCAGGCCCCTCAATCATTAGGTGGGTATCACGCCACGGGCCAATTCGTGGGTGGCCTTCCAAGTATTCATCGCCAACATTGAATCCACCGACCCAAGCTCTTTCCCCATCGGCCACCATTATCTTGCGATGGTTGCGAAAGTTGAGCTGGAAGCGATTACCTGTCCCCCGCGTAGAATGAAAGCGATGTACTCGAACACCCGCCTCTTCCAGCGTCTGGAGATAGTGGCTCGGCAACGCATAACTTCCAATTTCATCGTATAGAAAGAAGACCTCCACGCCCTGCCTAGCCTTCTCAATCAGCCGTGCCTGCAGCGCCAATCCCACTGCATCAGCCCGAACGATATAAAACTGCACAAGCAGATAGCGCTCAGCAGCATCAATACCGGCAAACAAGCTCTCGAAGGTCTGCTCACCGTCGATCAGCAGTTCCACCCGGTTGCCACCTAGAAACGGCAGCTTGGCCAGCTGTTCGACACCCACCAGATGCTTGTCAGAGTGTTCATCCGAAACCCCATGAGCCCGCAGCTCGGCCAGTTTTTCAGCAAGCGCCTGCCCCAACACCGAGTTCTCGTCGCGTCGTGCAGAGACATAGCCCTGGAATTTCGTGCGGCCGAACACCCAGTAGGCTGGCACCGCCACATAGGGCAATGTGTTTAGTGAAACGATCCAGGCCACAGCTCCCTGAGAGGTACGGCTCGACATCATCGCATCCAGTGACGACACAAACCCAACCAGATGAGCAACTCCCACCACGAGCAGTAAACGACGCCAGAATCGACGTCGCCTGGAGGGCAGCGTTACTGCCCCCGGCTTTTCCCTTTCATCGCTCATGCTCCCCCTAAACCACCTTTTCTTCGCTGTAAAATCAGTTTTATCATTGCCGCAACCTGAACGGTAAAGACAATACTCACGAGCCCTACAAACCAGAACCGAAACCAATTGGGCCCAGACACCCCACTCTGGAAAACTAGATTCCTGAGACTCAGCTCATAATGTAGGAAGAGAAAGTAGATTCCATGAAGAGCAACTAGATAGAAAACCACATAGGCATAATTTTGAAGATGCTTCCATGTTGAGCTTCCCAGGAAGCGCATGGCCTTGTCGGATGATATGGCAAACAGGACGAGCCCAAAAAAGAGGGCGACTAACCCGACCATATTCGCAAGCCCGAACCCCGGATCCACAAGAACCGGGCCTGAAAGCCCCGCCAAAGGCAGCTCCTGATAGCCTAAAAATCCACGAATCGACCACCGTGCCCAGCCATCCCACACTAGAAAAGCATGCACAGAGGCAAAGATCGCAAACCAGATCCCGAAGGCTCGCCGCCAATTGACAAGAAAGCTCAATTGCCTAGGCCATATTTTCACCACAGGGCCTATCACCATGGTGACAAATAACAGGATAAAAGCAGCATCGCCTAAAGCACGCCAAGTGCGCATCTCAGCGTCCCACTCCATTCGGCTCAACCAAAAAAGATAAGCTGTCATGGCACCAATCAGTACAACAACGAAATGTCTTCCAATTCTATGACGCCTAGTCGACTTATTGGCTTTTATTGAAGACGCCGGTTTCTCTTCACTGACTTTTTTAGCTATAACGTGATTGTTCATATCTTTCTCATACCTAGACACCATTTCATCGAAATGCTAGCCCTATTTCACGCTTGATTAATATCGACTTTATTCGGGTGCCTGTGAAGCTTGGCTGTCTTTTCTCAGCGTCCCATACACCCGTATGAAAGCGTTAAAGACCCACCTCATGAAACAGTATCAAGGGTTGCTCTTGCTCTTCTACAAGCTCATCCTGAGTTGGCGTATCGATGGGCACTACTTGACCGTCGGATCTCTCCAGCAGTTCTTGGAGTTGTGAATAACTTACCGATTGATCCACGACGTACTGATTGAGCATCGGCTGCGTCTCAAGCAGTGATTGAATTCCGTGATTCTGATCTTCAAGAAACTGATATACCTGCACAAACGCAGTGCCATCGTCCCAGCCGACCTTGATGGGCTGATCGACGATATTAACCTGAGTGCCTAAAGGCACAGCACCGAATATTGCTTTAATATCTTCCGGAAACATGCGTATGCAGCCACGGCTAGCGCGCATGCCAATGCCGTCTGGATCATTGGTACCGTGAATTAGATAACCAGGTATATCGAGTAGGATGGCATGCTTGCCGAGTGGGTTATCGGGACCTGGCGGCACCACGGCGGGTGCTGATTCGCCACGCGCCGCCGCTTCTTCACGCATGGAACGTGGCGGATACCAGGCAGGATCCTCAAGCCGCATGGTAGTGGTGGTAATTCCCAGTGGGGTGTCATAGCCGTCTCGACCAATGCCGATCGGATAAGTCTCGACTCGGGGCACCTCACCTTCGCCTACCTCCGGATAATAATAGAGACGCAACTCGGCGATGTTAATGACAATACCAGTCCTATCAGCATCGGGCAGGATGTGCTGGGCTGGCACGAGCACTTCTGTTCCTACGCCCGGCACCCAAATGCTGACATCC
This sequence comes from Halomonas sp. 7T, assembly GCF_025643255.1. Taxonomy (NCBI): domain Bacteria; kingdom Pseudomonadati; phylum Pseudomonadota; class Gammaproteobacteria; order Oceanospirillales; family Halomonadaceae; genus Halomonas; species Halomonas sp. 7T. Next base: position 2,058,282 of record NZ_CP087112.1, on the reverse strand, counting down.
GGATTAGCTCGACGGATTTCCTCGTAGCCCAGGTTATGGGTGCGGGCGATATCGAGGAGTGTATCCGCCTCGTTGCCTACCACTACCGTATAGGCCTCACCAATCAGGTCACCGTGTTCAGGCAACCTGTAGTGGCCCAGCGGCCACTCCCCCGTTTCTTCAGCAAGCACAGGTAAAGTGCTCAGCTGCGTAGCAATAAGCAACGCCCCTAGCCCCGTTTTAATAGTCATGGCAGTGATGGTGTTGGAGTACCTAAGCGTTAGTATCATTGTGTCTTCTTCTCTCGGCGGCACAGGTATGAACCGGGTTGGCTATGATTATCCACCGGCTGTTGGCGCGACCAGGTGATCAGCGCCATGCCAACCAGTATCATCGGGGCAGTCAGCAGCATGCCCATGGTGACCCAGCCAAACGCGAGGAAGCCGATGTGTTCATCCGGCAACCTCACGAATTCAACCGTGAAGCGAAACACGCCGTACAGCAGCAAAAAAAGACCAGAGATTAGCCCTCGCCGCCGCGGCTCAGCGGAAAACCACCACAGCAGCACGAACAGCACCACCCCTTCCAGGGCGAATTCATAAAGCGCAGAGGGGTGGCGTGGCTCTGGGCCCATGTGGGGAAACGGCATCGCCCAGGGCAGGTTGCTGACGCGCCCCGGCAGCTCGTGATTGATGAAATTCCCGATTCGCCCTGCACCAAGCCCGATCGGCACCAGTGGTGCGATGAAGTCGGTTAGGGCAAAGAAGCCGAGCCGATGCTTTCGCGCAAACCATAGCGTCGCCGCCAGCACCCCGAGCAGCCCACCATGAAAGCTCATACCGCCTTCCCAAACTTTGAACAGCCATAAGGGGTTGGCCAGGAACTGCTCTATTCCATAGAACAGGACATAGCCCAACCGGCCACCAACCACTACGCCTACAGCGGAGTAAAAGATCAGGTCGCTAATGTCATCGTGGGTTAGCTTGAGTCGATTAGCTCTAAGGCGCCCAAGCCACCAGGCGGCGACGAAGCCCACCACATACATCAGGCCATACCAGTGAATCGCGAACGGGCCGAGGCTGATGGCCACTGGATCAATCTGGGGATATTGCAACATGGGGTACCTCCCGATTTATTTGAGGTGCGACCAGTCGCGTCCACCGTTAGTACTGATCAGCAGTTGGTTGAGGTCATCGACCGCCGCCAAACGCTGTGGGTCGTGCGGATCCAGCGCCAGGTGCATCAGATAGCGCTCTTCCCAGCCGCGCTTGACTACCTCCCAATCCCGGCTGCCCTCCTCAACTCTCAGCAAGCCTACACCTATCATGAAGGCGTAAAGCTCTCCTTGGCTGGCCACCACCAGGCTCGTAGGGCGGCGCTCAGGGTATACTTGTCGCCATCGTTCGCCTCCGTCAGGACTCATCAATAGCCCGGTCTGGGTGGCGGCATAGAGTTGCTCTGGATCACGGCTCGAGGCGGCCAGGGCAATCAGCCCGGCCGGCGCCTTGGCGCGAATCTGCCAATTGGCACCACCATCCTGGCTGATTTGAAGCTGGCCAGCATTAGCTCCATAGAGTACGTTGGGAGTAGCCTCACTGATTGTCATCTGATGAAAATCTACCGGGCCGTCAACGCCGGTGGCTAATGGCGACCAGTTGCGGCCTGAATCCCTTGACTTAACCACGCCGAGGTCCCCCCCCCTGGCCGGGTGGCCGCTGGCAAAAAAGGTCTCGCCTTCTTCTGGGTGAGGAGCAAAACCCATGAAGTCATGGGTTTCCTCAGAGATCCGGCGGGCCATTCCATCACTTCCAACGGCATAAAAGCCATGGTGGGTGGCCAACCACAGTCGTTCGCTATCAGATCGATCGATAGCCAGTCCATGAATATGGGTCTGCTCTCGCAATTGCTCAAGACTGATACTACTCGGTTCTCGGGAGCAACCCGTAAGCAGGGTAAGCAGGAAGGCCACGGCAAGTGGCCAGCGATAATAGGTCATGACAGCACATCCTTATCAGTCGTCTGGTGGGCTAGAGCAAAATAAGTCACTTTCAGCTAATACGGATCGTCGCCATCATGCCCAACTCTTCGTGTTCAATAATGTGGCAGTGGAACAGCCAATCGCCGGGCTTGAGGAACACCATACGAAGCTTGAGGCGCTGATAAGGAGCCAGATTGACAGTGTCCTTCCAGGCTAGCCAGGGCGCGTCTCGCCATTCACTGTCAGCATCGCGAGTCGCGATTACCTGGAAGTGGGTGCCATGCACATGGAAGGGGTGATCCATATGGGAGTTATTGAATATCTCCCACTCCTCTACCTCGCCAACCTGCCCCTCAAACAGGACGTCGTTCATGGCAAAGGCACGGCCGTTGATCAGAAAATCCACCTTGGGTCGAACCGCTCTATCATCGTCGCTAGCGTGACTCGCCCCATGCCCCGGCCCATGGGTTCCGTGATGGCTGTCACTGCCGCCGTGGCCAGCATGCGGATCGCCATTCACCGCACCGTGATTGCCATGGTCTGGCATCACCTCGGTCAGTTCCACTCGACGTCTCACTGCTGGTTCGCCTAGGGGTGAGATATGGGACAAGGGGTCAGGTAACGCGACGGCTGGGAATACGCCAGTGTTAAGGGTATGAATCGATAATAGCGGAGCAATCTCGTCCAGATGTGTGGGCTTAGCTCCCATCCAACCACGTGTATAGGGATGACTCGCCAGTTCAAAACTCTTTTCTGCTTTCTCGCTTATTCGCACAAGAAGATCGGCCCGCTCACCTGGAGTGAGCAGCAGTTCGCTGAGCGGCTGTGGCCGCTCAAGCAAACCACCATCGGTGCCAATCAGGGAAAGCTCATGTTCGTCCAGGCGTAAACGCAAGTACCGGCCAGCACAGGCATTGACCAGTCGCAGCCGTAAGGTGCTGCCGGGTGCAACATCGAGGCGTGGCTCGCGTTGGCCGTTGACCAACAGAAGCTCCCCCTCGCGTCCATTCATCCAATCTTCGCTGGTATGGGGTGCCACTTCGCCATCCAAATTCAGGCGCAGGTCGCTGACCACTAGCAGGTGTTCCTTCACCTCCATGGGTAAGTCGTCAAGCCGAGGTCTGACCAATAATGCACCTGCTAAACCATGAGCTACCTGTCGCGCAGTACCCTCATGTGGGTGGGGATGGAACCAGTGTAATCCTGCACTCCCCTTATGAAGAACATAACGATAATGTCTTGGCTTGCCTGGCAATACGGCTTCCCAGGGAGCCCCATCTTCCGTCTGTGGCACGGGCACCCCATGCCAGTGCAGCGTAGTTTCGTGCTCAAGCTCGTTTATCAGCGTAATGTCTAACTCATCCCCCTCGCGCACCTCAATCAATGGCAACACTTTGCCGTTGTAGAGCCACAACTTTGCCTCAAGCCCATCGCTCACTGGCACCGCATGGGCAGCTGGGGTTAACACACTTTGAAAGCGTCCAACCTGATCACTCAAGTTTGCAATCCGGGGCAGTGGTTGAAGGGGTCGTCCTGCAGGGATGCTAGTGTTATCTAACAGAGCTGTTGGTAACGTCTCGGTATGTCGTCCGGCCAAAGCGTGGACCAATAGGCCAGACCCAGAGAGGGCTATACCACCCAGAGTGGTATAGCGAAGAAATTCGCGACGTTTCATGGATATTCCTCGAAATTAAAAAAATCATCTTGGTCCGCCACAAACGAGCGGAATGTTCATCGATGAATTTTTAAACGCGAGGAGGCCGGTCAAAAGGCACGCGTGGAGCTGGTAACCAGTTGACTAGGTAACGAGGCAAGGTCGAAGCGGGGAAGGCTACGTCTTCGATAAGTAGCGCTAGATTCGCCGTACACTGGCCACAAGGCATACAGCACTCGGACGTATGAGAGTCATCGTGATGGTGGCTGCTATCCGATCCAGTATTCTCGATCGCTTCACTAATTGGAACAGTTTCAGTGAACAAACAGTGCTCATTTTCATGATGATCAATAGCCACTACCGTCATTGGCTGCGCCAAGGCAAGGCCCAGCAGCAAACAAAGCAACCATTTAAATGAGTGGCGAGTCATGAGAAAGAAATAATCACTGTCGAGTGGAGAATAATAAGAGTATTTCATGGCTCCATAGATACACGCAACCCAAGTGCAGCTGGCAAGTTGCCGAATCTCCAAAATTGATACAGGTCAATAAATTGCCTTATTTAACGTTCAGATATGCCTTAGGCATGCCTGAATGCCATATTGAGAATTGACCTAGGTGCTACACATATCCTCAATACTTCAGGCATCGGCCTTTGATATAGGCCTTCGACATCTGGGCCTAATATGGGCCTGTCGCTAAGGAGAACGACCATGGATATTCGCAAACTCACTCTCGCCTTCGGACTCACCCTGGCCCTCTCAGCCAGTGGTACAGGCGTTGCTTTCGCCCAGGGGATGATGGGTGACCAAGCGGGCCAAGGACGCTCCATGATGGGAGGAACGATAGGTGACGGCCAAGGCGGTATGGGGCCTGGCATGATGGGGGAAATGATGGGTGGCGGCATGATGCCCTGCCCGATGATGGGCGGCGCCGGCATGGACATGATGTTGATGCTCGATGATGATCAACGCAGCGAGATGCGTGAGCTGATGCAGGAGCACCGACCTGCCCAGTTCGAACGCATGGGGCGGATGATGAACCTACGCGACGACCTGATGGCGGAGATGCACGGCGATCGCCCAGACCCTGATGAGGTTCAAGCGCTACACGGACAGATGGCCGAGTTGCACGGCGAGATGATGGCCGAGATGGTGCGCATGCGAAATGCCATGCATGACCAGATGAGCGACGAGCAGCGCCAACAGCTGGAGCAGGCCACACCCGAGGGCGGCGTCAATCCTGACGACCACGACGCCCACCACTGACCGAGATGTCACTGCGTAGGCATTAGGACGGACGGCCAACCCTGGCCGTTCTCTCATCAACGCCAGCAGGAGGTACACGATGTCCGATTCGACCCCAAACACGATCACCCTGACGGTGCCCGGCATGGGCAGCGACCACTGCGCCGGTATCGTGCGTAAAACGCTCGAACGCCTTGATGGCGTGGGCGTGATTCAGACCAATATTGCCAATCACCATGTCAGTGTGACCATCGAAGCAAGCGGCCCCGATGGCGACACCTTGAAGAAAGCCGTCGAAGGAGCAGGCTATGACGTGGCTGCCGTGCAGAGTGATCAGGAGGACGCCGAGAGCGACTCCGAGATCGAGGAGGCCTATCTAAGTCAGGCTCGCAGGCGACTGATCATCGCCGCGATACCCACCACCCTGATCATGCTGCTAATGATTCCGCACATGTTCTGGCAGCCAATTCCCGGCTATCTGGCCATCGTGGCACTGCTAGCCTTCCCGGTGGTCTTCCTCTATGGCGGGGCAGCCACCCACAAGTCGACCTGGCGCTCGTTGAAAAACGGCACCTTTAATATGGATGTGCTGATCTCCATGGGCAGCCTGCCGCCCTACCTGATTGGCCTGGTCGGCTTTTTCTACACCATGACCTCGTTCATTGAGATGGCTGCCACCATCATGACCTTCCACTTGCTGGGCCGTTATTTGGAGGCACTAGCCAAAGGGCGCGCCTCCCAGGCTATTCGTCGCCTGATGACGCTGGGCGCCAAGACAGCGCGGGTGGAGCGCGACGGCGAGGAAATTGAAGTGCCGGTGAAAGAGCTCACGCCCGGTGACATCATGATCGTGCGCCCCGGCGATAAAATCCCCACCGACGGCGAAGTGGTCGAGGGTGAGAGCCATCTCGACGAGTCCCTCGCTACCGGCGAGTCGATACCGGTCTACAAGAGCACCGGCGACAGCGTGATCGGCGCCACCATCAACAAGGAGGGCCGATTGCGGGTCAAGGCGACCCGCGTCGGCGCCGATACTTTTCTCTCCCAAGTGGTGCGTCTGATCGACCAGGCTCAGGGCTCACGGGTGCCAATCCAAGAATTCGCCGACCGTATGACCGGCCGCTTCGTGCCAGCGGTACTGGCTATTTCACTGGCTAGCCTGATTGCATGGGCGCTGTTTCCAGACGTCCTGCGGCCGATTCTGGACTGGGGCGCGACCTTCCTGCCTTGGGTGAATCCAGATGCCAGCACACCAACGCTAGCCCTGATTGCCGCCGTCGCCGTGCTTGTCATCGCCTGTCCCTGTGCCCTCGGCCTAGCCACCCCCACCGCGCTGATGGTGGGCTCCGGCATCGGTGCCGAACGCGGCATCCTGATCCGCTCCGGCGAAGCGATCCAGACCTTCAAGGACGTCAAAGTGATGGTGCTCGACAAGACCGGCACCATTACCCGCGGCGAGCCGAAGCTCACCGATGCCGTCACCGCCGAAGGAGTCGAGGAAACGCGCCTGCTGACCCTCGCCGCGAGCGTGGAGAACGCCTCGGAGCACCCCATCGCCCGGGCCATCGTGGATGGTGCCAAGGAACGCGATGTGAAGTCCGGTGAAGTCAGCGATTTTCGCTCCACCGGAGCGCGGGGCGTCTCGGGCAAGGTGGGCGATGAAACCGTGCTGATCGGCAATCGTCGACTGCTGGAAGAGGAAGGCGTGACAGGCCTTGAGGCTCTTGATGACGCCATGGCAGAGCTCGAGGGCAAGGGGCGCACCGTTGTGATCGTCGCCGCCGACGGTCAGGCCCTGGGCCTGGTGGCAGTGGCCGATACCCTCAAGGAAAAATCCGTAGAGGCCATCCGCGGCATGCATGACCTGGGCCTGCACGTGGTGATGATCACCGGCGACAACGAGCGCGCCGCCCGTGCCGTAGCAGACGAGGTGGGCATCGACGAGGTTCAGGCCGGGGTGTTGCCGGAAGGTAAGGTCGATGCCATCCGTAAACTTCAGGAGAAACATGGCAACCACGTGGCCATGGTCGGCGATGGCATCAATGATGCCGCGGCGTTGAAGCAAGCCAACGTTGGCATAGCCATCGGCGCGGGGGCAGATGTGGCCATTGAGGCCGCCGATGTGACCCTGGTGCGCGGCGAACTGACCGCCGTGGTGGATGCCATGCACCTATCTCGCGCCACCTTCGGCAAAATCGTCCAAAACCTGATCTGGGCCAGCGCTTATAACGTGGCAGCCATTCCCATCGCCGCGATTGGTCTGCTGCACCCGATGATCGGCGTCATCGCCATGACCGCAAGCTCTCTCTCCGTCATTGGCAACTCGCTGCTACTCAAGCGGCGCTTCGCCACAAACAACCCACAAGGAGACGCCAAATGAACCGCATTCACCACTGGATGATGACTGCTTGCTTAGTAATTATGGGCGTGGCCATGTTCTTTCTAATGTGGCGCGGCCAGTCACTGGGCACTGGGGCCTGGCTGTTGCTTCCCCTGACACTCTGTCTTGGCATGCATTTCCTCATGCATCGCCATTTCGGTCATCATCAAAGAAATAAGGATGAGAAGTGAGCCAGCGTCATTGCGTTCATGAAATCGATGTCTTCGGCATCAAATATAGCCAGTACTAGCTTCAGTCTTCCTTAAAGAGACAGGTGGCCAAGTAGTGACCACCTGCTATTTAAATATATAGATTTTGCTGGACTAGCATAGGTACTACTCAATATCCTGGATTTGAATATAGATAGAAAAAATAAAAACAAATAAAAACAAATAAAAACAAATACTTAATTTAACAAGAAGGAAATAACCATTGCCCTACTACCCAAACTGCATGGGCATAAGCTAGCAAGCAACCGGCCAGTTACTAAATCATGATCGCCAAAATATTCAGGTTTCTCGCTCTGTTCCTTGGCAACCGTAGTGCTAATGCTGGATGATGGCAATTCCAACTAGATGCTGACGCGTCCGAATTGCCAAAATAACGAATTATGCGGGAAAACACGCTGTCCTCCTCTTTATATCCTCTATTCTAAAGAGCTAAGCTGATTCATTCACTATGTACGTACCGGCACCCAAAATACCGGTGGGGTTAGGACTAGACATGGCCAAAGCAAATCCAGAAATTCTCAAGTGGGCTCGAGAAACTGCTGGCCTAAGCCTCGAGGAGGCGGCTAGCAAACTAGCCCTTGGCGGAAAGAGAGTGACCGGCTCAGAAATGTTGGCAGCGTATGAAGCGGGTGACCGTTCACCCACTCAGCCCCAATTGATGAAAATGGTTAAGCATTACCATAGGCCTTTCATAACTTTTTTTCTGCCTACTCCGCCGCGTAGTGCCTCGTTGGGCGAAGACTTCCGTCGTCTTCCTGAGGCGAAGCGGGATGAGCATCAAGGTAGCGTAAGCGCTCTTGTTCGTGACATCTACCTTCGCCAATCACTAGTTAAAGATGCTCTTATTGACAAAGAGGAGGACGTGATTGTCGATTTTGTGGGTAAAGGGCAAGTCACTTCAGCCGTAGATAGTGCCTGCCGTACAATAAGGGACTATTTTGAAATCGATATTGCCGCATATCGAAGAAGGAAAGGTGCCCACGAGGCATTCAAATATCTCCGAGAAAAAATCGAGATCAAAGGGATTTATGTGTTGCTCATTGGAGACTTGGGCAGTAATCATTCTTCAATCAATACCGAGGCCTTTCGCGGCTTCGCTCTCTCTGATCCTATTGCACCCTTTGTAGTAATCAATCAGAACGACTCGAAATCAGCCTGGTGCTTCACTCTGCTTCATGAAGTGGTACACCTGTGGCTGGGGAAAACTGGCATCAGCGCCCAGACGCACGAACACAAAATTGAGCGTTACTGCAACGATGTCGCGAGCCACATCCTGATTTCAGCAGATGAGGTGAGCGAGGTCTATGAAGCTGCCATGCAGTCGGAAGAGACCTTCGTCATAGCGCTGCAGCGGGAGGCAGGAGACCTCAATGTTAGCGCTTCACTGGTAGCGTACCGGCTGTTTCGTAGCAATCTGCTCAACCAAGCTCAATGGGAAAGGGCTAGCACTGAGCTTCGTGAGTTGTGGCTGAACAGTAAGGCCAAATCAAAGGAAAGCGAGTCTGGCTCAAGTGGAAATTTCTACAATACGCAGCGCCATCGTGCAGGAGGCGCTCTTATCAGCCTTGTTCGTCGTTCGCTACAGGATGGCGTTCTAACTGAAACCAAGGCGGGTCGTGTTCTGGGAGTTAACCCAGGTAATGTCGCTGAAATGGTAGGATTTTAATGCCTGACAAACAAAAAAAGCTGTTTCTTCTCGACGCTAATATCATCATTCACGCCCACGATTATTACTACCATATGGAGAGAGTGCCAGAATTTTGGCGCTGGCTTGAGTTTCATGCTGGCGATGGTTCTATCTGTATGCCGCTTGAGACAATTGATGAGATAAAAGGCGGCACAAAGGCACAGCATGCAAACTGGGCTAAAAGCCGAGAGATACGTGACCTCCTTGTTTTACAAGAAGAATTTGATGTGGACCTATTGAACAGAGTGCTAGACGAAGGATATGGATCAGACCTCGATGAGATAGAACTTGAGAAGGTTGGGAAGGATCCATTTTTAATCGCTTACGGTCTTCGGGATCCAGTCAACAGGATTGTGGTATCCAATGAGATTCCTAAACCCTCGGCACGTCGCAAGAACCGTAAAGTTCCGGATGTGTGCGATGATATGGGAGTCCGTTGTTGTACCGTTTATGCGCTATTACGCTCACTGGACTTCCGCACTAATTGGCGTGACAGTATTTAATGCCAGCTTTAGTTTGACGAATCACTGCTCCAGACATCGTCGCCTGTCAATTTTCTTGTCAAAACAGTGCAAGCACATTTTCACGCCGCAGCCGCAAACTCGAAATTCCTCGGCTTCTGATAGCCTGGTTAGAAAGGAGCTGGCACCTGTCGTACTCCATCTGAATACATGACACATGCTGCTTGGCGGCTAATTATGCCGTTCAAGGAATGCGAAATACGCTAGCAACCTAAACTACCTTTCTTTCTCCTCGTGCCATTGCTGGAAATATTTAGAACGTCCGCGGGCCGACTGAACCCTTATTTCGAGCCACGAGGGTCGCTAGCAAAAGGCTGGGGTAAACCCGGCCTTTTCACTATTAGCGCATTGCTCACTCCCCGTTTGGGTCTCCCGCCAAATACGCCTGGTAAAGGTCATCAAACAACATATCTGTATGTTGTAGTAGGGCATCATCGTCGTCACAACGCTCTTTAGCCCCGGCCAGCATGAGTTTTAACCCTACGGCCTCCGGCACAGGGGTGCCCCCCACATCCAAGTAGTGGACTAGCTCCGCAATCCTGCTCAAGCCTGCCTGTGTCTCAAGGCTAAAACTCGCGAGCAGCACTTCAAACGTGACCTTGTCATCAACATGGGTGAAATGAGCTCCATCAAAATCAAACCCCAGCGCGTCTGTCGGACACTGGCTCGGATGCTCAAGCCACACGAAGCGAGCCTCGGGATCAATAAAGCGCTTGATCAACCAAGCCGATGCCAGCCTATCCACCCAAGGGCGACGGCGCGTGGCCCACCATCTCCCGCGAAATGCAGAGTGATCAAGCCGTGGGATCTCGGCTTGGATCGGCTGGGGCTCGTCTGGCACAAAGCAACGATTAAAGACGGTCTCCGCATCTGCCAAGGCCATAACGGCGCGCTTGCTTTCTGACCCTGGATAAAAATCGATCTCCACAATGCCTTGTAAACGTCGCTGCAACTGGGTCAATTGACGCTGCGCTTCTCGCTCCTCCAACTGAGGGCAAGCCTGCTGCCAGTCAACCACTGCCGCTCGTAAGGCTTGAAAATCTGGCGTTCGATCAAAGAGCGAAGGCAACACATCGACGCTATCTATGGCAGATTCTTCTATCTCGATCAGCAGCGCGTTACCTCCCAGCTCCCGAATAGCGCCGACTTGTAACTCCAGCGCTTCCCTTCGCGAGGGGCTAGCAGGCAGTAAGTAGACACCATCTCTGAGTACCACGGCACCTAAACTACGAAGTGCCCGCCAGATCCTCATACGGGGTGTGCCCGCCCGCCCACTGAGGCGCATGATCAGGATTAACCAGTGCTGTACGTTATCTGTCATACCGCCTCTTTCGTTGTATGTATAACCCCATTGTTATACATTCTACAAAATAACACCCCTGACATCGTTAAAGAGTGTGCCATGCCGCCCATCATTGAGTCGCCCCATCAAGTACCGTTCCGTGAGGCCGTTAGGGTCTGGTTACGAATCGCACTATTAAGCTTCGGCGGCCCCGCCGGTCAGATAGCGGTGATGCATCGCATACTCGTTGAAGAAAAAAAATGGATTGGCGAGCGCCGTTTTCTGCACGCGCTTAACTACTGCATGATGCTGCCGGGGCCAGAAGCGCAACAGTTGGCTATCTATATCGGTTGGCTGATGCATCGTACCAAAGGTGGCTTGGTCGCGGGCAGCCTCTTTGTGCTACCTGGTTTCATCGCCATTCTGGCCCTGAGCTACCTGTATGCCGCCTTGGGCAATGTGGGAGCCGTTGAAGGGCTCTTCTTTGGCCTAAAAGCGGCGGTTCTAGCCGTGGTGCTTAACGCTGTCGTCCGTATAGGTAAAAGGGCACTGAAAAATCAGATAATGCTTGGCATCGCCGCTGCCGCGTTTGTCGCCATCTTCTTTTTTGAGGTAGCGTTTCCGCTGATTATTCTAGGCGCGGCCCTTCTGGGGTATTGGGGAGGGAAACGTGGCATGACGGCCTTTCAGGTAGGAGGTGGCCATGGAAATGCCGACGAGTCAGTGCTTAGCGACCGAGACTCCCTACTGGGCGAAGGGCTGCCTGCCCATGCACGCCCCAATCGCCAGTGGTCGCTACGTATGTCAGGCACGTTACTCCTATTGTGGCTAACACCGGTAGTGCTGCTATTGGCCCTATTCGGCAGCGAGAATGTGTTCAGTCAGATTGCTTTCTTCTTCAGTAAGATGGCGGTGGTGACCTTTGGCGGTGCCTATGCGGTGCTGGGTTACGTCACTCAAGAGGCGGTGCAAAATTATGGATGGTTGGCACCGGGCGAGATGCTGGATGGCCTGGGCATGGCGGAGACGACACCGGGCCCGTTAATTCAAGTCGTGCAGTTTGTTGGGTTTATGGGCGCTTATCGTGAGGCCACAGGCCTTGATCCTATGTTGGCCGCAACGCTCGCCGCATTGCTGACCACGTGGGTAACGTTCGTACCTTGTTTTCTTTGGATATTTTTAGGGGCTCCCTATGTGGAGCGTTTACGTGACAACCGCGCCCTCAGCGCGGCGCTGTCCGCCATTACCGCTGCGGTCGTCGGGGTTATCCTCAACTTAGCCATTTGGTTTGGACTTCACGTTATCTTCGCTGACGTAGGCGAAAGGCACGTGATGGGAGCGCGACTTTTAGCGCCGAACTTAGCGTCCCTCGATTTACTGGCGTTGTTACTGGCGGCAGGCGCCATGATCGCGATTTTTCATTTCAAGGTTGGCATGCTCAAGGTGCTGTTTGGCTGTGCGTTACTCGGCGTTCTAGCCTCCCTGGTTAGCTTCTAATTACCTCACACTGTCAAGCTTGCTAGAGCCCACTTGAGGGCAATATCCCTCCGCCAGCTTTATCAGATCATGATGGCCATCGCGTATGGTGGTTATCAATGACAAATACATGTCGATGCGAGCCTGGGGAATGATGGTGGAAATGGCGATGAGGTTCCGGCCCCTCCCACCCTTCATGCTCGTGCTGATGATGTTCATCGTGGTAGTGCCGGTGGGTATGGCTTATGGGGATGTGCTCGTGCTCAACAATCATCGGGTCACGTCTATGCCAGATAAGAGCTGTGAGCGCCGTTGCCGCCAGGGCCACCGTTCCCAGCAAAGCAAACGTCCCCTTCAGCCCAAGGTTCACCCCCAGCCAGCCTGCCAGCGGATAGGTGACCAGCCAACAGCTGTGTGACAACGAAAACTGGGCAGCAAACAGCGCTGGACGATCCTCGGGCTGGCATGAGCGCTTGAGCAGGCGCCCGGTGGGGGTCATGACCAATGAGGCCCCTGCGCCCAGCAGTAACCATAGCCCGACAAGCCCCGCAAACGATGGGCCTAGCCAGCCCAGGTAGAGGCTGAGAGCCATCATAACGCCACCCAGCAGCATGACCGGCCGTTCGGACACCCGATCCAGCACCTTGGGCAACAGTAAGGCCACTAGCATGGAGCCCCCGCCTGCGGCGGCAAAGGCCAGGGCTACCTCTTTCTCGCCCAAACCCAACACCGAGCGCACGAGCACTACCGTGTTGACGATCTGCATGGCCCCGGCGGCTGATACCGCCAGGCTCAACGCCAGCAGCCCGCGCAGCCGGGGCGTCTTTAGGTAAATTCGCGTGCCATGGGTAACGCGACGCCAAACGCCGGGAACATCCTCTAGGGCAAGAGGCGCAGGCAGGGTCACCGATATCACCAGGGCGGCAGAAATAAAGAAGGCCAATGCGTTGAGTACGAACAGGACATCAAAACCCATCACCATCAGCAATGCCGCCGCCGCCATCGGGCTAAGAAGGTTTTCTAAGTCATAGGCGAGGCGCGACAGGGATAATGCTCGCGTGTATTGCTCTTCGTCTTCGAGAATGTCAGGGATCGTCGCCTGGAAAACGGGTGTAAAGCCTGCTGAACAAGCATTGAGCAGAAAGATCAGCACATAGATCTGCCACACCTCGGTAACAAACGGCAGCGTGCAGACCACGGCCGCACGCAGCACGTCCAGGCTAACCAACAAGGTGCGCCGAGGCAGGCGTGAGGCATAGGCGCCGACCAGTGGGGCAATGCCCACGTAAGCGACCATCTTGATCGCCAGCGCGGTGCCGAGCACGACCCCCGCCTGACCCTCAGCAAGGTGATGAGCCAGTAATGCCAGAGCAACCGTGGTCAGACCGGTACCAATCAGTGCAATGACTTGAGCGAAAAAGAGATGGCAATAGACGCGATGGGCAAGTACATCAAGCATTGAGCGTTCCTCAAGTGAGGGGCTTAGATGCGTTTACAGGTAGCGGGCTATGGCCTTGAATTCTTCAGCCCGCGCCCGCTGGGTTTGACCCTGAGGGCCCAAAGCATCATCTAGGCAGTGGTCGATATGATCTAAAACCAAGGTACGTTTGGCCTGTTGAATGGCTTTCTCAACCGCATGGAGCTGCTGTGCAATGTCCAGGCAGTGGCGACCGTCCTCTATCATCTGCGTCACGCTCGAAAGGTGTCCCCGAGCGCGGTTTAAGCGCTTGATGATATCGGGATGTGACTGGTGAGTGTGTATGGTCATTTTCTTTTCCCTTATTATATTCCTATCCCCCTGGAGGGGATGTTAATCTATTGCTGGTTTTCTGCCAACGTTATAGTTCAAAGCAGACGGCTATCGATTTCTTTTTTTACATTCATCTTGGTTGCTTTACATGCTCAATCGGCTGCGCCACCGCCTTGGCTATCTGACCCTGCTGTTGGTGTTCCTGCCTAGTCTGGTAATCACCAGTGTGGGCGAGGCGCGTGCGCATGGGGCGGCGAGCATGATGGGCGTTGAGCCGTCTCTCCACGAGAATGTACAGAAAGGCCATGGGCATACCCATGGTCACGAGCATGAGGACGGCCGCCACCTCCATAATGAGAGTGGCGGCCACTTTCACGAAAAAGCGGATCGGCTCGGGTCGGGCATTACCATTGAGCCAAACTTCCGCAACGCCCTGCGGCTAGGTGAACGAAGCGGTCTACCGCTGCGTCGCGTCTACCGCTTTGAGCGTCCTCCACGGCCAGTCATTGCTGGATGACTGAGGCCGTCTGCCTGACGGCCATTCCTAATGACAGACCCGTGGAGGTTTTATGTTTCCATCCCAAATAGGGGGTGCGTTCGGCTTGTCTGCTATAACCCGACGCCACGCACTGACCCTTCTCACATTGCTGGTAATGCTCCTGGGAGCCAGCGGTGAAGCCCTTGCCCACGCTGTTGCTGAAGGCGATAAAGGGTACATCCAGGAGATCTATGGCGTTCACCTGATCTCGTTCGTCTATCTCGGTGCCAAGCACATGGTGACGGGGTATGACCACATCCTGTTTTTGCTAGGGGTCATCTTTTTCCTCTATCGAATGCAGCACATCGCTATCTACGTCAGCCTCTTTGCGATTGGTCACTCGACGACCATGCTGCTAGGGGTGTACTTCAATATTGGCATCAATAGCTACCTGATCGATGCCATCATCGGGCTCTCCGTTGTCTACAAAGCGCTCGATAACATTGGTGCGTATCAGCGCTGGTTCGGCTTTCAGCCCAATACCAAAGTGGCAACGCTGGTCTTCGGCCTGTTTCATGGCTTTGGATTGTCGAGCAAGATCATTGAATACGATATCTCCTCGGATGGGCTGGTTCCCAATCTGCTGGCGTTCAACGTCGGGGTGGAAATAGGCCAGCTATTGGCCTTGGGTGCGATCCTCATTGGCATGGGATTTTGGCGACGCACTGCCGGTTTCTTACGCCACGCCTATACCGCCAACGTCGCCATGATTTGTGCTGGCTTTATGCTGGTCGGTTATCAGCTCACCGGCTACTTCATCGCCTAATTCAGGAGAGACCCAAATGTACAATACCGATCTTCCAACCCGTGCCGAGTTACCTTCGACGGGTAAATTACTTCGATCTACATTGCTTGCTGCGGTAATAGCCACTGCTCTATTGGTCACCGTAGTGTTGCCCGCAGAGTATGCCATCGACCCCACCGGCGCGGGCCGCTTGTTGGGGCTGACCGAGATGGGTGAAATCAAGAACCAACTAGCCGAAGAGGCCGAGCTTGACCAGGCCAACGATCAAGCCAGTGTCCAACAGGCTTCTCAACCCACTGCACCTCAAGAGGCGAGTAGCGATAGCCAGCCTGCGACGGCAAGCGATGCTGGTTCTCAGACCGCCACGTCACAGGCAGAGATGGCTCCCCAAACAGCCAATTCAGCCCCAGCGAGTGATCCAGTCGCACCTTCGCCCGCTGAATCTGAAAGGATGATGACCGACGCCAGCGTCGCGCTAGCGGAGGCATTGGCTTCCGAGGAAGCCGCTTCCCAGGCGACACAAGCGGAAGAAGCGTCCCCATGGCGTGATGAGGTGAGCTTTACCCTGACGCCAGGGCAAGGCACGGAGTACAAACTCACCATGCAAGAAGGGGCGGTTGCTACCTTTGCTTGGGCATCAGAAGGTGGCCCTGTCAACTTTGATACGCACGGTGATGGCAATGGAAATTCCATCAGCTACGAGAAAGGACGTGGCGTACCCGAGGATGAGGGGGAGCTAGAAGCCGCTTTCACTGGCAATCATGGCTGGTTCTTCCGTAACCGCAATGACAACGATGTGACCATTGTCTTGCGCGTGGACGGAGATTATGGCGAGTTAGTGAAGGCCCTTTAACGGACTAGCCCCTAGTGCTCTCTAGAGTGCTAGGGGCTTCATGACTGTCATACATCGTTAAACAATTAACGCACTTTATACTCAAGAGCCTTGATACCAATAGCATCTGTTTCAGCCAAAAAAAGAAGCTTTTTTGAGAGCTACCACATTGGGCAGCTCTTGCTTTACCTCCCGTATCACTACAAATACCCCAACTCCGCAAATGACTGGCACCCTTCGCTCGCCACCACTACGTGATCAATCACCTTGATATCCATTAGCTCCAAGGCTTCCTTCAGGCGCTCTGTGATTCGCCTATCTGAATCGCTGGGTTCCGGGTCACCACTGGGATGGTTATGAACCAAAATGACGGCAGCGGCGTTGTAGGCCAGCGCGGCTTTGAGCACTTCCCGCGGATAAACGCTGGCGGTGTCGATGGTGCCCCGAAAAAGCTCCTCGAAACGGATAACGCGATGTTGGCTATCCAAGAATAGAACGCTGAACACTTCATGCTCGTAGTCTTGCAGCAATAATTGCAGGTGCTCAAAGGCTTGCGACGGCTGGGTAATCTTGCACCCTTTGGCCAGCTTGCGGCGCGCAAAGCGCTTGGCCATGTTGATGATATCGGCTTCAGTGACGGGCGATGTGACGTGGTAGGTACCCGCTACTTCGCCCGCTTTTAGTTTTGAGTACGTCATAGTTGATTCCAGAAAAAAAATGCCGGGGTGTTGGCCCCGGCATCTATGTCATTAGATAGCGTGTTGAGTTTTGAGGTATGAGTTCCGTCACGCAGCCATCACTTGGCTGATACGCCGCTCCATCTCTTCATGAAAAGCCGCAACTCGCTCAGCAATCATGCGAATCATGAAGTCGTCACGGTAGGCGCGCTTGATGAACAGCGGCATACCGGGCCAGTAGCTCACAAAATCGATCCACTCTCGTTCACTGACCCATAGTCCACCCTGGCATTGAGGCACATGCTCATCGGGTATCTCTCCGTTGAGCAGCACTTCTATTTGGAACTTGGGCAGCTTGGTTTTGATCTCAAGCAGGCCGTTAGCGCCTACCAAGCTGTCGGGGGAGTAACCCACATTGTGATTAAGGATGATGCCTACTTCGTGTGGCTTGGGTTCTCCTGTGGTATCACAGTAGAGCGCACGGGCTACGCCTTCCAGCGTATGCCCACGCCGGGTATGCGCGTTGCCCTGAAACGGCTCGGCCAGCTCCCCGGTAATTCGCTCACCGATTAACTGGTGCATGTAGGTAATCGCCCCGGTACCCAACCCACATGGGCCTTTACCCTTAACCAGCAAGGCTTTGAGCTCCGACATGGTGACGCGACCTAGCCGCGCCGCCAGCCACTCTGGGGTGCCTTGCTCCATACTAAGCACTTGCATGGAAGCCTCCTGTCATAAGGGGTAGCTGGTGGGTTACTTAACCGATCGCTTAGAAAGTGAAGCGCGCAGCTTGTCGAAGTCAGTCTGAGGCACTTGCACGGCTGAACCGTACTTACCGCTGAACCATTCCTGGGTCGTGGCGGGGCACTGGCCAATCAACCGCTGGATCTGTCCCGCCTGAAAGAGCGTAACTAGCTTGATACCCACTTTGGTACTGGATTTACCGTTGTCGTCCTGGCCCCGTGTGGTGATGTTGAGTAGGGCGCAGAGTACGTAGCGCTTGCCATAGCTGGTGGATGAGCCAAACGCTTGCACCGCGTTCTTGTTACCGCTGATATCAGCGGGCAGCAGCATACTGGTCTCTTCGCGGTGACCATCCTTATGCATCAGCACACCGGTCACCTCAATACCGCGCTCCTGCGTCTGAATACGAAAGCTCACAGCAAAGCCGTGTTTCTGCATGATGGGACGTACGGTATCGACGATATCTTCCAAGGTGGCGTAACAGCCGTTATTGGTTTGCCCGCGTTCTTCAATGCTGGGGAGTTCGGTCTGCATGGCCGCCATGGCTGCGCTATAGGCCATCATGGCCTGGCGATCCATGACCCGTTCCTGCATTTGTAACAAGCGCTCCATTTTGTCGATATCGACGTCCGGGTTGAGCGCAGCACGCTCAATCACCTGAATAATGGCCGTGCTCTCCGCAAGATGGGGTGTGGGTGCTGCAGGAACAGCTTGTAAAGAGGATGCAGATGGCTCGTGATTTACCACATTAGTTTTGGTGGCCATGACAAGGCTCCTTCAATAGGGGTTAAAGATCGTCGGGAAGTTCATGCGGAGGAACGGGGCATAGGCGCAGTTCGGTGCGATACAACTGGCCCTTTGCCATGACGTAGGTCTGTGCAAAGGTTTGATCCTGGGTGAGCAGTCGTTCCGTCAACTGGGTTAAAGCGATATCTAAATCGGGGCTAAGAGAGGCCATGATGTGCTCCACGTTAAAAACAATAAGCCCAGCCTGTTAGGGGCTGGGCTTATTGCGTTATCCAATGAGGGGTAAGACAAAAACTAAGAAAATTAGCAGTAAAATAATGAGAAACAGCATGTCAGCTCACCAGGGCAAGAGCCGTTTGCAATGCCTCCTGCTTCAGCTGCGCCCCTTGGCCAAACCACGCTGAATCCAATCGGGTATCGTTGCTACGCGCCCGCTTGTCGTGATCCACGTACTCGGTAACGGCATTGAGCAATCCCCACGCAGTATCTTTGGCCGTGTCGAGGTGGGAACCGCGGCCTTCGCCGTGGTAGAGCTTCTGCACTTTGTTGAGTGCCCGGTAGTTGGGCAGTTTGGAAGGGTCATCTATCGGCTTATCGATACCGCAGAGCACCGACTGAAAATACTGCTGTGCCTCACGATGGTCGATCTTACGTTCCGCCAAGGCCTTCATGCGGTACATGAAGTCATTCCACTGGGAAACGGAAATACCCAGCTGGCTTTTTACCGCACGAGGATCGAACTCTGAACGGTGGGGTACCTTCACTGCCTGCGACGTGCCATCCACCGCAATCTGTAGCGTGTTGTTGCACACCACCCGTACCGTGGTGGGTGTCGCCATTGTGGCCAGCGTGCCATCACAGGATGTTGCCAACAGTAGGTAGTCGTTGACTTCATCCTGGCCTTTCAGCGATGTGCTTAAGCCACTACGTGCCAACGCCCAGAACTTACGACCTCCTTTAAGCACGCCAGCGGTTTCTAGCTCATACCCGGCGTACTCGGTTAGGTCACGGTAAAACTCCAGGATCTCCTCGGGCTGCACCACCTTATAGCGCTGCGACACCACCGACAGCGGTGCTTTGGTATCCGAGCGATAAAGCACCTTTTGCTCAGGGAACGAGTGAATGCTGCCCAGGTGGCTAGCCCCTTCGGCAATAAAGCGCACCGGCGCTTCTTCAATATGCCAGTTCATACCGGCCTGTTGCTGCCAGACCTCCAGCGGTTGATGACGAGACAGTTGCTGCCCCAGGCCATGCCAAGGGGTATCACCAATGTAAGCCATGTGTTCAACGAGATGTGCCATGAGTCATTCTCCAGACATAAAAAAAGCGCTGACCAAAGGCCAGCGCGCGAAAGTGAATAGGCGGATCATTCGCCCCACACAGGGCGAACAACGATAGGTTAAGCGTTAGGTGCTAAAGGCGGGTAGGCGTCGCGGTAGGTGCAGCCGCAAGACAAGCATAACCACGGTGTCCCGCTGCCAACTGGCAGCCAATGCTCAAACAGCGAGGTGGCCATGCGTGAGCCGGTTTGACCTCCGGCCACGGCACCCATCATGGCGGCAGGCAGCTTTGCCAATGGAAAGCGAGTCACCGCCAATGGCAATGGGCCGGTGACGGCGGTTGCGCGCCATGCGCCAATAGCACCGCCAATCAATGTGCTGCCTACCACGCTCACGCGTTGGGCAGTCTCCAGGTTCAGTAGGCGTGTTGATGCACAACGCTTACAGGGTAGGGACATATTGAAGCTCCTATGCAGCGGAAAAGGTTCCCGTGGGGTGGATGCATAGGAGTGATATAGATTTCAAAATATTTGGAATATTTAGGCTCAGTGACAATGAGTTGGGCGATTTTATACCCCAGTAAATTATGAAGCGGAGAAATCTTGTGTGCTTCTGATGTAAATATGGCAGAAGTGAACACCCTGATGATTTCCAAGTTATTGAAAATTATGGTCTTTCACGTAGTCTGCCCAATCCTGCATCATAGCCCTGCGTTTTTCAAAAAGATCACCACGTCTGTAGGCGGCTTCTACTTTATTTTCTATAGCATGAGCTAACGCCATCTCAGCCACATCGCGCGGATAGCTTGTCACTTCACCTGTCCAGTCGCGAAAACTTGACCGAAAACCATGTGGTACATAGTTGCCTTTGTCACCGTTTGGGCCATAACCAAGACCGCGCATGAACTGTAGTAGGGACATGTTGGAAAGAGGACGGCCAGGTTTCATACCCGGAAAAATAAATGCATTGCCTTTAATCTTTGGCAGATTAGCTATCAGCACTAAAGCTTGGCGGGAGAGGGGGATGCGATGTTCACGGCTAGCTTTCATGCGCTTCGCAGGAATAATCCACGTGGCGTTAACAAGATCAATTTCGTTCCACTCAGCATTGAGAACTTCCGACGTCCTGGTTGCTGTTAGGATCAGTAACTGCAGCGCTTTTGATGACATGCTATTGTAATTTTGTACAGCCTCCATGAACTCAGCCACTTGTTCGTAGGGCATTGCAGGGTGATGAGTAACTTTCTGAACTTTTGATGGTTTTGGCAACAATTTATCTAAGTGACCACGCCAGCGTGCTGGGTTGGCTTCATCTCGATATTTGTGTGCTGAAGCATAGTCCAACACATTCTCAATTCGGCCTTGAACACGCTTAGCAGTTTCAGTCTTAGCTATCCATATGGGGCTAAGTATATTGAGTATTTGATGAGTGTCGATTTCATCAACAGGCATTTCGCCAATGACTGGCCTTGCGTAAGTCTTTAATGTGCTAACCCATTGTCGAGCATGCTTAGCATTTCGCCAGCTACGCCGGTGAGACTGAATATACCGTGCAGCGCAATTTGTAAACGTAGGGGTCGATTGTTGCTGCGTTTCCAGCTCGCGAGCGTGAATTGGGTCAGTGCCTTCTTTGGCCAGCTTTCTATAGTTTTCAGCTTTACGACGAGCCTCGGCTAAGCCTGTGTCCGGGAAGCTGCCAAGCCCCATTTCTCGGCGTTTACTTTTTAAAGTAAATCTAAGTACCCATTTCTTAGCCCCACCTTTAGAAACCACTAGGCGTAAACCGCCACCATCTTCATGTTTGCCCGGTTCAGCAGTAGCTACTTTGCGTGGGCTAAGCTTGTGTATTGCCACGGCTTACCTCTCTTAAAATTGGGGTTAGTCCCCCAAATAGTCCCCCATACGTTATAGATCAACATAGACTTCAATAGACAAAAATGCAATACAAGCACATGATTTTATTGGCAGTTGTAGTTTTTGGTAGATAGTGGTGGATGTTAAATCAGCGGACTCCCCCTCCGCCATAGAATATAGAAAAAGCCCGCTGAGAAATCAGCGGGCTTTTTTGCACTTGTCATTTGTGCATCACTTCCCAATCAGTCCGTACGATTTCGTTGGCTTTGACTGAACAGAAGCAAGCAATTTAGGCGCTATCTATCTCGGTTCTACGGTAGCCGCACTATCGTCCGGCCTCACTATGCAATGGATGCTCTACCAAGCGGGACTGCGATGAATGTGCTGCTATTGGGTCAGAGGCGCAGAGGCTTCTAGGTAGTCGGCAGCGTTCGTGGCAACACGTTCTTGATTCAGCGTTTCAGAGCCCAGGTGCACTTCTTCTAGTGAAACTGCCATCGTTTCGACTTCTTGATCTATCCGCTGAAGTGCATTTTCAAGCGTGTAGGTCAGCATATGAATCTCTCCCATTTGTTCGTTAGAGAGGGTTTCAGCGTTTAGAAGCTGAATGAGCTGTTGATTGCCTTCTGTAAGATTTTCCAGCGCTTGCGTGAGATTTTCAGAAGACACTCCCTCAAAATGATCCAGGCGATTCTGCTCATCTGCCAAAACAACGCCGCTGCTCATTAAGCTTCCCAGAATCAAAACGGAAATGCGTTTCATACAGAACCTCATTATATGTGGATCTTTAAATAATTACGGATGATTGAAGTACCATCAGGCTTTTATGGCAACGATAATGATAATTCTTTTTATTTGCATTGCAACAGTGGTTTGCGTTTTTGTCCATGCCTGACTTCTGTAGAACGATTGGAAGATCGGTAAAGCAGGGCCCCAGAGGCAGAGCGATGGGGACTGAGTGGTTGGCTTGTCAGCAGCTCAACGGGGGCTTGGATCTATGTTGCGAGGAGGGGAGTTATGGCATGTGGCAGATGTCTGGATGCCTTAGCCTTTTCATGGGCGTTAAATAAGCGCACACGAAATGGACGCTTTTGGTCGTTAGATACAAACTAGCCCGAGCCACCTTCCGCGCGCCTTTAATCATTGAGTTCCTGGCGATGTGGAGGCCACGATGAGTGGGTAGTTCCCATTAAAAGGGAAGGATGCCGCTGAAACCTATCCCAGTGACGGCAACGATCACAACAATAATAACGACAATGGTAGTGGTAGATGGCATTTTTCTCTTCCTTTGAGATATGAATGTCATTGAAGCGTAGTTGTCATTGGCGTGTTTCGCACATCCCGCGTTTTATGAAGGACTCTCTTTGCTGAGCGCCCTCCCCAAGCTGGCAAAATAGTTGCTGAACAGCGCATTGATGCGTTCGCGTTGCTCGCCTTGTGGGTATAGGCCGTGCTCTGCCTCGTGGGAGGTTTGGGTACCGTTCACTAGGAAGTGGTTTTTGATGGTGGCGTCCTGCACGAAAGCTTCAAACGCTCGGGCGCACAGCTCTTCTGGTTTGCTGTAATAGAGTTGGCCCTGGGCTTTATCCATAGCAGCGGAGTAGTTGAAAAGCGCGCTGGGCTGCTGGCCGTCGGGATGAAGCAGAATAGCGTTAAAGCAGGCGAGTAAGCGCTGGTTGAGCGGGTGGGGAATCGGAGCTGCATCCGATAGCCATGCCGCCGAGGCAAAGGCGCTAGTGGGTACGTTATGAAAACACTTCTGAGCAATGTAGTGATCAAACGCGTGGAACCATTCATGGGCAATGCTGCCAGGCCCCGCATTTTTAGCGAGCGAAAAGCAGCGCTGGCTGGGGTCGTAATGAGCGGAAACGCCGGGCCTACCACCGCTTCCGTACTGCAGGGCTATCGAACCACGCAGTGAAATCAGTGCCTCATTGCCGCGCAGGATCAGCATTAAATCGCACAGTGCATCGTGAAAAAGCTCGGCAGCGCGGTCGCGTTCGGCGGTGGTCACCCAGCGGCCGATTTCAATGGAACGAAAATCGAACTGGCGACGAATTAGCGCAAAGCTGCTGGCACGCGCTGAGCGGTGCACGGGCCCACGGCGGTAAAACTCTCGCGCTTCAATACTCACGGCGTGCTCGTTAATCTAAAAAAGAAGTTCACCGAGCTATCTTATCTAAGGTGCTTTACCTTGCAACCAAGAAAACACGCCCCAAGGTAAGGTAGGTAGGTAACGCAAGACGCTATCGCACTCTTCACAATTAGGAGTTATGAGATGAGCAAGCGTATTTTGGTGGTACTAACGTCACACGATCAGTTAGGAGATACGGGTGAAAAAACCGGCTTTTGGCTGGAAGAGCTAGCCGCGCCGTACTATGTGTTTAAAGATGCGGGGGCTGATATTACGCTTGCCTCGCCGAAAGGTGGGCAGCCGCCGCTGGATCCGAAAAGTGACGCAGACGATAGCCAAACCGACGAAACGCGGCGCTTTAAGCAAGATGGTGAGGCTAATGCGGCGCTAGCGGCCACCCATCGCCTTAGCAATATGAGTGCCGATGATTTCGATGCGGTGTTCTATCCAGGTGGTCATGGCCCGCTGTGGGATTTGGTTAACGACCAAGACTCTATCCAGCTGATTGAAAACTTTATTGCGCAGGGTAAGCCAGTGGCATCGGTATGCCATGCACCCATCGTGTTAATTAATGCGAAAAACAGCAGTGGTGAGCCGCTGGTGAAAGGGCGTCAGGTGACAGGCTTCACTAACGGCGAAGAAGAGGCGGTCGGTTTGACAGGTATCGTGCCGCATTTGGTGGAGGATGCGCTGCAGCAGTGTGGCGGCATTTACAGCAAAGCAGACGACTTTACGCCGTATGTGCGTGAAGACGGCCAGTTGATTACCGGGCAAAACCCGCCTTCCTCTGCGGCTACCGCTGAAGCACTGGTGGCGTGGCTGGCGCGTTAAACAGTACGTTTATTTACGTTAGTAACCATAACGGCGGGCCATAGTGCCCGCCGTTTTGATTGATTTAGCGACGCAGGGGCAACGTCAAAGCGTCCTATTTTAAAAGCGATAGCTAAGTGTTACCCCTGTGAGGGTTTGCCAATCGCTGCCTAGCTCATCAACAATAGGGCTGTCGGCAGCGCTGCCAGTGAGATACGTTGCGCCCACAAAGCCGGTGGCTGTCCATTCAGGCGTCAGGAAGTAGCTAAGGCTTGCATTGGCTCCCATGCGCCAGTAACCACTATCCGGAGAGTAGGCCGCCACGCCGCTACGCGCGCTGTCTTGCACCGACACACCAAACAGCGACTCGGTCCATTTCTCGTTTGAATAGGTAACGCTGGGCGTTAGGGTAAAAAGTGTCCGTTCGCTAACCGGCATGCGCAAGGCGGCATTGGCTGAAAATTTTGCGCCCTCTACATCGCCGCTCACCGGCGTACTGCCTGCAACGCTATAACGCCAGAGTCCTTGCTGATAGCTGACTCGTAAACCTAACGTGGCACCGCCATCGACTTTTTCAAACTGGCTGATATCGCCCTTATTATCCCGCCCAAAGGTATAGCTAATGAAAGGTGAGGCTGTCCAGTTGCCTTGACGAATAGCGTGCCACTCAATCCCGTTGCGTACGTTGATCGAAAGCTGGTCGCCATATGTGAGGTTAACAACGGGCCAGGCACGTGCGTCATAGTCGTCGCTGCCTAGATAATCAGGAGAGTAGGTGACGCCTGCCCCGATACTGCCTTCCCAACTATCTCCCCAGGCGGGTGCGGCTAGCGCGATGCCGAAAGCCGCTGCTAGCCATGGGGCCATACACTTACGTTGAGAAGCGCGTTGCGTTGCGCGAGAAACGAGAGTCGTCACTGGGATATCCTTTTAGTGTTGCAAACGTGCGTGATTGTATGTTTTTGGCTCAAGCCACTGCAAGCTAATCTGATAGCTTGAATGAGCCATCATCTAAAACTATTTACTGTTTCATAGCTTAGGTTAGATAACTCAGCGGCTATAGGCTTCACTGTGTGCACATAGCGCAGGGAAAGCGTTACAAGGACGTGCAGGTAAGGAATGCTTGCGATGTACAAGGACGCATGAACAGGAGGTTCGTGAAGAAAGATCAAGGAGGAGATGATCAAACCCCGGCCGGGACCGCCGGGGTTTTTTTATGGCTCAACGTTTTCATTTATTAGCTGGCGCGATGATAAAACAGTGCGCTGAGCGTGCTCATGGGGGTAGAGATAGCCGTTTGGCAGTTCATACAGCGCAGCGTAGCACTGTCTTTACCCGAGCCTTCAAGGCGAAAACGATTTAAGTACGACGTGGTAGCGGATTCTGCATTGCCGCAGTGTCGGCAAATAAAATCCACGCCGTGCACTGTTGGACTAATCATAATGTGTCGCACGCTGACCTCCTAACGCGAGGGGTTGATGGGTTCAGGCGTGGTAACCTCCGTGTCGAACAGCATCGGTAGTGATTGATGCGTTAAAAGTATAAGCAGCCATCTGGTTATTCGCCATGTTTGTAAACAGGCTAACGGACAGTTTGCGGGCACACGGCAAAATCATAAAAATATAGGGTTTGTTATCCTAGATTAATGTTTTTGACATATTGAAGGTTCATGGTGAGTAGCAACACAAGGAGCGGTGCTCAGGAGCAAGACTAAGCAAGGAAAGCTTGTTAAACCAGGGATGCATGAACAGGACGTTCATGAAGAAGGATTACGGAGGAAATTCTACTACCCCGGCCAGAAATGGCCGGGGTTTTTTTACGCTACTTCTTCTTTGTTTTTTTAGACTTTGTGTGTTTTTTGTCTGCGCTGTTAGGAGGCGTATCGCTTTCAGATTTGTTGCTGTCAGGCTTGTCACTTTCAGGCTTATCACTGCCTTGGTGAGTAAGTGGGTTGGCCTGATCAAGCCGTGGGTGATTGTCTAGAAATTCCCGCTGTAAATCAGGCAGCGCATCCAGTGCTTTGAGCGTGTGAGTCAGTGCATGAATCGCTGCGAGCACATCCTGGGTGTTGCCGGTTTCAGAGATGGTGTGCATGTTGCGGATCGGAAAACCGATGGAGGTGGCCGCGCTATCAATAGAAGCGAGTACGCCCGCCATGCCGTCAGTACCGGTATCCACGCCGACGATATCCCGCTGCAGGGGAATATCCTGCTCTTTGGCGGCGCTGGCAATGATGCGGTTGAGCTGTTCGCTAGCAATAGAACCGACCGCCATGGTGAAGCCTTTACCCATTTCCAGCGGCTGCATCCGCTTGTCGCCAATACCGGGGGCGGCTACGTAGTCGTGGTTAACGTCGACGCCAATCAGTGCGTCTGGCTTGAGTTCACCTGCCATCACGCGGCTGCCGAAACGGCCAATCTCTTCGTAGCTGGCAATGGCAAACAGTACGCGTACTTTTTTGGTGCCGCCTGATTCGGCGATTAACTTCGCCACTTCTGCGGTAACAAAGCAGCCTAAGCCATTATCCAGGTAAGCACCGTAAAAGGTGTTTGGGCTAAAGCCAGGACGAATAGGCCGGTCGAAAATAATCGAATCACCCGGGCGAACGCCGAGGTTTAGCACCTGCTGCTTTTTATTTTCGCCGTGAATCTGCAGGTCTAAGTAGATCTGCTCTTTTTTGATGCCTTTGCTGCCATCGCGCTGGGCGGGGTCAGAAAAGTGAATAGCGCCCAGGGCTTCTACTGTGCCGCCTTGGATGCAGCGGTAGCTGCCGGGGGCGTCGGGGTCTTCGCTAAACAGCTTCACTTCATGGCCAATCAGTACCGTCGGCAGGAAGGAGTCGGTATTGATCCATATCTTGCCGTCTTCACCAATCGAACGAACCTGCATGCGGATTTTATCCGCGTGGCCGATGATCATCACTGTAAACATGTCATCGCGGCCAGGGTGGGTGTCCAGCACGACACCCGCATTGCCTTTAAATTGATGCAGATGCCAGTCGCTCGGCGCGAAGCTTTCAAAGTAAGGCTTCAGAACGCCGTAGGTCATGGCGCCTTCCAGACCGACCGGACTAGGGGCGGCAAGAATATCGCGCATTAAGTTGAACTGCGCGTCTGGCATGGGCTGTGTCCAGGGTTTGGCGCTATTGCTCATGTAAGCACTCTCCGTATCAGTGGTGGTCATCACGCCTTAGTCTGCCAGATTATTGGCTTGGATGCGCTGATCAACATGCCACGTTTAGCCGATGGTGCAGCGCTACTTTCCGCGTATTATAGAAGATAGCCAGCTATTCATTAGTGCCTTACCCATCACAGTTGTTATTACAAAGAGAGAGCATATATGCCGACGGTTAGCCTGCGCGCGCAGCGCTTTAAAGTGCTATTGGCGGGTGTTTTTAGCCAAATTCTGTGTATCGGCGTTGCCCGCTTTGCTTACACGCCTTTACTCCCTGTGATGCAGCAGCAGAGTTGGATAGGTGATGCTGATGGTGGCTGGTTAGCGGCGCTAAACTACGCAGGCTATATGCTGGGGGCGGTCTTGGCTGCCTCTATTCGTAGTATTCATCTGAAAGATACGCTGTTCAGAATCGGTTTGATCTTAGCGGTGCTGACCACCGCGGGAATGGCATTAACTGAACACTTCTGGCTATGGGCGGGGCTGCGCTTTTTTGCCGGGCTTTCCAGCAGTGGCTCGATGCTACTGGCCTCGGGGTTAATTCTTCATTGGTTGATTCAACACCAGCAGCGTGGCGAGCTGGGTATTCACTTTGCAGGGGTCGGCATTGGTATTGTGGTGGCGGCGTTGGCGGTCGAGCTGATGCTGAAACTGTCGTTAAACTGGCAGGCGCAGTGGTGGGGGTTTAGCGTTCTGGGGGCGGTGCTACTGGTGCCTGCTTGGCGCTGGCTGCCCCGCCCGGTGAAGCCGCTGCCTGGTGCAGGTGCGTCTCATGAAGCGCCTGCCCATCCTCCCTCGCGTACCTTTATGCGGCTGATGCTGCCGGCCTATTTTTGCGCCGGTTACGGTTATGTGATTAGCGCTACCTTTATTGTCACGATTGTCGAGCGCGAGCCGTTGCTGGCGGGCGCGGGTAATTGGGCGTTTGCGTTGGTTGGGCTGGCGGCGGCGCCTGCGGTAATGCTGTGGGATTTAGTGGCGCGGCGCATCGGTTATTTGGGGGCGTTAAGCGTGGCGATGTGGATACAGGTGGTGGGCATTGTGCTGCCTGCCATGACCTCCAGCCTGCCTGGGGTACTGCTAAGCGCGGTGCTTTATGGCGGTACCTTTTTGGGCTGCGTGAGTTTAGTGCTCACGATGGCGGGTAGGCTCTACCCTTCTAGTCCTGCCAAGTTAATGGGGCAAATGACGCTGGCTTATGGGGCTGCGCAAATTTTTGCTCCCGCGCTTACCGGTATGCTGGCAGAGGCGTCAGGTAATTACTCGTTGGGACTGTGGTTGGCAGGCGGCTTTGTTGCGCTAGGGGCGCTGCTCTTGATGTGGTTAAGAAAGGTGGATCAAACTGCCCAGCGGCTAGATGCAGAAGCAAAAGCACTCCAGGTAGCCTAATTGGTAGGCGTCTCGTGGTAACAGAGGCTTGGGCTTTAGATAAAAAATCCTCTAGGATAGGCGCCTTTTTTCAAATAGGGTGGAAGGACATGGCGTCTACTGAGCAACCTCGCATCCAGTGGCTAGGCCGCTGGGGCTTTATGTTGGCAGCCACCGGGTCGGCGGTGGGGCTTGGCAATATTTGGAAGTTCCCTTATATCACCGGGGAGTATGGCGGCGGGGCCTTCGTACTGGTCTATCTGGCGTGCATTTTAGCCGTCGGCGTACCGGTGATGATGACCGAGATTGCCTTTGGTCGCCGTGGTCGCGGCAGCCCGATTGACGCAATACGGCGTGTTGTTAATGAGTCTGGCCGCGCGTCTGTCTGGTCGCTGATTGGTTGGATGGCGATGCTGTGCGGTTTTATGATTCTGTCGTTTTATGTCGTGGTCGCAGGCTGGTCATTCTCCTATTTATGGAAAATGCTCACCGGTGGTCTGGCGGGCGGCAGCGTTGATGATATGGCGGCGGTCTTCGGGGCCAATAATGCCAACCCGTTCATTTTGGGTGGCTGGAGCACGCTGGTGACGGTGCTCACGATGGTGATTGTGGGTAAAGGCGTTCAGGAAGGCATCGAGAAAAATGTCAGCTGGATGATGCCTGGGCTAGTGCTCATGCTTGTGCTGCTGATTGTGTTCGGCGTGTTTTCCGGTGGGTTCGGCGAAGCCGTGAGCTTTTTGTTCTCGTTTAACGCCGGAAGTCTCTCCAGTGAAGGCATGTTGGCGGCGTTGGGCCACGCCTTTTTCACCTTGTCGTTGGCTTCCGGCGCGATTCTGACCTACGGCAGCTACTTGCCTAAAGGTGCTTCGATTGGGCGTACCACGGTAAGCGTGGCCATTGCTGATACCGTCGTGGCTCTGATGGCGGGGTTAGCGATTTTTCCGGTGATTTTTGCCAATGGCATGAACCCCGGTGAAGGGCCGGGGCTGATCTTTATGAGCCTGCCGCTGGCCTTCCAGGCGATGCCAATGGGCACGCTATTTGGCATTCTGTTTTTCTTGATGCTCTCAATGGCGGCGCTGACCTCATCTATTTCGATGGTGGAAGCCACGGTGTCGTGGTTATGCGACAACAAAGGTATGAATCGCAAGTCTGCCTCTTGGGCGACGGGTATCGTGCTATGGCTGATCAGCACGCTGGCAATGCTGTCGTTTAACGTCGGGGCCGACTGGACAGTAGCAGGTAAAAACTTCTTTGATTGGTTGGATTACCTGACCTCGCGCTGGATGATGCCACTGGGTGGCCTAGGTATGGTGCTGCTGGCAGGGTTTGTGCTGAAAAGCGAAACCTTCCGCGACGAGCTGGGCCTTGCGCCTTTGCCTTATGCACTTTGGCTCGCCATGGTGCGTTACGTCAGTCCGCTAGGTATTTTGGTTATTTTTGTCGACGCGCTGGGCCTTTACCCAGTGTCGTTTGCTGCTCACTGGCCGATACTACTGGCGATCTTAGTAATATTTGCGCTAGCCGGCGAGGCGTTAAGCCCGCGGCTGCGCCAAGCGGTGCGCTTGCGCTAACCGCTGCTGTTCACGCTTCACCCTGGCGGCGGCAATCGCGCCGGGGTGAGTGCCTGCCTCCATTAACTCCTCCCAGCACGTGGTGTAGCGCTGAGAACGATGCGCGCAGCGCAACTGCCACGGTGCTTTTGCCGCTGTCATACCAAAACGAATCGTGCCTTGCCCCATGCGCTGATTAATAGCGTCAACGGTATTCATCAAGTGCGGATGCGCCTTGGTGGGAGTCTGCAACAGTGAAAGTTGATACTGCTGCGCATCCACTAAATCCAACAACATGACGCCGGCTTTCATGAACTGAAACCCCGGCCGATACATCTGCTCAAGCCCCTCGCGTACGGCCTCTAAAATAACGCGGGTATCGTCGCTTGGTGATGCTAGGGGAATCATCGCGCTGGGCGAAAGTTGAGGCTGGTCTTTGCGGTGGCGGTTGGTGTTTAGAAACAGCAACACAGCGCGGGTAAGGCTTTTTTGCTGGCGCAACTTTTCAGCACTACGCTGGGCATGGCGGCGCAGGGCTGCGTGCAGTTCCGCTTTGATGCCGGTGGCCTGTCCAAATGAGCGCGATGTCATAATACGCTGACGCGGCTCTTCTAGTGCGTTCATTTCCAAACAGGGGGTGCCGCGTAGCTCGATCGCTGTACGGGCCAGTACCACTGAAAATCGTTTGCGAAGTTGCTTTGGGTCGCACTCCCGTAACTGCCATGCCGTGCGAATGCCACTTACCGCGAGCCGTTCTGCTATACGTCTGCCGACACCCCATACCTCATTCACCGGCAGCTGTTTCAGCAGCGCCGTAGTGGTTGGGCTATTGGCCGTGAGTAGGCAAACCCCTTGGTAGTAAGGCTGCTTTTTGGCAACGTGATTAGCGAGCTTGGCGAGCGTATGGGTAGGTGCCAGTCCGACGCATACGGGAAGCCCTAAATAGCGGCGAATACGGCGGCGCATGGCTTCCCCAAGCGTTTGGCATTGTGCGTCGCTGAAGCCGTCTAGATAGATAAACATTTCATCAATAGAGTAAGGCGCGACCTCTGGGCAAGCATCTTGCAGTAGCTGGGTAAGACGTGCGGACATGTCGCCATACAGCTCGTAGTTAGATGACAACAGGTGAATCGCTCCTCGTCGGCGCAAGCCTTCCAGCTTGAAGGAGGGAGTACCCATGGGGATTTCCATCGCTTTCATTTCGGCCGAGCGGGCAATCACACAGCCGTCGTTGTTTGACATTACGCCAACGGGTTTGCCTTCAAGCGCAGGATTAAATACACGCTCGCAGGAAACATAAAAGTTATTGGCGTCAACCAGGCCAATCATGGCAGATACTCGTGGATGACGGCGCGCACCACGCCCCATAGCTGGCAATTTGTCTCTTCTAGCGGCAATGGCGGGTAGTGAGGGTGTGCCGAGCAAAGGTGTGGCGTGCCTTGATAGAGCGCATAACGCTTGATCAGCACTTCCTCTTCCAACATGGCGACCAGGATATGCCCTAAGCGGGGCGGTATGCTGCGATCTACCACTAGCAAGTCACCGTCGAATATCCCCCAGCCTTCCATGCTGTCACCCGTGGCGGTGAGGTAAAACGTATGGGTAGGATGCTTGATCAGCCGTTCGTTGAGATCGAGCGTGCGCGGTTCGTAATCCTGAGCGGGCGAAGGGAAGCCGCTAAACCCAGCGCGGCCGTATAACGTTGGAAATGGCAGCGGCTGAGAGGTTAACGGCTGGGCTGTCGCAACAGTAGTGGGTTGAGACGGCATCGTCAGCATCCTCATGAACAAATAGTGTATTTATATACAGTATTTATTCATGGGTGAAAAATTGCAAGCGATGTTCAAAGCTGGACGTCGGGGGGCGATTGGCTTAGCGAGTGCTCGTGGCCTAGCGAGCCAGCCACAGGCCAACCATCAATGCACTGATCACGGTAATCAAGAACACAAGATTGCGAGCACGGGTGTCACGACGTGGTTTCATAGTCATTTTCCTGTTGGTTATCATCATTAAGCGCATTACAAAGTAGCAGCAGAACGCGAGCGATCGCCGTATAAAAGCGGCAGATGCGCTGCGTTTAGCATGGTAACGTTTACGTCCTAGAGCGTCATCTGACGTATATAACATTGCTTGGTTATCCGGCTTTAAAGAGAACCTGCTTATGAATGAATCGACCGGCGTGGGTACGGCTGCACAACCGCTTTCCCTGGCGAATGGGCGGCTGGCGGCGCTTAGCTGGGGGCGTAGCACGGCGCCTACCTGGGTAGCACTGCATGGCTGGCTAGACAACGCGGCAAGCTTCAGCCGGCTGGCGCCGCTGTTGGTGAAAGCACTGGATATTCGCATTGTGGCGATTGATTTTCGCGGTCACGGGCATTCGGCTCATGCGCCTACAGGAAACGACTATGCACTCTGGGACTATACCCATGACGTGCTGGATGCCCTGGAATCGTTAGCGATCGAAAAGACAACGTTGCTTGCCCACTCGATGGGGGCAGCCGTGGCGTGCTTGGTGGCATCGGCACTGCCCGAGCGGGTGGATAAGCTCATTTTATTAGACGGTTTAGGCGCGCTCAACACACCTGCTGAAGAGACGGCCAGCCAACTACGCAAAGGGTTAGTGGCCTATAGGCGGCCGCTTTCCCGTCCTCCTCGTTATCCTGATGTTGAGAGTGCGGTCGCCGCGCGGGTAGCCGGTGGTGTCACGCCGCTGGATAGCATCACCGCCACGCCACTTGTGAAACGTAACACCCAGGCGACGGCTGATGGGCATGTGCAAATGCGTACCGATAGCCGTTTATTAAAACCTTCTTTGGTGCGCTTTACGCCCCAGCAGGTGTTGGCATTACTGGCAGACATTCAAGCACCGGTGCTATTGATAGAAGGGGAGCAGGGCATTTTAGGCGAGCGGAGCTGGGCGGAAAAAGCGCGCCAAGCGGTGCCAAACTTAACGCGCCATGTGCTGGCAGGGGGCCATCACCTGCATCTTGAACCTCAGGCGGTTCACCACGTGGCCAGCACCATTAGTCAGCAAGCGTAGCGGGTACCTGATGGCTCGCGTTAGGAAAATGATGATGAAGAAAGTAGCGCATGTTATTGAAGCACCTGTGGCAAGCAGCTCCTTGAAGGGTGGTAATAAGGTGGCACTGGTATTGGGTAGCGGAGGGGCTAGGGGGTACGCGCATATTGGCGTGATTGAAGCGTTGGAAGCGCGAGGCTTCGAGATTATTTCGATTGCCGGCTGTTCCATGGGGGCGTTAATTGGCGGTATTTATGCCGCTGGCAAGCTGCCTGAATACCGGGAGTGGGTGTGCAACCTGGATTATTTAGACGTGCTCAAGCTGGTCGATGTGACCTGGAGCCCCATGGGGGCTATGCGTGCCAATAAAGTGATGAGCAAGCTAGAAGAGCTGGTCGGCGATAGGCTGATCGAAGATTTGCCTATCCCTGTGACAACCGTAGCGACGGATCTGGTTCGTCAGCGTGAAGTGTGGTTTCAAAATGGCCCTTTACTCCAGGCAATCCGTGCCTCTATCGCCGTGCCGGGTGTTATTACACCGGTGCATCTTGGCGAGCAGGTGTTAGTTGACGGAGGGTTGCTCAACCCGCTACCGATGATGCCAATTCTCGCGGCCCATGAGGCGGATTTCGTGGTGGCGGTAAACGTCACCGCCCACAGCCCGCAGCCGGTCACGCTGGAGGAGCTACTGCCTCAACAAGAGAGTGGTGACAGCCGCACCGCGTTAGAGCGGAGTCGCGATGCGAACATTGGCGGCTGGATGGACGATGTGCGCGCTACCACGCGCCGCCTATGGGATGGCCTGGGGGGCAGTAATGGTGATGGGAGCGACGATGATGAAACGGTGGACCTTCGCGGTAAGCGCGAGTGGGGCAAGCTCGATATGATTCTTGAATCGTTTGATATCACCCAGGCTGCGTTAGCGAAGTATAAGGTAGCAGGCTACCCGCCCGATGTTTTGATCGAAATACCCAAAACCGTGTGCAGTACGTATGAGTTCCACCGTGCGAATGAGTTGATCCGCTTAGGTCGTCATTTGGCTGATCAGGCGTTGGAGCGCCGCATGCCCGGCATTGCCTCGGATGCGGCGGAATAGCCACGGCTAGTGGCCGCGCTTACGCAGCAGGATATATACCGCCCCAGTGCCGCCATCGAGTTCGGTGGCGGAACAGAACGCCAGCACGCCAGGCCACTCTCTTAACCACGCATTGGTATGGCTTTTAAGCACCGGAAAATCTGAGGTGGTGCCCCAAGCCTTACCATGCACGACTAGCACGCAACGCATGCCTTGTGCCGCGGCGTCGCGCAAAAAACTTTCCAGCTCAATCCTTGCTTCTTCCAAGGTATAGCCGTGTAGATCTAAACCCGCTTGCCACGCCGTTTGGCCACGCTTAAGTTGGCTAAACGTTCGCCAGGGCAGGTCGGGCACACTGAACTCCAAGTACTCTGACGGGCGCACGGCTTCTACTCGGCCGTCGGATGTGCGCCCGCTGGTTTGCAGCGTGTTGCTCTCGACCGCCGCGCGGCGGCGCGCTTCGCTGGCGGCCGTTTGACGCTTGGGTTTGCCGGGGTCCGCTTGATTAGTGGCAATACGGCGAACGCCTGCTGCTTGCAGTGCTTGGCGAAAAACACTGATATCGTCGTCGTTGGGCAGGTGTCGCGTCATAGTCGGCTCAAATAAAAAAGAAGTGTTAGCAGATAAGCATAATGGAGAAGCACACAGTATAGCGAGACTGTCGTTACTGTGAACGACTACCGTTAACCGTTGCTGTGAAGCGCTTGTGAGTGCAACCATGCGCTGTGAACCAGGCGGCGTCAAAGGTACAATCGCATAATAACTTTTATACGCCAGGAGCCGCTGTGACCACGCCTCTTAATGATGAGACCTCCCACTCAATGCTTTCGTTGCCAGAGTCGGCCTTGGTGAGCGAGCTTTTTACACTGCGCGATTACTTACGCTGGGTCTCCAGTGAGTTCTATTTAGCAGGGCTGCACTATGGGCATGGCACCGAATCGCCGTGGGATGAAGCCGTTGCGCTCTGTTTAGGCGCGCTGCACCTTCCTTGGAATGTTGACCCAGCCGTGTTGGATGCACGCCTACTGCCAATGGAGCGCGAACGCATTATTCGCCTAGCACGCGAGCGCGTCACCACGCGCCGCCCGCTGCCTTACCTGCTGGGTGAAGCCTTCTTTGCAGGCTATCCCTTCAACGTGGATGAGCGGGTGCTGATTCCCCGCTCACCGATTGCCGAGCTAATTGAAGACGGCTTTGCGGCGTGGTTCCCAGAAGAGCCCCCCGCCCGCGTGCTGGATTTATGCACCGGCTCTGGCTGCATAGGCATTGCCACGGCGCTGGTGCTGCCGACCTGTGAAGTAGCCCTGGCGGATATCAGCCAGGATGCCTTGGCCGTAGCGCGGCAGAACATCACGCGCCACGATGTAGGTGACCGCGTGCGCGCCGTAGAATCGGATGTGTTCAACGGTTTGGAAGGCCAACGCTTTGACCTGATTGTTTCCAATCCGCCCTACGTGGATGAGCGTGACTTAGCCACCATGCCCGCCGAGTTCCGCCACGAGCCGTCGCTGGCGCTAGGCGCAGGTAGCGACGGGTTGGATATCGTGCGGCGTATTCTGCGCGAGGCCCGCCAGTACCTAACCTCGGAAGGCTGGCTGATTGTAGAAGTCGGCAACTCTGACCGCCATGTGGAGGCCGCCTTCCCCGAGGTGCCCTTTATCTGGCTAGAATTCGAGCGTGGCGGCCAGGGCGTGTTTGCCCTGAGCGCCGCTGAACTCGACGCCCATGCGGCGTCTTTTGCGTAAGGAATAAACGCCCATGTCTGGCAATACGTTTGGCAAACTGTTTACCGTCACTACCTTTGGCGAAAGCCACGGTCCCGCCCTGGGGGCCATTGTGGATGGCTGCCCCCCTGGCATTGCGATCAGCGAAGAAGATTTGCAGGGCGATTTAGATCGTCGCCGCCCTGGCAGCTCGCGCCACACCACTCAGCGCAAAGAGCCGGATCAGGTGCGCATCCTTTCGGGCGTGTTTGAAGGCAAAACCACCGGCACCTCGATTGGCCTATTGATCGAAAACACCGACCAGCGCTCCAAAGACTACTCCAAGATCAAAGACCAGTTCCGCCCCGCCCACGCGGACTACACCTACCACCACAAGTATGGCCACCGGGACTACCGGGGTGGCGGCCGCTCCAGCGCCCGTGAAACCGCCATGCGTGTCGCGGCCGGTGCCATCGCTAAAAAGGTGCTGGCGGCGCAGGGCATTCAAATTCGTGGCTACATGAGCCAGCTCGGCCCGATCAAAATCGACTTCAAAACCTGGGACGCCGTCGATCAGAACGCCTTCTTCTGCCCCGACCCCGACAAAGTCGCTGAGCTGGAAAGCTATATGGATCAACTGCGCCGGGACCAAGACTCCGTGGGCGCGGAAATTACCGTGGTTGCCGATGGCGTGCCCGTGGGCCTAGGCGAGCCGGTCTTCGACCGCCTGGATGCTGACTTGGCGCACGGCCTGATGAGCATAAACGCAGTAAAAGGGATCGAAATTGGCGCAGGTTTTGGCTGCATTGCCCAGCACGGTAGCGAACACCGCGACGAGATGACGCCGGAAGGCTTCCTCTCTAATCATGCGGGCGGCGTGTTGGGCGGTATCTCCAGTGGCCAACCCATCGTCGCACGGCTGGCGCTGAAGCCAACGTCCAGCATTACCACGCCAGGGCGCTCCATTGATGTGCATGGCGAGCCGGTTGAAGTGATCACCAAAGGGCGTCACGATCCCTGCGTGGGCATCCGAGCAACGCCGATTGCAGAAGCCATGATGGCCATCACGCTGTTGGATCACTGGCTGCGCCACCGGGGCCAAAACGGCGATGTTAGCGTTGATACGCCGCGTTTAAATCAGCGATAACGTCTCAATTGAGCCAGCGGGTTCACTGCTACACTCAAATGAGACAGTTGAGGAGTCGCCTATGAAAATTAACGTTGAGTTTGATCTAACGCCGGATGAGTTTCGGCAATCGCTAGGCTTGCCTGATGTTGAGGCGTTTCAGCAAAGCCTGCTCGAAAATATTCAGCGGCAGATGGAGTCGGGGGTGGAAGGGTACGACCCGATGAGCCTCATGCGGCCCTTTATGCAGCAACCGATGATGCAGCAAGGGCTTTCACAAGGGCTTGCAAATTTTGGCTCCTATCAGCAAATGATGCTGGATATGCTGCGCCAAGCAGGTTCCGCAAGCAGTGAAAACAGCAGTAATACTGCTGGACACGAAAGCAGTAAAGACGACGCGAACAAAGCGGCCAAAAGCGAAAGAAGTAGCAAAACAAAAGCCACCGCCACCTCTCGCTCTCGGGCGAAAGAGTAAGCGTTAAAACAGACGTACTACATCCGTTGTTAAATAGAGTACGGGTAGGGGGCAATGACGTATCGATCAGTGCCCCCTTTCA
The DNA here is from genome assembly GCF_025643255.1 of Halomonas sp. 7T. Classification (NCBI taxonomy): domain Bacteria; kingdom Pseudomonadati; phylum Pseudomonadota; class Gammaproteobacteria; order Oceanospirillales; family Halomonadaceae; genus Halomonas; species Halomonas sp. 7T. The sequence goes on along the minus strand of NZ_CP087112.1, from coordinate 2,020,164 downwards.
GTTACGCTTGATTAGTAGCAAGCACCTCGGCACGTACCACGCTCTGATGTTCTATTAGGGGATTCACGACCTCCCGGCAGGTCTTGTAATGGGGTGTCTGTTTATGGTCGGCTAAGGCCGATTCATCCCGGTATATCTCATAAAGATAAAAAAGATTGGCATCCTGCTGGTCCTCTAGCACGTCAAAAACATGGCAGCCTGGCTCGTCGCGCACTGATGCGGCAGCATTGGGTAGCATCGCCTCTAGAAAGTTTTCCCGCTGATTGGGTTTGAGTTGTGTCTTGACAATGATACAGAACATTCAAGGCTCCTTGGCTTGACGAAAAGTTAAAATGGAAATATTTTCCATAAAGTAACATAAACATATAAACGACCAAAGGAAGCATCTATGAAACGTCCAGCTCCCCTCAATGGCATGCGTCATATCGCCCTGCAAGCCCAGGACCTGGAAGCCAGTGAGCGCTTTTATGTAGAACTACTGGGTATGGACGTCTTACGCCGTGCCCACGACGATTTGGTCTACTTGACCCTGGGTAATGACAACCTCTCTTTGAGCCGCGCCAAATCTCCTGTGGGAGAAGCCCCACAGCGCTTGGATCATTTTGGCTTTGTAGTAGATATTCCCGAAGACGTGGACGCTTGGCATGATTATCTAAAAGCGCAGGGTGTCGAGGTCACGAGTGCTCCTCATGACCATCCCGATGGCGCTCGCAGCTTTTACTGTTTGGACCCGGACGGTAACAGCGTTCAACCGCTCTATCACCCTTGTGTCTCTGGGCAATGTTTAGCGAAAACTGATTAAACTGTCCAAATGGGCTTTGCTCCTGTAACGGTAGATCTGGTTATACGATATAGCCCTGCTAGACTTATAAGAGTAATGCTGCAAAGCGATTAAAAAATATCGCCATTGCTCTAACTAACGTGGATTAGCACTGCGGGAAACACTTTGAGGAAGGAGCGCTTTTCAAGGCGCCCTTTCTCGCAAGAGTGTTGCAAAGCAACATGCCAGCGGCTACTCTTTTTGCAGTGCAGCAATGCGCCGTGTGATGAGCCTCTCTGGGCTCATGCCAAGGAACGAGAGACAGGAGTAAATACAATGCAAGATAAAATGATGGACGCCTTCAACACTCAGACTCGCCAAATGTTTGAGCCAATGCGTAAAATGAATTCGCTGATGCTTAACAACATGGAAAAGCTAACGCAGTATCAGCTAGAAGCCATGAAGCGCTACAGCCAAATGGGGACTGAGCGCATCCGCAGCGCCGCCGAAATTAACGATGCAGAAAGCCTGCGCGATTTTGGCACTAAACAAGCCGAAATGATGAACGAGCTATCCCAGCAGATGCAGGAAGATGCGCGTGTCATGGGTGAAATGAGCATGCAGTTTAAATCTGAAATGGAAAAACTGTTCAACGAAGCGGGGCAGAAAATGAGCGAGCAGGCAACCTCCGCTGCTAAAGGTGAGCAGCCTGCGAAAGCCTCTAGCCAGTCTTCACGCAAAAGCTAAATAAAACAGTATATGCGCGGCGCCTTTAAGGGCGCCGTGTTGTTTCTGAATGATATTGCCTGGACGTGGGCCACGCCACAGGTAGGTGAGGGGGAGAGCGAGTATGCAGTCAGGTTGGAAATTGCCGTCTAAAGCTATGTCTCAAGAAGATATTGAGACATGGAAAGCGCAGATTAGTGATATCGGTGAGCAGTATCGAGGCCTTTTTGAAGACTTGCTGACGCGGATGGCACCCAGCGAAGCCGCAGACTCCGTTCATAGCGACATGCGCGAAAGCTTTGAAGCCGCCGCAAAGTCGTTAATGAGCGACCCTAGCTTATTGTGGCAAACCCAGTCGCGGCTGATGCAAGACCAGTGGCTGCTATGGCAGCAGGGCGTGCGGGCCATGGCCGGTGAGCAGGTATCCCCGCTGGTGACACCGCCAAAACACGACCGCCGCTTCAAAGACGACGCCTGGACCACCGACCCCTACTACATGGCGATCATGCAGCAGTACCTGCTGTTTTCGCAGATGGTGGAGGAGCTGATTAACGGCCTGGAGGGGTTAGACCCTGTCCATAAGCGTAACCTGGCGTTCTACGCGCGCCAGTTAGTGAACGCGATGTCGCCCACCAACTTCGTGTCGACCAATCCAGAAGTAATGCGCCGCACCCTGGAAACCAAAGGGCAGAACCTGGTCGATGGCCTGACCCGGCTGCGGGAAGACCTCGCTAACTCAGCGGAAGGCATCAACGTTCGCATGACCGATCGCAGCGCTTTCGGTGTAGGCGATAATATTGCGGTTACCCCCGGTGCTGTAGTGTATGAGAATGAGCTGATTCAGCTGCTTCAATACACACCCACCACGGAAAAAACCTTTAAGACGCCACTATTAATAGTCCCACCGTGGATCAATAAATATTACATATTAGATCTGCGGGAAGATAACTCGTTAGTAAAGTGGATGGTAGATCAAGGCCATACCGTCTTCCTGATTTCTTGGCGTAATCCTGGCCCAGAGCAGCGCGATATTACCTGGGCGGATTACATGCAAATGGGGCCCATCAGCGCGATGGAAGCCATCGAGCAGGCCTGTGGTGAGAAGTCGGTTAACTTATTGAGTTACTGTGTGGGCGGGACACTCACTGCTTCAACGGTCGCTTATCTAACCAGCACGCGGCGGGGTCGCAAGGTGAAGTCCGTTACCTATATGGCGACGCTGCAAGATTTCCGCGACCCCGGTGATATAGGCGTATTCCTTAACGAGCGCGTGGTTGAGGGAATTGAAAACACGCTGGAAATGAAAGGGTATCTAGATGGCCGGTCGATGGCCTATACCTTTAATTTATTGCGTGAGAATGACCTGTTCTGGTCGTTCTATATCAATAATTATCTAAAGGGTGAAGTACCTGCAGCGTTCGACCTGCTGTATTGGAATACAGATGGCACTAACCTGCCTGCGGGAACCCACGCTTGGTATCTACGCCATATGTACCTGGAAAACCGCTTGGTAGAGCCGGGTGGTATTGAGCTGGACGAGGTGAAGATTGACCTTCGTAAAATATCGGCTCCTTGCTATTTCGTATCGACTAAAGAAGACCATATTGCCAAGTGGAACAGCACATATTATGGCGCGCTGCTGCCCAAAGGGCCGGTGACCTTCGTGCTGGGTGGCTCTGGCCATATCGCAGGCATTGTGAACCCGCCCCATAAGAATAAATACGGCTACTGGACCAACGATGCGTTGCCCGAAACACATGATGCATGGCAGGAGAGCGCTAGCTTCCACGAAGGTTCCTGGTGGCCGCACTGGCAGGCATGGGTAACGGAGAACGGCTATGCAGATCCAGACCCGGAAAAAATGGTGCCTGCCCGTCAGCCAGGAGAGGGCGAGTTAAGCGTGATAGAGCCCGCGCCCGGACGCTATGTAAAAATGACGATTCCTGAGGTGCTGGGCGAAGCGTCTACCGATTGATGCTCTTGTCACTCTTACACGGCTAGCTGAGTTAATAGCCCTAAAAAAGCCCCTGCCACCCATTGGGTGGCAGGGGCTTTTAGGTTCTTGTTAAGAGGCTAACGCTAACGGCGGCGGTATAGCCCAGGTAGCAGTAGCAAGCCTGCGAGCAGCCACGCGGGCCAGCTACCCGTTCGCGTAAACGGCGTGAGACCTTGCATGGCGTAGAATTCGCCGGTGAGGTAGGTAGTTTCAAACTGAGGAACGCGGTCTACTATCTCGCCTCTTGGATCAATAATCGCGGTAATGCCATTGCTGGTGGCGCGAACGACATAGCGGCCGTTTTCCAGGGCGCGCAGGCGGGCCATTTGAAGGTGCTGGTGGGGGCCGATGGAGGCGCCAAACCAGGTGTCGTTAGAGACCGTGACAATGACATCGCTATCCGCTGCGCGCCGTGCAACGAGCTGTGGATAGATAATTTCATAGCAGATGGCGTTGCCAATGCTGACACCCGCGGCCTGCATAGGGGCTTGCTCAGAGGCACCTTTGGTAAAGCTCGACATGGGGAGGTCAAAGAAGTTAATAGCGCCGCGTAATACGCTTTCTAACGGAAGATACTCACCAAACGGCACTAGGTGCTCTTTTTGGTAACTGCCTTCTACATTGCCTACCCCGATCACGCTGTTGAAGTAACGGTTCTGTTCATCCAGCTGAACGATGCCCGTCATGAGCGCCGCGCCGGGGGGCAAAATGGCTTGCACCCGTTCTAGCACCGGACGCGCCTGCTGTTCCATCATGGGCAGCGCGGTTTCTGGCCATAAGATAAGGTCTACGTCGTCGGCGACGTCGCGGGTTAGGTCGCTATACGTATTAGCGGCCAGCCGCTGGCCTTCTGGTGTCCACTTTAAAAGCTGCGGCAGATTACCTTGCAGCAGCGCAACGCGTGTCGGTTCCTCAGCGGGTGTTGTCCAGAGGGTAGGTAGCGCCAGCGGGGCTATCCAAATCGCAGCGATAGGCGCGAGTGCCCACCACTGGCGGCGCAGGAGTTCAGCACCCAGCGTGCCGGTAAGCACTACCATCAGCGAAAGCAGGTAAACACCCCCAACGGGTGCCCAGCTAGCTAGAGGGGAGTCGACATAGCTTGAGCCAACCAGCAGCCAGGGAAAGCCGGTAAACAGATAAGTACGCAGCACTTCCCCTAATACCCAGGCACCTGCGAAGGTGAGTAGCGCCCAACGGGGGCCAAAAAAGCGCCGGTAGAGCCAAAAGGTACCGGCAAAAAACAGGGCCAAAACGGCCACAAACAGTGCGGTAAGAAATACCGCCAGCGGCATGCCGGTATAGCCATAGTCATGAATAGAGACATATACCCAGGAAGTGCCGCTGGCAAACAGCGCTACGCCATATAGCCAGCCCTTTAGCGCTGCTTGGGCCGGGGTTAGGGTATGCAGGCCAGCGTATAAAAGCGCAATCGCAATAGGCCCCAGCCACCATAGTTCAAACGGTGAAGCGGTAAGCGTGGTAAAGCCGCCGGCCACCAGAGCGGCCAGTAGCTGAAGCGCGAGCGTGGGCGTTAACCCCATGGTGATATCCTATCGAAATTTATCTGAGTGGTCGGTTAATCGTCGCCGGTATTATCACTCTCGGCGCTTTGGTCGGGGTATGCCTCAAGTAGGCGGATGCGACGGTTGTCAGCATTGAGGATGACAAAGCGCCAGCCGCCAAAGCAGGTGTGCTCGCCGCGACCGGGCAGGTGGCCAAATTGCTGCATCACCAAGCCGCCAACGGTATCGAACTCGTCATCGGAAAACTCGGTGCCAAAGCGCTCGTTGAAGTCTTCAATTGGCGTTAAGGCGCGAATAGCAAAGTGGCCGTTATCCAGCGTGCGGATATCGTCCTCTTCGTCGGTATCGTGTTCATCTTCGATATCCCCGACAATTTGCTCCAGAATGTCCTCGATGGTGATAATGCCCGCAGTGCCGCCATACTCATCCACCACAATCGCCATATGGTTGTGGGTGTCGCGAAACTCCTTGAGTAAACTGTTTAAGCGCTTGGACTCCGGAATAAACATGGCCGGACGCAGCACGTCTTCCAGCTTAAAGGCATCGCGGCTCTCTTGGGTTTGCGAGAGCAGGGGAAGCAGGTCTTTAACCAGGAGAATACCTTTAACATCATCAAGGTTTTCACCAATCACCGGGTAGCGGGAGTGGCCGGTCTCCTGAATGAGTGGCAGGTAACCATCGCTGGTTTGATCAAGGGTAATGGCCGACACCTGGGAGCGCGGAATTAATATTTCCCGCACCTGTTGGTCGCTGATTTCAAGCGCGCCTTCAATAATCATAATGGCGTCTTGGTCCAGCTTCAGTTTTCCTGCGGTGTGGCGTAAAAAGGTCATCAGCTCATCGCGTGAGCTGGGTTCATCATTGTCACCAGAAAGGGCGCCAAAGAGTTTCTCGAGCCATGATTTTTGATTAGGAGTGCTCGATCGGTCTTCGCTCATTGCGTCTCATCTCTCAGTTGCGGGCAGACAGTTACAGGCAGGTGCTAGACGTAACACGTGGCGGATAGGTCGTCACGGTGGTTACTCATTATAAGGGTCAGGAATGTCCAGGGAGGCGAGAAGTTCGCGCTCGATCTGTTCCATCTCCTCCGCCTCTTGCTCGTCAATATGATCGTAGCCCATTAAATGCAGGGTGCCGTGGATGACGATATGGGCATAATGATGCGTCAGCGGCTTTTGCTGCTCGCTGGCCTCTTGGGCAACGACATTGTGACAAATAATCAGATCGCCCAGTAGTGGCAGCGTCATACCGGGTGGATTTTCAAACGGGAAGGAGAGCACGTTGGTGGGCTTATCCTTACCTCGGTAATCGCGGTTAAGTGTTTGGCTTTCGGCGCTATCCACCAGGCGAATCGTCAGCTCTAAACGCTCATCCTCTGGGTGACGTGAAAACACACAGCCCACCCAAAGGGTGAGCTGTTCAAGAGAGGGTAGCTGTGGCTCGTCAATGGCCACTTGCCGATCAATCAGAAGGTCGCTCATCGGTAGGTATCTCTAGCGCGATCATTGGTGCGCTCAAGCGCCTGCATACGGGCGTCGCGCTCCTGCTGCCGGGCCTCGCGGCGGGCACGCTCTTCCACTTCCTGCTGGGACTCAAACTCATCGTAGGCTTCTATGATGCGCTGAACCAACGGGTGGCGCACCACGTCTTTGGCCGCAAAGTGAGTGACGCCGATTCCGGCGGTGTCTTTCAACACATCCAGCACTTGAGACAAGCCGGAACGCTGCCCGCGCGGTAAATCCACCTGAGTGATATCGCCGGTAATCACCGCTGTCGAACCAAAGCCAATCCGCGTGAGGAACATTTTCATCTGTTCCGGCGTGGTGTTTTGGCTCTCATCCAAAATAATGTAGGAATTATTCAGCGTGCGTCCGCGCATATAGGCGAGCGGTGCGATCTCGATGACCTGACGCTCAATTAACTTGGCGACCTGTTCGAAACCAATCATTTCATACAGCGCATCGTAAAGCGGGCGCAGGTAAGGGTCGATTTTTTGGGCAAGATCACCCGGCAAGAAGCCCAGTTTTTCACCGGCTTCCACCGCTGGACGAACTAGCAAAATACGCCGCACTTCCTGCTGGTTAAGCGCTTCTACTGCGGCGGCAACCGCCAAGTAGGTTTTCCCCGTACCTGCTGGCCCAATGCCGAAGTTAATATCGTGCTCGCGAATACTCTGTACGTAGCGCTGCTGATTTAACCCGCGAGGTTTAATCATGGTGCGTGGCGTTCGCATCACCACTTCATCACCACCGCCTTCGCTGTCCTGCTCTTCCTCAAGTGCTTCTAAGCCGGACTCCTGAAGGAACAGGTGCACCGTGTCGGCGTCAAGTTCGTCAGCCGCTGTCTCACGGTAGAGATGCTCCAGCACGTTAGCAGCTGCTTTAATACGATTGGCAGCACCGGCTAATTGAAAAATATTGCCCCGGTTGCGAAGTGTCACGTCCAGGCGGCTCTCAATCAGTTTTAGGTGCTCGTCCTGTTGGCCGCATAGGCTGGCAAGCCGCTGCGGGTCATTGGGTTCAAGGCTTAGGGTGATAATGCGATTGGCCTGAGGTGATGGCTGGCTCAAGAGTAAGAAACCCGTTAGTTGATGTGTGTGAGCTTCAGCTTACTGCCCCGGCGGTGCCGGGGCAATTACCTAGGATAGCGAATAATTAATAACGCTCTGCAGAGACCAGTTCACCACGCAGTGAATTGGGCAGTGCTTCGGTGATTTCCACGTCAACAAAGTAGCCAATCAGCTCGGTAGGATTGGCCGCGCGGAAGTTAACCACGCGGTTGTTTTCGGTACGACCAGAGAGCTGCCCTGGGTCTCTTGGTGAGAAACCGGAGACCAGCACTCGCTGGGTCGTGCCTACCATTCGGCGGCTGATTTGTGCAGCCTGCTGCAGAATGCGCTCTTGTAAAATGGCAAGGCGCTGCTTTTTAACGCTTTCTGGTGTTTCATCCGGCAGACCCGACGCAGGTGTGCCGGGGCGCGCTGAGTAAACGAAGCTGAAGGAGTGGTCAAAGCCGATGCGGTGGATCAGATCCATCGTCGCCTCAAAGTCCTCTTCAGTTTCGCCAGGGAAGCCGATAATAAAGTCAGAAGAGAAGCTAATATCCGGGCGATTAGCGCGAATCCGCTCCATCTTTTCGATGTACTCGTCGGCAGTGTGGCCCCGCTTCATAGCGCTTAAAATGCGGTCAGAGCCAGACTGCACTGGAAGATGCAGGTGGCTCACCAGCTCTGGAATGTCGGCAAAGGCGTCGACCAAGCTGTCGGTGAACTCCACCGGATGCGAGGTAGTGAAGCGAATGCGGTCAATACCGTCTACGGCAGCAACGCAGGCAATCAGCTCGGCAAGGTCGATCTCATCGCCATCGTCGTTATCGCCGCGGTAAGCATTCACGTTCTGGCCCAACAGGTTGATTTCGCGCACACCCTGGTCGGCTAGGTGGATGACTTCATCCATCACGGCTTCAAACGGGCGCGATACTTCTTCGCCACGGGTGTAGGGCACGACACAGAAAGTGCAGTACTTGGAGCAGCCTTCCATGATCGAAACAAACGCCGTTGCGCCATCAGACGTGGGCTGGGGCAGGTGGTCGAATTTTTCGATTTCTGGAAAAGTGACATCCACCGCTGCAATTTGGTTGTTGTTGCGGGCGTCGAGCATTTTAGGCACGCGGTGCAGCGTTTGCGGGCCGAAGATCATATCCACAAAGGGGGCGCGCTTACGCAGCGCTTCACCTTCTTGGCTCGCCACGCAGCCACCCACGCCAATCACTAGGTCGGGGTTGGCGTCTTTAAGTTTTTTCCAGCGTCCCAATTGGTGGTAGACCTTATCCTGCGCCTTTTCGCGAATCGAGCAGGTGTTAAGCAGAATCACGTCTGCTTCTTTTTCATTATCGGTCAGTTCAAGCTGGTGAGATTCGCCGAGCATATCCGCCATACGGGAGGAGTCATACTCGTTCATTTGGCAGCCGTGCGTTTTGATGAAAAGCTTCTTCGCCATCGGTACCTGTCGTCTATGGGTCGTCGGGGGACGAGGGATGAATGAAAACTCGTGAGCAGCGAAAGGCTGCCGTGGAATAGAGGCATTATACGGGCACAATAAACCAGGGGCTAGCGTTCGCCAGGAATCGATACTTGACCTAGGCGTTTCTATCAGTATACTACGCACCGTGTTTGAGCAGTTCCTCGATAGCTCAGTTGGTAGAGCAAATGACTGTTAATCATTGGGTCGCAGGTTCGAGTCCTGCTCGAGGAGCCAAAACGCTAAGGCAGTTTTTTTATGTTTACGCTAATGGCTTCGCTTTAAACACAGCAGCAATTACATTGTTCCTCGATAGCTCAGTTGGTAGAGCAAATGACTGTTAATCATTGGGTCGCAGGTTCGAGTCCTGCTCGAGGAGCCAATTTGCTGTTCTGCTGTAGTTACCGTTCACGGTAAACGTTCCCCGATAGCTCAGTTGGTAGAGCAAATGACTGTTAATCATTGGGTCGCAGGTTCGAGTCCTGCTCGGGGAGCCATTTAGCATACAATGTACCTTTCTAAGCACGCACCCTTTTAAACTTCTGCTTATTTATTGATACAAACACCCGTTGCCTTTGGCATCTTGGGTGGTTTTTTGTGTCTTATGGTTGGCTGTGTTATTAGCGTAAACTATGGGTATTATTCACCGGTTGGGAAGAGTGTTGTGGTCAGAGTGTCTAGCCTGGAAGCGTTGCAGGTATTTAAATGTTTAAGTGATGAAACGCGATTAATGCTGGTATTGCTGATTGCCAAAGAGCAATCGCTTTGTGTTTGCGAGATGACCTATGCGCTGGAGGAGTCTCAGCCGAAGGTGTCTCGCCACTTGGCGCAGCTGCGCCAGTGTGGTTTGCTGATTGATCAGCGGGAAGGGCAGTGGGTCTACTACCGTTTAGCGCCGCAGCTGCCTGCCTGGGCGCAGTCAATCATCGAATCGGGTGCGCAGGGGAGCGCGGTGAAGCTAGCGGCGCTAACGCAGCGTTTGGCGCGCATGGGAGATCGCCCAGCTCGGCGTGCCGCTCTCTGCTAACGATAGTGAGTCAGTAAGCACACACAAAAACGCCAGCCCTAGGGCTGGCGTCTTCGTGCTTAGGCTAGGCCACGCTATTACTTAGCGTTTGGCCATGCGCTGGTTAGCTTCCAAGTGGGCGTAATCAAGTAAAATTTCGGCAGCCTCCAGTGCATGAGCGCGATCAACGGGCATGTCATCGCTGTCGCTCTCATCTGCCATGCCATGCCAGGCTCGGTGCTATCAACTCTAGCATCCATCCACTCTTCTAGCTCTGCTAGTCCCAAGGCGCGACGACGCTGGTTCTCAAGGGAGAGTTGCTCCGCTTCTCGTGCCTCCAGCTCGCGCTGGCGCTGTTCGCGATTCAGGCTGACGCTGGTATGCTGTTCGCGCAGCTGGCGGGCAAGCGTCGACTGGCGCTCGAGGTAGCGGAAGTTAGGGTTCTCGTCGGCCCGTGTTTCATGCCGGGCAAGCAGTGCGTCAAGCACGTTTTCGGGGGAGCCGTAGCGGCGGTACTGAACGTTTTGCACGGTGTCCCAGGCCAGGGCGTTATCCAAGCTGCTTTCGCCGATGCGCTCGGGATCGATCAGGCTGGGGAAGGTAATGTCCGGTACGACGCCGCGGTTTTGAGTGCTGTCGCCGGAAATACGGTAAAACTTAGCGCGAGTTAGCTTGATCTGGCCGTGGCTCAAGTCATTTAGGGTTTGCACGGTGCCTTTGCCAAAGGTAGAGGTGCCCACCACAATGCCTCGGCCGTAGTCTTGAATAGCACCAGCAAAAATTTCCGAGGCAGAGGCTGAAAGGCGGTTGACCAATACGGTCAGCGGGCCGTCGTAGAGCGTACCGGCTTCGGTGTCGCCATAGAGCTGAATGCGCCCCTGGGCATCACGCACTTGTACCGTTGGGCCACGATCTATAAATAGGCCGATGAGTGAGTTGGCTTCCTGAAGAGCGCCGCCCCCATTGTTACGCAGGTCGAGCACAATGCCTTCCACACCCTCCTGCTTGAGGCTTTCCACTTCGCGGGCAACGTCTCGCGTCGTGCTGCGATACTCCTCTTCTCCGGCCTGCCATGCATCAAAATCCACATAGAAGGTGGGGATGTTAATAATGCCGACACGATGGGGTTTGCCATCCCGCGTGACCTCGACAATTTCACTGTTAGCGGCCTGATCTTCTAGGCTTACCGTGTCACGGGTAATTTCGACAATTTGAGAGCGCGTCATATCGACGGCTTGTGCGGGTACAACGTCTAAGCGCACCACGGAGCCCTTAGGGCCGCGAATTAGGTCGACAACATTATCCAGGCGCATGCCCACCACGTTAACCATTTCGCCCTTTTCCTGGCCCACGGCAATAATGCGGTCGGCAGGTTCAAGCACGCCTGCGCGGTCGGCGGGGCCGCCGGGAACAAGGCTGGATACTTTGACGTACTCGCCATCGGCTTGTAGCAGTGCACCAATGCCTTCAAGGGAGAGACTCATTTGAATGTCAAACGATTCTCCCTGGCGCGGCGAAAGATAACCCGTATGCGGGTCGATCGTGCTGGAAACCGCAGCCATAAGCAGGCCGAATACGTCTTCAGCTTCTGTTTGACGAAGTCGCGTTAGCTGTCCCTCGTAGCGCTGGCGAAGATTGGCCTCAATTTGCTCATCATCCTGGTCCGTTAAGGCCAACGTAAGCGCATCGTTTTTAAGCCGCTTGCGCCATAGTTCATCCAGCTCGCTCTCACGGGTTGCCCAGGGGGCATCTTCTCGATCTACTTCCAGGCGTTCGTCGCTGTCGAATTCGAAAGAAAGACCATTATCAAGGCGCGCTAAAAGCCATTCAAGGCGAGCTGTTTGACGGTCGCTTAGGCGGTTGTAAAGCGCAAAGACATCGTCTAATTCGCCATCGAACAACAGCTCCGTCATGCTGCTTTCCAGATGGCGATAGGACTCTATGTCGCGGTTCAGAAGGTATGAACGCTGACCATCTAAAATATCAAGGTAGCGCTGGAAAGCTTCCTGAGACCACTGTTCGTCGAAGGTGATATTGGCATAGTGGCCGTAGCGGAGCGAGTCCGCAATCTCTACTGCCGCTTGGCGTTGTTCGTCGGTCGGCGCGAGTTGCGCCAGCGCTGCCGGGCTGGTGATAACCAGCATCATGGCAAGGGCAACCGAGCGTGAAAGCGTTGCAAACAAGCTCATCAGTCAAGCTCTCCCGGATTTGTGTAAACTCGTTCTTCCCTAGACCCGCAGATAGCCTATGAGTTGCGTAGGCCGAGGGAGCATTGTAGCAGGTCATTTCCCCTGTGAGACTCAATCATTACTGTTATGAGGAATTCCATGTCCGAGGCTTTCAACGCGGAACGTTTAACGCGGCTGTGCGATTTTTTGCAGCAGTCGCCCACGCCATGGCACGCGACTCGCAGTATGGCGCAGCGTTTGGAGCAAGCGGGCTTTCAGCGCCTGGAGGAGTCATCGAACTGGCAGCTGGTGCCAGGAAAGCGTTACTACGTGACGCGCAACGACTCCTCAATTATTGCTTTTCAGCTACCTGCTGGAGCGCTAACCAGCCTGCGCATGTTGGGTGCCCACACCGATAGCCCGGGGCTGCATTTAAAACCTAATGCAACGCAGTATGCCGCTGGCTGGCTGCAGCTTGGGGTGCAAGTGTATGGCGGGGTGCTGTTAGCCCCTTGGTTTGACCGCGATTTAGGCTTGGCAGGGCGGGTACACGTGCGCCACGCCGATGGTCGCCTAGAGAGCGTGCTGCTCAACGTTGACCGCCCGATCGCGATGATTCCAAGCTTGGCGATACACTTGGATCGCGAGGTGAATGCAGGGCGTGTTATTAACCCGCAAACGCAGATGTCGCCGGTGCTAATGCAGAGCGATACTTCCAAGCTGAATGATCTGCTAGCGCAGTGGCTAGAAGAGCAGCACGGGCTGCGTGCGGTGGAGGTGGTGGATTTTGAGCTGAGTTTTTATGATGTTCAGCCCCCCTCGTTGGTTGGTCTGCGCCAAGAGCTGGTGGCCAGTGCGAGGCTGGATAACCTGCTGTCGTGTTTCGTGGGCCTGGAGGCGCTGCTCGATTGCGATGCGCAGCAGGGTGCTTTACTGGTTGCGAATGATCACGAAGAAGTGGGTAGTGCGAGCGCTTGTGGTGCCCAGGGGCCATTTTTGGGGGATGTGTTGAAGCGTCTGAACGCGCAGATGGGCGGTGGCTCAGAAGAGTCGCTTATACAGCTGATTCAGGCGTCATTGATGATTTCTTGCGACAACGCTCACGCGCTACACCCTAACTTCAAAGATAAACACGATGAGCGTCATGGGCCTGCAATTAACGGCGGCCCGGTGATCAAAGTAAATGCTAGCCAGCGCTATGCAACGAACAGCGTTACAGGAGCATTGTTCCGCGATGTTTGTCGTCAAGCAGAGGTGCCAGTGCAGTCATTTGTGACTCGCGCGGATATGGGCTGTGGCAGCACTATTGGGCCGATTACCGCCACCGAAGTGGGTGTGCCTACCATTGATGTTGGACTGCCTCAGTGGGCAATGCACTCCATTCGCGAGACGGCCGGTACAAAAGATGTTGATTATCTTACCCTGGCATTAACGGCGTTTCTAAATCGTCCCCAGTTATGCTGAAGGCTTGGTAGGTAACAACTGTTGCTAAACGAAAAAGCCCGCTGACGATGTCAGCGGGCTTTTACTGGCTTAATTCGGTATTGGTGGCTACGCCCTGATTTGAACAGGGGACCCCATCATTATGAGTGATGTGCTCTAACCAGCTGAGCTACGTAGCCATTCAACGGGGGCGAATGATACTCGCTGCCCTGGTGCCCGTCAAGAAATTTTGCAGCTCAAGCCTAGACGTTAAACCGGAAGTGGATAACATCGCCATCTTTCACGATGTACTCTTTGCCTTCTAAGCGCCACTTGCCTGCATCCTTGGCACCTTGCTCACCGCCAAGCGTGACGTAATCGTCATAGGCGATGACTTCGGCGCGAATAAAGCCTTTCTGGAAGTCGGTGTGAATAACCCCTGCCGCTTCAGGTGCGCTGGCGCCTTGTTTCACTGTCCAGGCGCGTACTTCTTTTACACCTGCGGTGAAATACGTTTGTAGGCCGAGCAATGCATAGCCTGCACGAATCACGCGATCAAGCCCCGGCTCTTCCATGCCCATTTCAGCTAGGAACATGCTGCGCTCTTCGTCATCCAGCTCGGCAATTTCGGCCTCAAGCTGGTTGCATACCGGCACCACGACGGCGCCTTCTTCAGCGGCAATTTCGTTGACGATATCCAGGTAAGGATTGTCCTCAAAGCCATCTTCATTGACGTTGGCAATGTACATGGTGGGTTTGAGTGTCAAGAAGCCAAAGCTCTTCACTTGCTGCTTTTCATCGTCGGTGAGCTCGAAGCTACGCAGCGGCTGGCCTTCGGCGAGGTGGGGCTGAATTTTATCGAGCACGGCTTTGGTGGCCGTGGCGTCTTTATCTCCACCTTTTACAGCGCGCTGCAGGCGCTGGCTGGCTTTTTCGACGGTATCTAGGTCGGCCAGCGCTAGCTCAATATTGATCGTTTCAATGTCGGCACGGGGGTCGACCTGGTTGGCAACATGGATAACGTTATCGTTATCAAAGCAGCGCACCACGTGGGCGATCGCCTGTGTTTCGCGGATGTTAGCCAGGAATTTGTTACCTAAGCCTTCCCCTTTTGATGCGCCCGCGACGAGGCCGGCGATATCCACAAACTCCATCGTAGTGGGCAGTATTTTCTGCGGCTTGACGATCGCCGCCAGCGCGTCCAGACGCGGGTCGGGCATCGGGACGATACCCACGTTAGGTTCAATGGTGCAGAACGGGAAATTTTCCGCATCAATACCTGATTTTGTCAGCGCATTGAAAAGCGTGGATTTACCTACGTTGGGTAGGCCGACGATGCCGCAGTTAAAGCCCATAAATAATTTCCTGGCCGCTAGGGCAGCGCCATTAAAAAGGGCGCTGCCGAAATTGAAAAAAGAGGGTGCTACTATTTTACGCTATGTAGGCGGTTCATGGCTTTGGCCCATTCGCCTGTTAATGCAAAGGGTAGGGTGGCTTGGCACTCATCCAGAGCGTGCTCAATGGCGTTCAGCTCCGCTTTGCCTGGGCGTCCCAGCACATAGTTAGTAACCTGACGCGCTTCGCCGGGGTGTCCAATGCCAATGCGGACTCGGTGAAACTGATTTTGATTGCCTAACGCGCTAATAATGTCGCGCAGGCCATTGTGCCCACCATGCCCGCCGCCGGTTTTATAGCGTGCCTGTCCTGGCGGGAGGTCTAGCTCGTCATGAGCGACCAGTAAATTCTCAGGCGTCAGTTTGAAGAACTGAGCAAGGGCCGCCACGGCAGCACCGCTGCGATTCATAAAGGTGGTGGGATTGAGAAGGTGAACATCCTGGTTGCCAATACGCGCTTTGGCATAGAGCCCTAAAAACTTCTTCTCAGGGCGAAGCTCAGTATGGGCGCTGCGTGCGATAGCGTCTACTAGCCAAAAACCAGCGTTGTGGCGCGTGGCGTCATACTCTGCACCGGGATTGCCCAGCCCGATAATGGCCGTTACCTGGCTCATTGTCCCACCTCCAAAAACGTCTGGGAGAAATATTGACTCGTGTCGGCGATAGTGCGCAGCGCAGCTGCGCTAGTTGGTAAGCTGCAAAAAAAATCAAGCGCCGAAGCGCTTGATTTTAACATCCTTAAGCTGCCAGGGCAGCTTAAGCTAAACGCTGCTGACGGGGCTTCGAGCGGAGCCCCATCAACGCAGCGTTAGCTTACCGGCGCTTACTCAGCGCTGGACTCTTCTTCACCTTCTTCGCCTTCTTCGTCATCGCCGCCGCGTACTTTCACTTTGGTGATGCTCAGAACGGCGTTGTCGTGATCTTCACCGTGCGACAGGTCAACAGAGGTGACGCCAGCCGGTAGGGTAAGGTCAGACAGGTGTAGGGTGGTGCCCAGCTCAACGTTGCTGATGTCCACTTCCAGGAAGTCAGGAAGGTCTTTCGGCAAGCAGCTGATCGCCACTTCGTTGGCCAGAACGTGCAGTTCACCGCCTTGGTCTTTGATGCCCACGCATTTCTCTTCGTTCACCACGTGCAGCGGCACGTTCATGGTGATTTCGTGAGTGGCGTCAACACGCAGGAAGTCGGCGTGGGTTAGCAGCGGCTTGAACGGGTGACGCTGCAGGTCACGAACAACCACTTGCTCTTCAGTTCCGTCGATAACCAGCTTGATAACGGAAGAGAAGAAGGACTCATCTTCGATCGCCTTGTAGAAAGCGGTTTTTTCTACAGAGATTGATTGAGCGCCTTTCTCGCCGCCGTAAACAACGGCCGGAACTTGTTGGTTCGCACGACGCAGGCGGCGGCTCGCACCTTTCCCCAGGTCGTTACGAACGCTGGCTTTCAGGATAAAATCAGACATGGAATTGCCTCTTAGTTTAAGTAAGGAAGCGCCGCTGACCGCGACCAGGCAGCGACGCTCCCAGGGCCCTTAGGTAAGGGCTATGTCGTCAGTCGCTTAATGGAACATCGCGCTGACAGATTCTTCGTTGCTTACCCGGCGGATCGCTTCCGCAATTAGGCCTGCAACGCTCAGTTGACGAATTTTTCCACTCCGACGTGCATAGTCAGAGAGTGGAATTGTGTCGGTCACGACAACTTCGTCCAGAACAGAGTTGGTAATATTGTCAACCGCAGGGCCAGACAAAATCGGGTGGGTCGCATAGGCCACAACGCGAGCCGCGCCATGGTCTTTTAACGCTTCACCGGCTTTGCATAGCGTGCCAGCCGTATCGATCATGTCATCGACAACCACACAGGTGCGGCCTTCAATTTCGCCGATGATATGCATGACCTGGGCTTGGTTAGCCTGAGGGCGACGTTTGTCAATAATGGCCAAGTCAGCGTTAAGCTGTTTTGCAATCGCGCGAGCACGTACAACGCCGCCCACATCGGGGGAAACAACAACCAGGTCGCTGTAGTTTTGGCGCTCGATGTCGTCAAGCAAAATGGGGGAGCCGTAGACGTTATCAACCGGTACGTCGAAGAAACCTTGGATTTGGTCAGCATGCAGGTCCATGGTCATAACGCGGTCAACGCCGGCTTTTACCATCATATCAGCAACCACTTTTGCTGAGATGGGAACGCGGGCGGAGCGAACACGACGATCCTGGCGAGCATAGCCAAAATAGGGAACTACCGCGGTAATACGGGCGGCTGAGGCGCGACGCAGGGCGTCCACCATCAGAATCAGTTCCATTAGGTTGTCATTCGTCGGTGCGCAGGTGGATTGAAGGATGAAAACATCCTTACCGCGCACGTTCTCATTGATCTCGACCGCGATTTCGCCGTCGCTGAACTGACCAACCGTCGCGTTACCCATACGGCTGTCCAAGCTCTCGGCAATCTTTTGAGCGAGTTCGGGATTGGCATTCCCGGTGAAGACCATCAATTTTGACACGCGCAGCCACCTTTGCAGTGTTGGGGATCAGGGGAGAAAACGCAGATCAACATCAGGGTTGGCTGGGGTACCAGGATTCGAACCTGGGAATGCCGATACCAAAAACCGGTGCCTTACCACTTGGCGATACCCCAGCAATAACCTAATGCGATGACCGGGCGCTTTCAGCAGCCCAGAGCATCTTGTAGGGGAGAGGTGTTGAGCCCGCGTGCTACCCATGCGTGCCAGTGTTGGCCGGTCAGTTCAGCGGCGACAGCTTGAGCGGCTTGCTGTGAATCAAAAGCCGCAAACAAACAGGCGCCGGTACCGGTCAGCTGGCTAGGTGCATACTGCGCAAGCCAGTCAAGCGCTTCCGCAATGGGCGGGTAGCGTTTTTTGACGATGGCTTCACAGTCGTTGCGCCACTCCGGCGCTCCCCCCTGCAATGCGCGCGCCATAGTAATGGGGTGGCTGTCGCGTGTCAATTCTGGGTCTTGAAAGACCTTCCTGGTAGACACGCTAACATGGGGGTGAATGACCACAAACCACGGGGTGTCTAAGGTAATGGGGGTTAGCTGTTCGCCCACGCCCTCCGCCCACGCGCTGCGGCCGTGAATAAACACGGGGACATCAGCACCTAGCGTTATTCCTAGCTCAGCCAGGGTGGTGTCGCTAAGCCCCAGCTGCCAGAGCCGGTTGAGCCCTTTGAGAACAGTGGCGGCGTTGGAGCTGCCGCCTCCCAGACCGCCGCCCATGGGCAGGTGCTTTTCAATCATGATGGACGCTCCTAGAGGAGTGCCGCTGGCCTGCTGCAATAACGTAGCTGCTCTTACGATCAGGTTGTCAGCGTGGGCGACGCCATCCATGGGTGTGATGAGTTCGATAACGCCATCTTGGCGAAGGGTGATGCTCAGGTAGTCGCAGAGGTCGATAATTTGAAACAGGGTTTGCAGCTCGTGGTAACCGTCTTGTCGACGACCCACAATATGCAGCATACGATTTAGCTTGGCCGGGGCGGGCAGGGTGAGTGTGCGGGGTGCTGCGGGCATGCCATCTCTCTACTGGCTAAACATATGTAAATGTAAGAAAGAGGGCTGGCGTGTGCCGCCAGCCTTTCGCTTTCTGTTAGGTGGCTTGCCACTGGTTAACAACCAGAGTGATACGCACATCACCGTAGTTCATGACTAAACGACGCGGTAGCCACATGCCTTCTACCTGTTCCCAGTCGCGATAATTGATTTCCCAGCCGTCTTGCTGCAGGAAGTTGGGGAAGCCAAGTTCGTCGGTTTCAAGCTGGTAGCTTTCGTGGTCGTCGGGTAGGCCGCGCACCCAGTCGGGCATGGCGCTTACCGGCAGTGACCACCCTAACTGTTCTTCCATTAAGGCTTCAGGAGTTTCTGCCTCAAAGCGGCCGTCGCTAGTGGAAAGCGAGAAGCGACCTTCGCGGCCTTCGAGCACGCTACGTCCTCCGCCAAAGGGCCCGCTAATCAGCATGCGGAAATAGTGTGGGTGCTGGTTCCAATCTAGGTTGGCGCTGGTGTTTTCCTCGGGCGTCCTCAGTCCTGCTTTGCCGACCATTGTCCAGGTGTCAAACGCTTCAACATCGGCTTGCTGGCGCTCCCATTGGCCG
This sequence comes from Halomonas sp. 7T, assembly GCF_025643255.1. Classification (NCBI taxonomy): domain Bacteria; kingdom Pseudomonadati; phylum Pseudomonadota; class Gammaproteobacteria; order Oceanospirillales; family Halomonadaceae; genus Halomonas; species Halomonas sp. 7T. Next base: position 2,001,041 of record NZ_CP087112.1, on the reverse strand, counting down.
GCTTGACGGCCGCTTTCATCGACCGGCGCTTGGCTGGCACAACCTGCAAGCGTCAGTAGTGCCATGCTGGTTAACCAAAGGCGAGCGGTACGCTTGGCTTTGAAAAAACAGGAAGTGCGTGAGCGTAAAGCGCCAAGATGTGTGGTCAACATAAACAAACTCCGTGTCAGTGTTGTGTGATAAAGGTGCGTGCAGCACGACGAATAAGGCAAGCGTTAGGGCGCTTCTATGGGCGTTAGTTCAGGATGGCGCTCAAGTAGCTCATCAATTTGTGGGTGTTGACCGGTGCGTTGGCGTATTTGCTGAATTAGGCGGCGTGCTTCATCACTGCGTCCGAGTGCGTGCAAAACCTCCGCGAGGTGGGCGGCGATCTCCTGGTCAGGCATTTGCGCGTAGGCACTTTCCAGCCAGGCAAGCGCTTCTTCAGGCTGGCCAAGCCGAAAGTAGACCCACCCCATGCTATCCAGTATTGCGGGATTTTCCGGGTCGGCTTCGTAGGCGCGCTCTATGAGTTCGCGCGCTTCTTCTAAGCGCCCTGGCACGTTAAGGTCCGCGAGGGTATAGCCCAGCGCATTAAGTGCCATTGCGTCGTTTGGGTCGGTGCGCAAAATCTGGCGTAAATCCTGCTCCATGGCGGCAACGTCGCCCGCTTCCCAAAAGCGCATTGCGCGTAAATAGAGTAGCGTTGTGTCGTCTGGGGTGCGGGTTACCTCTCGGTTAAGCAGCTCGGTGGCCTCGTCCTCAAGCCCAAGTTCATCAAGAAGCTGCACTTCGAGCAGCACAAGGTCACCGAAATAGTCATCGTGGCGCATCCGTTCAATGCGCAGTAGTGCGCGTGCATCCAGCAATCGATTGTCTTCTATCAACATGCGCGCTGCCGTTGCGCGCGCGGGCAGAAACTCATCGCCACTGCGCACCTGCCGGTAGTAGAGCAGGGCATCGTCAATTTCACCCTGAGACTGAGCAATGGCACCAAGTAAGTAGTAAGCAATGTTGGGAACGGTGTCTTGGCCAATGAGTGGCTGGAGTAGCCGGTAGGCTGGCTCGCTGTGGCCCTCCTCCAAATATAGTTGGGCGAGCGCAATGCGCAGATCCTGATTGCCGCCGTGGTTTTCCAGTAGCGTGTTCGTTTGCTCTTCGGCAGCGGTAATGTTGTTTAGGCGAATTTCTGCTTGAGCCAGCATCAGCACAAAGCGGACATCATCAGGTGCGAGTTCAAGCCCCGCTTGGGCTGCTCGCTGCGCTGTTTGGTGATTGCCGGTTTCTAAGGCAAGGCGCGCCTTGGCAAGCCATAGCGGGGCGGAGGCGGGTTCTCGCTGGGCAACCTGCTCAAGGCGTTGCTGGGCTTGGTCTACGTCGCCAAGAGCTGCTTCAATAAGCGCCGTGCCAAGCAGCACGTCGCTATGAAACTCAAGCTGATCGGCGTTGGGTTGCGCGAGGTGTGACCGCAGTGGCTGGATAAGTAGGTTTAGGGGGGCTTCTTCAGCAACGGCGATTTCAGCAAAGGCCGCGATTTCGCCATTGCCACCTGCTTGGGTGATAGTCAGACGCTGCTCTAGGCTGTCGTACCAGTCGCCGCGCTGTAACGAAAGGGTTGCCAGCAGGCGGTTAGGCGCTTCAGCCGTTGGAGAGAGCTCACGCCAGCGCAGTGCAGAGGCTTCTATTAACGCAATGTCGTTGCCAAATCGGGCGGCAAAGGTGGCGCGTTCAGCAAGCGCCGGTGCACTGTAGCGTTGGGCTGCTTCTAGGTAGCCTTGACTAGCGGTACGGTAATCACCTCGTTGGCCCGCAAATTCTGCGGTCAGCAGTGCGCGCAGCCCGGCTGCATCAAGTCCACGGGTAATAGGTGGCGCCGACTGCATGGGGTCGCTTGAATAGGTAGGTACCCCGTCCTCTGTATAAGAAGCTGAGGTTTGGCAGCCACTTAGTAAGAGTAGCGTGGTAACCAATGGCAGTGGGGTTAAACCCAGTAATGTGGCGCGAAGGGGCATGCGTCTCTCGATCAAGTGGCCGAGTGCTCAGCATAGCGGCTTGGTTGCCTGCGGCAAAGTGGTGTGGGCCAGAACATGCAGTGCTGTGATAGAATATTCTACCTTGAAAAAGAGTGGCGTTAGCGCAATTTCTTAACTGCGGCGCCTAATTGGCTTACTTAGCAAGCCCGAGACACATAGACGAGTGACGTGACGACCCATCTACTAGCAAAGACGCCTATCGAATGACGCTTCTTGCCCTGGGAATAAATCATCGTACGGCCAGTGTGGCCGTGCGCGAGCAGGTGGCTTTTACGCCGACGCAGCTGGAAAGCGCGTTGGCGGAACTGCGTAGCTTGCCACAAATCAACGAAGCAGCCGTGCTATCGACGTGCAACCGTACCGAGCTTTACTGCGTGACGGATGCCGCTGGTGAGCAGGTTGTGCTGGATTGGCTTGGGCGTTTCCATAACTTGCGTGTCGAAGATCTTTCCCGATGTGCCTACCACTATCTAGACAACGATGCTGCCCGCCATTTAATGCGTGTCGCTGTTGGTCTGGATTCTATGGTGCTGGGTGAGCCGCAAATTCTCGGGCAGTTAAAAGAGGCCTATCAGCAAGCGCGTCAAGCCAAAGGCTTGGGCGGCGAGTTGGAGCGCCTTTTTCAGCACACGTTTGCCGTCGCTAAGCAGGTGCGTACAGAAACGGGTATTGGTAAAAATCCGGTATCGGTGGCTTATGCCGCCGTCAGTATGGCTAGCCGAATTTTTGATGACTTTAGCCGTGCCCGTGCGCTGCTCATTGGCGCCGGAGAGACCATCGAGCTGGTGGCGCGCCATCTTCATGAAGCGGGCGTGCGCCAGTTAACGGTGGCAAACCGTACCCGTGAACGCGCTGAGCAGGTCTCTTCGCCGCTAGGTGGCACGGCGATTACGCTGTCTGAAATTCCCGATGCCCTTGAGTTTGCCGATATTGTCATCTCCTCTACTGCATCACCGCTGCCTATTTTGGGCAAAGGAATGGTCGAGCGAGCGCTGAAAAAGCGCCGCCATCGCCCGGTTTTCATGGTGGATATCGCCGTGCCGCGCGATATCGAACCGGAAGTGGGTGAGCTAGCGGATGTGTTTCTCTATACCGTTGATGACTTGGAAGAGGTGATCGAAGAGAACCGACGCCATCGACAAGTAGCCGCCGACCAAGCTGAATCACTGATTGAACATGGGGTTGGTCATTGGCTACACGAGCGCCGTATTCGCAAAGGCGGTGAGCTGATTCGCGACTACCGCCGTCACGGTGAGGCAATACGCGATCACTCGCGGGAACAAGCGCTTGAGCGCTTGGCGCGCGGAGAAGACCCCGCGAAAGTTATTGAGCGCATGGCACATCAATTAGCGAATCGCTTGATGCATCACCCAACGCTAGCGCTACGCGAAGCAGCCTCCCAGGAAAACCACGAATTGCTGAACGCCGTGCCGCACTTGTTGCTACCTACTAAGCCTGTCTTTGAGCAGCCTGCTCGCCCGGTAAAACGCCAGAAGGATGATACACCCGCATGAAAGAGACTTTGCGCCAACGCTTAGATAGTTTTACCGACCGCTTTGAAGAGCTGGCAATGCTGTTGTCTGATCCTGAGGTGATTAACAACCAGCAACGTTTTCGTGACTACTCCCGTGAATATGCTGAGCTGGAAGAGCTGGTGGCGACTTGGCAGCGTTATCGTGAGGTTGAAGTCAGTATTGACGAGGCGGAACAGCTCAGCCGCGATAGCGATCCGGAAATGCGTGAGCTGGCGGAGCTGGAAATCACCGAGGGGCGCGAGCAGTTGGAGGCGCTTGATAGTGAGCTCAAGCGTCTACTGATTCCGAAAGACCCAGACGACGGTCGCGGCGTGTTTTTAGAAGTGCGGGCAGGTACCGGTGGCGATGAAGCGGCTATCTTTGCGGGCGATCTTTTCCGCATGTACTCCCGCTATGCGGAAAAGCGCGGCTGGCGAGTTGAGGTGGTGAGTGCCAACCACGGTGAGCATGGGGGGTATAAAGAAGTCATCTCCCGAGTCAAAGGCGATGGCGTCTACGCACGGCTGAAATTTGAATCGGGCGCGCATCGGGTGCAGCGGGTACCGGCCACTGAGTCCCAGGGGCGCATTCACACCTCGGCCTGTACCGTCGCAGTGATGCCGGAAGTGGATGACGTGGGTGACATTGACATTAATCCGTCCGATTTGCGCGTGGATACCTACCGTTCAAGCGGGGCAGGTGGCCAGCACGTTAACACCACCGACTCCGCGATTCGCATTACCCACCTACCTTCCGGCGTGGTAGTAGAATGCCAGGAGGAGCGCAGCCAGCACAAAAACCGCGCTAAAGCGATGTCGCTGCTGGCCGCCAAGCTCAAGCGCAATGCGGTGGACTCCCAGCGCCAGGAGCAGGCCGATGCCCGCCGCTCCTTGGTAGGCTCTGGGGATCGTAGCGAGCGTATTCGTACTTATAACTTTCCTCAGGGGCGCATTACCGATCACCGCATCAACCTGACGCTTTACAAGCTGACCGAAGTGGTGAGCGGCGAACAGCTTGATGAGGTGATTGAGCCGCTGATCCACGAGTATCAGGCGGAACAGCTCTCGGCACTGCAGGACGCTTAATGACGTTCGACGCCTTGTTGAATAACGCCGCTCAGCGGCTGCAGCTGGCCGGTTCACCATCGCCTCGATTAGATGCTGAAGTGCTGATGGAATTCGCCACTGGTCACAGCCGCACATGGCTTTATACCTGGGGCGACAGGGAGTGCCCTACTTGGGAGCATGCACGTTTTGAGGCACTCATTGCCGCTCGCGCCCAGGGCCAGCCGGTGGCCTACTTAACCGGTGTAAGGGAGTTTTGGGGACTGCCGCTGGCCACGTCCCCCACCACGCTGATTCCTCGGCCCGATACTGAAACGTTAGTAGAAGCCGCCTTGGCGCGGGCGCAAACATCAACGGGCAGGCTGCTCGACTTAGGCACGGGAACAGGTGCCATCGCGCTGGCATTTGCCAGTGAAAAGCCTGGCTGGAAGGTGGTCGGGGCGGATATACGACCGGAAGCGGTGGCGCTGGCGACCCAAAATGCAGGTTCACTCAACATTACAAACGCCACTTTTCTGGTGAGCGACTGGTTTAGCGCTTTGGCGCTCCCTGCATCTGCTGCGACGTTTGACATCATTGTGAGTAACCCGCCTTATATTGCAGCTGATGACCCGCACTTAGCCCAGGGTGATGTCCGCTTTGAGCCACGTTCGGCGCTGGTAGCGGCGGCTGACGGCATGGCAGATCTGCTGCACGTGATTACAACAGCAAAAGCCTATCTCACACCCGGCGGCTGGCTGGCGCTAGAACACGGTTATCAACAGGCTCCCAGCGTGCGTCAAGCACTCAAGCAAGCGGGCTATCAAAGCGTTGAAAGCGTGCAAGACATCGGCGGCCATGAACGGGTTACCCTGGGGCATTTCAAATAACTGCCTGATTTATAAGTATTGGATCCTGCTATGAAACCTAAAAATAGAACGCTGGACCGTATCGATCTTAAAATTTTGCGCTGTCTGCAGGAAAATGCGCGCATTTCCTACGTCGATTTAGCATCTGAAGTTGGCTTATCCACAACCCCTTGCTTAGAGCGCGTTAAACGTCTGGAGCGAGCGGGGATTATTCGCGGTTATCAAGCGATTCTCGATCCGCGTGCGTTGAAGGCTAACCTATTGGTATTTGTCGAAATTAGTCTGGAAACGCAGTCGCCTGCCGTTTTTGACGAGTTCCGCCGTGCGGTAGAGACGCTCCCACAGATTCAGGAGTGCCATTTGGTCTCTGGGCAATTTGATTACATTTTGAAGTGTCGCATTCCTGAAATGGCGGCTTACCGTCAGCTGCTGGGCGATGTGGTGCTGACCCTACCCGGCGTGAAAGAGTCAAAAAGCTACGTGGTGATGGAAGAAGTGAAAGAGAGCTTCAGCCTGCACGTTCCCGACTTCGAGGAATTTGAGGATAAGTAAGCCGATGATGGATGATCAGGCGCTGCTGCGCTATAGCCGCCAAATTATGTTGCCTGAAGTGGATATTGACGGACAGGAGCGCCTGCGAAGCGCCCATGTGCTGATTATCGGCGCGGGTGGCCTGGGGTCGCCTGCAGCACTCTATTTAGCGGCAGCGGGCATTGGGCGTATTACCATTGCGGATGCAGATGAGGTGGAGCTTTCTAACCTGCAGCGGCAAATCGCTCACCAGCAGGCAAGCATCGGCGTAAACAAAGCGTGTTCAGCAAAAGCCAGTATGGAAGCGTTGAACCCTGACTGCCAGGTAGTGGCGGTGGAACAGCATGCCGTAGGCGAGCCGTTACAGGCCCTTGTAGCGTCGGCAGACGCCGTGCTGGACTGCACTGATCGTTTTTCGAGCCGCTACGCGATTAATGCTGCCGCACAGCAAGCAGGCGTACCGCTGATTTCTGGTGCGGCGATTCGCTTTTCGGGCCAGCTGGCGGTATTTGACCCCCGCGACGCAGAGAGCCCTTGTTATGCTTGCCTTTACCCCCCAGATGATAGCGATGACGAAGCCCTTAGCTGTGCTGAAAGTGGTGTCATGGCGCCCTTGGTAGGGCTAATCGGCTGCTTCCAGGCGGTTGAGGCGTTCAAGCTGCTCAGCGGCGCGGGGACACCGCATCAAGGCTTATCCACGTTCGATGGCTTGAGCGGCCAGTGGCGCCATTTTCAAGTGCCCAGAGATCCTGCTTGCCCGGTGTGTTGCGCTCGTTCATGACGCCTTCGTATAAAACCCACAGCTAAAAAAACGCCCGCTAAGCACGTTAGCGGGCGTGACGTCACGGTCTTGTACGTCAAAAGGAACGATCCAGAGGGGCATAGGCCGCCCCTCCGGCTAGTTAATTACGAATCAGATAGTCGAAAGCGCCTAGCGAGGCTTTAGCACCTTCACCCATGGCAATAATGATCTGTTTGTAGGGTACGGTGGTGACATCGCCTGCGGCAAACACGCCGGGCACTGAGGTCATGCCGTGGGCATCGACAATGATCTCGCCACGGGGCGACATTTCAATCGGCGAGCCTTTCAGCCACTCGGTGTTGGGCACCAGGCCAATCTGCACAAAGATGCCTTCCAACGCGATGTTTTTAATCTCATCGGTGTTGCGGTCTTTGTAGGTCAGGCCGTTAACGCGGCTGCCGTCGCCGGTCACTTCCGTGGTTTGGGCATTCAGCACAATGTCGACGTTGGGCAGGCTTTTCAGCTTCTTCTGCAGCACCGCGTCGGCGCGCATTTCACCCATGAACTCAACCAGCGTGACGTGGCCGACAATGCCCGCCAGGTCGATAGCCGCTTCAACGCCGGAGTTGCCGCCACCAATCACCGCAACGCGCTTGCCTTTAAACAGCGGGCCATCGCAGTGGGGGCAGTAGGCAACGCCCTTGTTGCGGTACTGCTGCTCGCCGGGCACGTTCATCTCACGCCAGCGGGCACCGGTGGCCAGTACCAGGGTTTTGCTCTTCAGCTTCGCGCCAGACTCAAACGTGACTTCATGCAGGCCGCCTTCGGCTTCCGCTGCCTTGAACGTTGTGGCGCGCTGCAGGTTCATCACGTCGACTTCGTACTCTTTGACGTGCTCTTCAAGGGCGCTGACAAGCTTGGGGCCTTCGGTATGAGACACGGAGATAAAGTTCTCGATGCCCATGGTGTCGGCTACCTGGCCGCCAAAGCGCTCGGCGGCAACGCCGGTGTTGATGCCTTTACGGGCAGAGTAGATAGCGGCTGAAGCGCCTGCCGGGCCGCCGCCAATCACCAGCGTATCGAAGGCGGCTTTTTCGCTCAGCTTCTTCGCTTCGCGCTCGGCAGCGCCTGTATCCACTTTGGCCAGAATCTGCTCAAGGGTCATACGGCCTTGATCAAACGGCTTGCCGTTAAGGTAGATGCTGGGCACCGACATAATTTCGCGCGATTCAACTTCATCCTGGAACAGCGCGCCGTCGATGGCCACGTGGCGCACGTTGGGGTTGAAGATCGCCATCAGGTTTAGCGCCTGCACGACATCTGGGCAGTTCTGGCAGGAGAGCGAGTAGTAGGTCTCAAACTGCATCTCGCCGTCGAGGTCTTTAATTTGATCCAGCAGCTCTTGAGAGGTCTTGGGCGGATGGCCACCCACTTGCAGCAGCGCCAGTACCAGCGAGGTGAACTCGTGGCCCATGGGGATGCCTGCAAACACCACGCCGGTCTCTTCGCCGGGGCGGTTAATCGCAAACGACGGGGTGCGGCTGTCTTGCCCGTCGCTATGCAGAGTAATTTTATCGGTGAGGCTGCTGATATCTTCCAGCAGGCCCAGCAATTCCCGTGACTTGGCACCGTCATCGAGGGACGCAACGATCTCGAACGGTTGAGTCACTTTTTCCAGGTAAGCTTTCAACTGATTTTTTAAATTGGCGTCCAGCATGACAGTGGCTTCCTCGCAGTCAGCAGTAGATAGTTCTCAACCTAAAATGCTGCCGTCAATCGATAGATAAACAGCTAGGCGCTAGGGAAAACGGTAACAATGACATCGGTGTTTAAACGAAACACCCGGGCAAAAGCCCGGGTGTCAGGCTGTCTAATGGGTTAAATCAACAGCGATTTAACTCAAGCGCGACAGCGGTAGGCGGTTTAAATTTTGCCTACGAGATCCAGAGACGGGGCAAGGGTCTCTTCGCCTTCTTTCCACTTAGCCGGGCACACTTCGTTCGGATTTTCACGAACGTACTGAGCAGCCTTTACTTTACGCAGCAGTTCTTCAGCATTACGGCCGATGTTGCCTGCGTTGATTTCAACGATCTGGATTTTGCCATCCGGATCAACAACGAACGTGCCGCGCTCAGCCAAACCGGCTTCTTCGATCAGAACTTCGAAGTTGCGAGAAATTTGCAGAGTCGGGTCAGCAATCATCGGGTACTGCAGTTTACCGATGGTTTCAGAGCTGTCGTGCCACGCTTTGTGCGTGAAGTGGGTGTCGGTAGATACGCTGTAGATTTCAACACCCAGCTTTTTAAATTCAGCGTAGTTGTCGGCCAGGTCGCCAAGTTCGGTCGGGCAGACAAAGGTAAAGTCAGCCGGGTAGAAGAAGAAAATAGACCACTGACCTTTCATATCTGCTTCAGTAACGTCGATAAATTCGCCGTTCAAGTAAGCAGTCGCTTTAAACGGTTTTACTTCAGTGTTGATCAAAGACATTTATAACATCTCCATAAAAGGTGAATGGCAGTGGAAAGATTTACAACAGATGGTATCAAGGTACGACTAATAGCTAAAATTGAAAAAATGAATCTTTCCAATAGGGCATTACTATCGCCGGGTTTTGCCATCTGTCGCGAAACCTGAAGTGGGGGCACTCTATGCCTAATACAAGAATTTTTAAGTTACTCTTGCGGTAGACGTCACTGCACCGCAAAATTCGCACGGCTGCGATAATCGCCTACGCTGTTTTCAGCTGGACGGGATTGGCACACTGAGTCATCCGTTAGCAGGCAGCCGTATAGTGAACGTGGGCTGTGGGTGATGTGGACTTTACATTTAAGGAGCAGGTAAATGGGGAACATCCAAAAACTTTCAGGGGCCGTTACGGCCATCTCTTTTGCCGTAGCGGCCGCTGCTGCCCACGCTGATGAAGTGCGGGTATATAACTGGTCAGACTATATTGCTCCGGAAACGCTGGAGAAGTTTACCGAGCGCACCGGTATAGAAGTGACCTATGATGTTTATGATAGCAACGAAATTCTTGACGCAGCGCTGCTGTCCGGCCGTTCTGGCTACGACGTAGTGGTGCCCTCTACCTATTACTTTACCCGCCAATTAAGGGCAGGCGTGTTTCAGGCGCTGGATCATGAGCTGCTGCCTAATCTGGATAACCTTAACCCGGAGCTGATGGCTAATCTTGAAACCATCGATCAGGGTAGCGAGTACTCGGTTCCCTATATGTGGGGCACCAACGGCATTGGCTATAACGTTGAGCGCGTGACCGAAATTCTTGGTGACGACGCACCGTTAAATAGCTGGGCGCTGCTGTTTGACCCAGAGATTACCACCCAGCTGAGTGAAGCGGGCTGCGGCCTGGCGATGCTCGATTCTGGCGACGAAATGCTGTCGCCCGCCATGGTGTATCTCGGTTTGAACCCTCTTGATGAGAGCGTTGAAGATATCGAAGCCGCCGGTGAACTGATTGCCAGCGTGCGCGATAACATTACCTACTTCCACTCTTCGCGCTATGTTTCTGATCTCGCCAATGGTGATATTTGTGTCGCCGCAGGTTACTCAGGCGATATCTTCCAGGCCGCTGCGCGTGCCGAGGAAGCGGGCCGCGACTTCACCATTGGGTACAGCATCCCAAAAGAGGGCGCAGCACTTTGGTTTGATATGATGGCGGTGCCGGCGGATGCCCCGAACCCCGAAAACGCTCACGCGTTCATCAACTTCATCCTCGACCCTGAAATTGCCGCTGAAATCAGCGAATACGTGCGTTACGCTAATCCGAACCTGGCGGCAAACGAATACCTTTCCGATGAGCTGCTCAATGACCCGGCGATCTACCCAGAGACCGAGGTGATGCAGAACCTGTATGTCCAAGTGGAAAAGCCCCAGGATATTCTGCGTGCCCGTACGCGTACCTGGAACCGCGTCAAATCTGGACGTTAATACCAATCATCGTCTGACGGCGAGCCGGGCTGATGCCCGGCTCGCTGTTTGTCTTTTATCGCCCGAATAATCGGGCCTTTTGATGGGAGTGGCGAATGGTCACTACGCCCCTGTCGAACGATGCTTCCTCCTCTTCGTCTGCAGCTATCCCGCCGGCACGTGCCCAGGGGAAGGCGCCTCGATTTGCTGAGGATATCGTTTTAGAGGTTAAGCGTTTAAGCAAGCGTTTTGATGATGCGCTTGCCGTGGATGACGTGAATTTACAGGTAAAGCGCGGGGAGATTTTTGCCTTGCTCGGCGGCTCTGGCTCGGGCAAATCGACGCTGCTGCGCATGCTGGCCGGGTTCGAGACGCCCAGCGAAGGGCGCATATTGCTAAGTGGCGAAAACATCACCGAAATGCCGCCGCATAAACGCCCCATCAACATGATGTTCCAGTCATATGCGCTTTTTCCGCATATGACCGTGGCCCAGAACATTGCCTTCGGCTTGAAGCAGGACAAGCTGCCGAAAGCTGAAATCGACGCGCGGGTTGCCCAGATGCTCAAGCTAGTGCACATGGAGCGCTTCGCCAAACGTAAACCCCACCAGCTCTCCGGCGGTCAGCGCCAGCGTGTGGCCTTGGCGCGCTCGCTCGCTAAGCGGCCCAAGCTGTTATTGCTGGATGAGCCCATGGGCGCGCTGGATAAAAAGCTGCGCACCGAAATGCAGCTGGAAGTGGTCGAGATCATCGAGCAGGTAGGCGTAACCTGCATCATGGTGACTCACGATCAGGAAGAGGCCATGACCATGGCGGATCGCGTGGCGATCATGGCCGATGGCTGGATTGAGCAGGTGGGCTCGCCAGTCGATATCTACGAAAGCCCTGCCAGCCGCATGGTGGCCGAATTTGTGGGCACGGTGAACCTGTTTGAAGGCGAAATCATCGAAGATGCCGCCGACCACTGCCGTATTGAATCACCGGCGCTGTCGCGGCCGATCTACATCGACCACGGTATCACCACCCAAGCGGTCGACCGCCGCGTGTGGGCGGCACTGCGCCCTGAAAAGATCTGGCTTACCCGCGAACAGCCGACGTCTGAATATAACTGGGAAGCGGGTAAGGTCGATGATATCGCCTACTTGGGCGGCTATTCGCTTTACTACGTGCGCACTGCCTCAGGAAAAATGATCAAGGTGAGCATGGCCAACACCGAGCGTCGCGGCGACCGCCCCACCTGGGAGGATAGCGTGTACGTTTATTGGGAAGACCATAGCGCTATCGTGCTGAACCGCTAATGCCCGGGGGGCTGAAAGGAGATTGCCTATTATGATGCCATCTCGCATTGCAGGCGTGATCAAGCGGATGCAGCTAGGCCGACGCGCCGTGATTGCGTTTCCGCTGGTATGGCTCACGCTGTTTTTCCTGCTCCCATTTGCGCTGGTGCTAAAAATCAGCCTGTCGGAGTCAGTGATCGCCATACCGCCCTATGGGCCACTGGTCGAGTACGCCGACCAAACGTTGAACATCTTTTTGAATCTGGGCAACTATTTGTTTCTGTTGTCCGATTCACTCTATGTCGCGGCGTACTGGGGGTCGATTAAAACGGCGTTTGTCGCAACGGCAGTGTGTTTGCTGATTGGCTATCCGATGGCGTATGCCATGGCCCGTGCACCGGGGCGCTGGCAGCTGATTTTACTGCTGTTAGTTATGCTGCCTTCGTGGACGTCGTTTCTGATTCGGGTATACGCCTGGATGGGGATTCTCAGCAATAGCGGTCTGATCAATAACCTGCTGATGGGGCTGGGCGTTATCGACTCACCGCTGCGGATGATGAATACCCAGTTCTCGGTCATTGTGGGGATCGTCTACGCCTACCTGCCGTTTATGGTGCTGCCGCTGTATGCCCATCTGACGCGGTTGGATAATTCGCTTTTAGAGGCGGCATCGGATCTCGGGTCACGCAAGCTCAATACATTCTTGAAAGTCACGCTGCCGCTCTCCATGGGGGGCATCATCGCAGGTTCGATGCTGGTGTTTATTCCGGCGGTCGGGGAGTTCGTGATTCCTGAGCTGCTGGGCGGCCCCGATACCTTGATGATTGGTAAAGTGCTGTGGGAAGAGTTTTTCCTCAACCGCGATTGGCCCGTGGCTTCGGCGCTTGCCATGGTGATGTTGCTGCTGTTGCTTGTCCCCATTGTGTGGTTCCACCGCTACCAGTCACGGGAGCTTGAAGAATGATGAGATCGCGTCGACGCCCAAGTTTTACCACCGTGATGCTGGTGTTGGGGCTTCTGTTTCTGTACCTGCCCATGGTGGTGCTGGTGGTGTATTCGTTCAACGAATCTCGACTGGTAACGGTATGGGCCGGGTTCTCCACCCAATGGTACGGCGAGCTGTTCCGTGACCAGCAGATTCTGTCGGCGGTATGGACCAGCCTGGAGATTGCTTTCTTTGCCGCGAGTATGGCGGTATGCCTGGGGACGGTCGCTGCCTTTGTTATGACGCGCTACGGTCATTTTCGCGGCAAAACGGCGCTCTCGAGCATGGTGACGGCACCGCTGGTTATGCCGGAAGTGATCACCGGCCTTTCGCTGCTGCTGCTGTTCGTGCAAATGGCGCAGCTGATTGGCTGGCCCGCCGACCGCGGCATGGCCACCATTTGGATTGCCCACACCACGTTCTGTAGCGCCTACGTGGCGGTGGTAGTCGCCGCGCGTTTGCGTGAAGTGGATCGCTCCATTGAGGAAGCGGCGATGGATTTAGGCTCACCGCCGGTCAAGACCTTCTTCTTTGTGACGCTGCCAGTGATCGCGCCTGCGTTGGCTGCCGGTTGGCTGCTGGCGTTTACGCTATCGCTGGATGACTTGGTGATCGCCAGCTTTGTCTCTGGACCAGGCGCCAACACGCTGCCAATGGTGGTGTTCTCATCGGTACGTATGGGGGTATCGCCTAAGATCAACGCGCTGGCGACGCTGATCATTTTGACGGTGTCGTTAGCCACGTTGCTGGCGTGGTACTTCATGCGCCGTAGCGAGGCGAAGCGCCAGGCGGCGATGCAGCAAGGCGAGGGTGCTTAAGCGTTGAGCTTGTGCTCATAGGGCTTATGCTGATAGTGCTTTTGCTTAGAGTACGTCGTCATCACGCCCGGTGGTGACGGCGTCTAGCTCACCGGTTATCGGCGACACAATGACCTGAAGCTGAATGGGCGCGCAGCACTGGTGGCAATCTTCCCAAGTGTCGTGGCTGCCTTGGGAGGTGTCGATCACAAAGGTGAGCGGCGTGTCACAGTAAGGACAGTGAAAGTCGTGATTAACTAAGGCGTCGTCTTGCATGATGTTTGCTCTTTTAAGCGTGACACTTGGTGTCATGATAAGCATGATGGTTTGCTAGTGTAGCAGTGCTATTTGTAAGCAGGCACCTGATAAGCGAATCAGGTAGGATATTGGCGGGTTTTCCCGAATCACCTAGCGAGATAACAGCGATGATGAAACGATACATGGCAGTTGCGGCCCTAGCGGCCTTCCCGATGGTCGCCCAGGCAGATACACCCAACGTAACGCCCGGCGAGTGGGAATTCGTCAGCGTAACCAGCGTCAGCGGCGATATGCAGATTCCCGATCAAACGGAAACCGAGCGCCAGTGCATTACCCAGGAAGAGTTGGATGGCGCTGAGTTTGGCTTTATTGAAGAGGAAGAGGGCTGCGAACTGCTTGACCAGGATATGAGTGCTGATGGCCTCTCCTACAGCATGGTATGCCGCGCTGAAGGCGGCGAAGCCACCATCGACGGCGAAATGCGCTTTATGGGTGAGCAGATCGAAGGCACCGTGGATATTTTTACCCAGTCGCCCATGGGTGAGCTGACCATGAATACCGCGATTGAAGGCGAGCGTATCGGCGACTGCGAATAAGTATAGCCTGTTGGATGTTGAAATAATAAGGGCGCCTCTTGGGCGCCCTTGGCGTTCTCTGATGGCTAACTTATCGCTCTGGCGACTCCAGCGGCGTGTGTTGAGCCGTAGGCGCGTTGGCGATCTCCTCTTCGAGCTGGCGCTTCACCGCCCCAGGTGAACCGGAATAGCGGGCCAGCAGGTCGTAGGCGACCGGTACCACAAACAGTGTAAACAGCGTTGCTGCACCCACCCCGGCTATAATGACCGTGCCAATCACCAACCGCGATTCCGCCCCTGGCCCGCTGGAGATGATCAGTGGAATGGCACCGGCCATAGTAGTTACGGCGGTCATCAAAATAGGCCGCAGACGGGTGACTGATGCCTCGATCAGCGCCGAACGAAACGCTTGGCCTTCATCGCGCAGTTGGTTGGCGAACTCGACGATTAAAATACCGTTTTTCGCCGCTAAACCAATCAGTAGTACTAAACCTACCTGGCTGTAGATATTCAGCGACTGGCCGCTGAGCAGCAGCGCGAGCAGCGCACCGCTCATCGCCAGTGGCACCGTGAGCATAATCACAAACGGGTGAATCAGGCTTTCAAACTGCGCCGCGAGTACCAAGAAGACGACCACCGCGCCAAGAATCAGCAGGAACATGGTAGCGCCGCTTGCCTCCTGGAAATCTCGGGATGGCCCCGCCACGTTGGTTTGTACCTCTTCCGGTAGAATAGTATCAGCGGTGTCTTGAAGGTAGGCCAGCGCTTCGCCTAGCGGGTAGCCATCGGCGAGGTTAGCTTCAATGGTAATCGCGCGTATGCGGTCAAAACGGTTCAGCGTGCTGGCACCGGCAAAATCAGACAGCGTCACCAGGCTTGCCAGCGGGATGAGTTCGCCGGTGCGCGCCGAGCGTACCTGGATATTATCCAGCGCGCGCGGGCTGTTTTGGCGGCTGCGGTCACCCTCTACAATAACATCGTACTCTTCACCGTTATCCACATAGCGGGTGACGTTACGGCCTCCCAGCAGCACTTCCAGCGTGCGACCTATCTCCGTCACGGTAACCCCTAAGGAGGCGGCGCGCTCATAATCGATATCGACGCGCAGCTGGGGCTGGGTTTCGTCGTAATTGCTTTCGATGGCCGTTAGGCGTGGGTTGTTTTCCCGCACATGGTTGATGAGCTGGTCGCGCCAGCGGGCGAGATCTTCATAAGTACCGCCTCCCAACACAAATTGCACCGGTTTTTGGGTACGCTGCCCGAACCCCTGGCGCATCACCGGAAAGGCCTGAACGCCAGGCAGCGAGCGGAGCTGCTGGCGCACATCGGCCATGATCTCCCAAGCGCTGCGGCGGCTGCCCCAGTCCGCCATATTGACGATGATGAACCCACTGTTGAAGTTTTCGATATTGCCAAAGCCGCGCGGGGCGCGCACCACGACGCGCTCAAGCTCACCGCTCTCTACAAAGGGCGTGAGCCGCGCTTCGATCTCATCCATGTAGTCCATCATGTAGTCAAAGGTAGCGCCCTCAGGCCCGTTGACCAGCACGATGAAGTTGCCGCGATCTTCCTGCGGGGTGTATTCGTTGGGTAGTGCCGAGGCGAGCCACGCCGTCCCGGCAATCAGTAAAGCAAACAGCGCCACCACCAGCCACTTGGCCGCCAGCACGACTTCAAGTGCTCGCTGGTAGCGGCGTTTGGTGCCGTCCAACAGCCACTGCACACTTTGGCCAATACGGCTGTCGTGCATGCCGGGCTTGAGAATTTTAGACGCCATCATCGGCGTTAGGGTTAGTGCGAGCAGGGTAGAGACAATCACTGCCGCCGCCATGGTGAGGGCGAATTCAGAGAATAGCCGGCCAATATCGCCCTGTAGCATGCTCAGCGGCAGAAATACCGCAACCAAAACGAGGGTGGTGGCAATCACCGCAAAGGCAATCTGCCGCGTGCCGCGAAAGGCTGCTACGAGCGGCGTCTCGCCATAGTCGTGCATGCGGCGGTTGATGTTTTCGAGCACCACAATGGCGTCGTCCACGATCAGCCCGATGGCCAGCACCAGTGCGAGCAGCGTGAGCAGGTTGATGGAGAAATTCATCACCGCTAACGCCGTAAAGGCGCCAATCACGGCAATGGGTACCGTCACCGCAGGCACAAGGGTGGTGCGAAGGTTGCCCAGGAACAGGAAAATGACCACGACCACGAGCCCCATGGCGATAAACAGCGTCATCACGACCTGTTCAATGGCACCCGATACGAACACCGAGGCATCATAATTCAGGGCAAGCGACATGCCGTCCGGCAGGGTGCCTTGAAGTCGCTCAAGCTCTTGCTTCACCGCATCAGAAAGCTCGATCACGTTGGCGGTGGACTGCATGATCATGCCAAGCCCCACCATGGGTACACCGTTGGCACGGAACTCCGAGCGGTTCTCCACCGAGCCTACTTCCACGCGCGCCACGTCAGAGAGGCGGACTAGGTAACCGTTGCTGCTTTGGGACAGGGCTAAGCGCTGAAAGTCATCGGCGGTGGTGAAGCTGCGCGGTAGGCGGACAATGAACTGGCGGTCGTCGGACTCAATCGAGCCTGCCGGCAGCTCAACGTTTTCGGTGCGCAGGGCGTCTTCGACATCGCCCACGGTGAGACCGCGGGCGGCCAAGGCGTTACGGTCCAGCCAGATGCGCATGGCGTAATCCTGGCCGCCGCCCACGCGAACCCGGGCAACACCTGGCTGAACAGAGAGGCTATCGACGAGAAAGCGGTTAGCGTAATCGGTGAGCTCAGCAATCGAGTAGTCTGCCCCCGATAAGCTTAACCACATGACGATCTCTTCACTGCTATCGGCTTTGGTGACTTCGGGGTTGTCTGCGTCGTCTGGCAAGTTGCGCAGCGCGCCTGAAATGCGGTCGCGGATATCGTTGGCAGCAGCGTCGATATCCATAGTGATGGCAAACTCGATCTCAATCTGCGAGCGGCCATCTTCGCTTTGCGAGGTGATCAGCTCAATGCCTTCCACCCCTGCAATGCGGTCTTCCAACACTTGGGTAATGCGTGTTTCTACTACGCTGGCGGAGGCGCCGGGGTAGCGGGTATCAATACTGACGATGGGCGGGTCGACCGTGGGGTACTCTTGCAGCGGCAAGCGGTTAAGGGCCAGCAGGCCAAAGGCGATGATCAGCGCCGCGATGACCATGGCGAGCACGGGCCGCTGAACGGAAATATCGGATAAGCGCATTAGCGGTCAGCCTCCAGCAGCGAGCGAATGTCCGTGCTGTCATCCGCAATGCCTAGTAGGCGTACTGCCTGACCCTCACGGGCCAGCTGGAGGCCATGGATCACCACCACGTCGCCTTCATGGATACCCTCAAGCACTTCCACCTCGCCACGGCGTCGCTCGCCAATGGTGACCTCTTGGCGCTCCAAGCGCGGGGTGTCCTCCTGCTGTTGAATGAGCATCACAAAGTGGCGGTTGCCGCTGGGTTGAATCGCGGCTTCGGGAAGTACGAGCGTCTCGCGCACGCGCTGCTGCACGATCACTTCCATTAGCATGCCGGGCCGCAGCTTTACGTCTGGGTTCGCCAGTTCGGCGCGCACGCTCACGCTGCGGGAAACGGGGTCGATGCGAGTGCCAATGCTGGAAATCTCGCCGCGAAATATCTCCTCCGGGTACGCCGCCGTGGTGGCGCTTAGGCTGAGTCCGGCAGACAGGCGGCCTAAAAACACGTCGGGCACGGTGAAGTCGAGCTTCATGATATCGAGCTTGTCGAGTGTGACTAGCTCCATGCCTGGGGTGACAAGCGTACCTATACTCACGTTACGAAAGCCCACCCGGCCGCTAAACGGGGCATGTAAACGGTAATTTTCAAGCCGCGCTTCCAGCGCTTGGGCATCCGCCTGTGCTTGACGCAGCCGGGATTGCGTATCTTCAACGTCGGCTCTTGCCGCTAGGTTGCGCTGCTGTAATTGCGAGGCGCGGCCCGAGGCATTGCGGCGCTCATCGGTAATCGCCTGGGCGGCTCTCAGCAGCGCCTGCTCTTCGGCATCTTCAAGGCGGATCAGTAAACGGCCACGCTCGACCTGTTCACCATCCTCGAAGTTGATCTCGGCGATGGTGTCGGTCACCGTGGCGGAGAGCGTCACGCTCTCATCGGCGCTTAGCGTACCTAGTGCTTCTAGTGGGTCGGACCAGGTCTGCGACGTGACCTCATAACCGATCACCGGCGGCTGGGATTGGGCACTGGCTGCCGCGGCCCATCCAAGCAGTAACAAGAAGCACCAAACAGGGCGTTTTACAGCAATCATAGGTATCTCTGTGTTATTAAATAGGCGTCGCCGTGTTTCGTACACAGCGGTGTTGAGTAAGTGGGTGATTATCTTATGCATCTCTTGTACATGAGTTTTTAAAATGTACAGTAGTTTGGCGCTGCTTACCTGTTAAAATGCCCAACTTTTCATCTTGGGAGCCTCAGTTATGGTCTACGACGTCGTGGTCATTGGCGCGGGTGCCGCTGGTTTAATGTGCGCGGCACAGGCTGGCTATGCCGGGCGACGCGTCCTAGTGGTCGACCATGCAAACAAAGCAGGTAAGAAAATCCTAATGTCTGGGGGAGGCCGCTGTAACTTTACCAATCTTGATACAGCGCCTGGACACTTTTACTCTGAAAATCCTTATTTTTGCATTTCTGCATTAAAACGTTACCGCCCAGAACATTTTGTATCGCTGGTGGAGACCCACGGCGTTGAGTATGTGGAGAAAGCCCCTGGACAGCTCTTTTGCGCAGATTCCGCCAAAGAGATCGTACGCGTTCTACTCACCGAGTGTGAATGGGCGGGGGCAGAAGTGGCGCTGAGCACATCCATTTCGCGGCTGGAGCGGCAGGGTGAGGGGATGCGGTTAACCACGTCCCTGGGCACAATTGATGCAGGTGTGGTGGTCGTGGCGACCGGAGGGCTTTCCATTCCCACCATGGGGGCCACAGGGTTTGGTTACGATATTGCCCGCCAGTTTGGCTTAGAGGTGCTGCCTACCCGCCCAGGCTTGGTGCCGTTTACTCTGAGCGATAGCTGGAAAGAGCGGGCCGCCGGGCTTTCTGGGGTGAGCGTGCCTACAGCGGTGAGCTGCAAAGAGAAGCGCTTTGTCGAGCCAATGCTGTTTACCCATCGGGGGCTATCGGGGCCTTCCATGCTGCAGATTTCCAGCGTTTGGGAGCCGGGCAGCGCCATCTCCATCGATCTCTTGCCGGGCGAAGACGCAGCTGGCGCGTTGCGTCATGCGCGCCAGGAAACTCCCAAGCGGCTGCTCTCGACCTGGCTGGGCGAGCGTTTCCCCAAGCGCTTTGCCCAGGCGCTGCTGGAATGGTACCCCGATGCGCACGTGACTAGCCCGTTGGCGCAGTTCAGCAACGATGCGCTCGATTCCTGGGCCCAGCGGCTCAACCAGTGGCAGCTAAAACCGGCGGGCACGGAAGGTTGGCGTACAGCAGAAGTGACCATGGGGGGAGTGAGTACTGACGCTATTTCATCGAAGACCTTCGAGGTAAAAGACTTGCCACAGCTGCGCTTCATTGGAGAAGTGCTGGATGTCACGGGGCAGCTCGGTGGCTATAACTTTCAGTGGGCGTGGGCCAGCGGCGTGGCCTGTGGCCAGGCGTGCTAACCGTTATTAACGCGCATTAAAAACGCCGTTGCGATTAGCCGCAACGGCGTTTTAATGGGCACTATAGATAACACCTTACATCAGGCGATTAAGACGCTACTTTCGCCAGAAGCTTCAATTTCCGAAACAGCATGTAGCCTGCAAGCGCTTTTCGGCCAACGGCCATGGCACCGCCAGGATGGCGTGCTATGCGTAGCGCAACAATACCGCCAATGGCATAGAGCGGCAGTTTGAGGCTTCGCCAGTTGCTGTCTAGCGGTGATGAAGCCCGTTTCAGCGTGTCGCTATCCACTAAAATATCGATGCGCTGTTGCTCTAGTTCAGCCAGCAATGCAGCTTTACGCGCTGCTCGGCTAGGTGGCTTAACGGCGCTGTTGTGACGCGTCATCCTCATTCACCTCCAGCAAGGCGCGGTCGGCGGCGAGCTGCTTTAACGTCTCTTTAAGCAGCGTGTGACGTTTAGCTTGGCGTAGCGCAATGGCGGCCAGCAGAAGGCTTAGCGCAATTAATACCCCGGCGCTTACGCTAATCGCGGTAAGCCGGTACGTATCCCAAAAAAGCACAACTACCAGCGCTGTCAGCGTGGCAACCCCTAGCAGCAGCAGCAGCAGGCTAGCACCCGCCAGTAGCAATAAAACCAGTAAACGAGCGCGCTCCTCTTCTAACTCTAGAACCGCCAAACGCAGGCGAGTTTCACTGTTCGCAACCAGTGTTTTCAGCAGGCGTTTGGCGGCAGAAAAGACGCGTTGGGTGGGACCCAAAGCCATTAGCGACGTCCGAGCAGCATACCAACAACAAGGCCAGCGGCGGCGCCGATGCCAATGCTTGTCCAGGGGTTTTCACGAACGTAACGGTCGCAGCAGTCAACCTGCTCGGAAAGCGTTTCACGGGTATCTTCGTAAAGGCGTTCGCCGCGTGCTTCCAGGCGAGCTCGGGTATCCTTCAAACGTCGTTCGGCGCGCTCACGCAAGTCACGCATTTCTCCGCTGGCGTCTTTGGAGGTTGCATTCATCAGCTCTTCGACGGTTTCGCTGAGATGGCGCAGATCTTCTTTCAGCTGGTCAGCGCGTGCGGAGGTATCTGTATTACGTTTTGCCATGATGTCTTCCTTTGACGAGTAAATGAGTGACGACTTCAGCATAGCAGTCGTCGCCGTATAGACAAACTTGTTGGCTTAACGGTTTAGCCCGGTGGCGCTGAACAGAGGGTTAAGACTGAAACCGAGGCTTAGGCGATGTACACGATGGTTGTAGTCAATCATGCTTTCTCCGTAGCCGTAGTAGTACTGCACATGGGCACGTACGCCGTTAAACGCGGGCCAGCTGTAATCAACCTGCGTGCCGTAGTTGCCAGCACTTGGGTTGCCCCGCACCAAGCCTTCTATTTCATGGTTATTATTCAGCCGTTTCGCCAATCGGATATCGCCATAGCCTAGAAACCGCTGAATATCAGGATTGTCGTCGCTGCTGTCGGATTCAGGAACGCGCCAATACGGTGCTAATGTTAGTGCCCAGTCACCGCGCTGAAAGGTGTTTTCCATATAAACCCTGTTCCAGCTGCGGGAGAGTGGAGCTGAGCGGCCGTTCGATTGGTGATTAAAAGCAAGCCGGTTGCGCGTATTTACCCAGCCTAAGGCGCTCCAGGCATTGTCAAAATCAATAAAGAGTTCAGGTTCATAGTTGGTCTCCCGGAAAGGGGAGGAGGCATCGGTATTGTACGCTTGCCACCAGCTACGCTGAGTGTAGCCAAAATAAATATCGCCAACATCGCCGAAAAGATCCTGAACTAAGTTAAATTTAGCGCTGAACTGAAACTTTACCTCTGCGCTATCTGGGGAGCTATCTTCGGTGACATTGCGAAAATTTTCGGCATTTTGATTCGTGTTGTAGCTTACCGGGAATAAGTAATTTGTTCGGTGAGTCGTAATGGAGAAAGGGTTGCGGGAGGATTCCTGCTCCAATTGACGGCGAGTGCTAAGATCCTCAAGTGCTACCTCTTCAGGTAGCCGTTCCACCGGTAGCCCCATGTCCGCCTCTTCGGGAGCATCAAGTTGCTGCAGCTGTTGGCGGAGCTGATAAAGCTCAGTATTTAACGCGCGAATACGCGCTTCAACATCCTCACGGGTTTCCGCCAGCGCACTATTGGTGAATGCTTGTGCGCCTAAGAGTGCCATAAAGCCGGTACATAACAGTTTTCGGATGACCATCAACGTGGCTCGCAAATAGAAAAGGAACGGTTATCAGGCTTGTTTCTATACAGGCTGCGGGTGTAAGTCAACTACTCTAGATTGCGCTAGGGATAAGAACGCCTGACAATGGCGCTGTTTCCCGTAGTCACGGGTTTTTAGTGTCGGTGAGGCTGATAAGCGTGGTGAAATTCGCTGTAGAGGTGATCGTAAAAATTGTTTGGGCAGTCGTCTTTACGATGTGTATCGGGGCTGCCGCCGTACACGCGAATATCCCCAGTGGGGTACCGTCCCAGTCGCAACTTTCTGAGCGATTGGCAGAACTCGTCAATCAAGAAAGTGAGCTAACTCCAGAGCAGCTGCGCGAAAAAGAGTCTCTGGAGGCCGCACTCCAGGCCTACGACCGTTTGATGGCTGTCGACGAGCGGCTGAATGCACTCGACCAGCGTATTGCACAAGCGCCTGAACTGCTACTTCGTTTAGAGCGCGAGTTAAACGAAGCAGAAGAGGAGAGCCTTCAGCTCTCGGTAGATAACCTCAGCGATATGCCGCTGGAGGCGTTGGAGACTCAGCAAGCAGAAGCTGTAGTGGAACTGCAGCAGTTGGAGAGCCAGCTAGCCGAGGTCAATTCCCAGCTGCTGGCCGCACAAACGCTGCCAGAGCGTGCCCAACAGTCGATTTCCGATGCGCTGCAGCGTGCCGAGACCCTGCGACGAGAGTACGACGAACGCGAAGCGTTGCTTGAAGGACGGCAGCTCTCCGCTCAAAACGATGCAAAGCTGATTCAGCTACGCCTTGAACGGGCCCAGGCAGAGCGAGAGGTTAACTTAAATCAGCGGGAGTTAAGCGCTAATAGCCGGTTACGCGAGTTGGCCCAGCAGCGCCGTGACTTATTGTCGCTACAAATAGAGCACCAAGAGCAACAGCTGAACTTGCTACAAGGCGTCATCGATCGCCAGCGCCGTTTGCAGTCTGAGCAGGCGATTGCCGATGCCGCCCGAGATGATCCGCTCATCGCGGAAGGTCATCCCGTCGTGCTCAATGCTCAGCAGATCAACCAAACGCTGAGTCTTGAGCTACTGCGCGCCACCGATCGTGCGAACGGCATTGTGCGGGAAAACATTGAGACTCAGCGTCAGCTTGATCAAGTGCGTCAGCTGCAGCGTAGCCTTAATGAGCAGCTAGACGCGATTCGCGGTAGTCAACTGCTGTCACGCATTCTACGCGAGCAGCGCCAGTCGTTGCCGGCTATCGCCCCTCGGCGCGATTTACAGGACGAAATTGCAGATCTGCGCTTAAAGCAGTTTGATTTGATTCGCCAGCGTGATCAGCTGCGCCAAGGCGAGCGCCTAGCCAGCCAACGGCTGCAAGAGGCGGGAGTCGACGTCACGCCGAGCTTGGTTGACTCGCTTACGCGGCTTTATCAATCTCGCCGTGAGCTGGTTGAACAACTTGAGCAGGCTTACGGCAGCTTGCTCAGTTCCGCCATTGAGTTGCAGCTCAACCAGCAGCAGCTATTTATGACCACGCGTAGCTTACGCGCCACCATTGACGAGCAGCTGTTCTGGGTGGCAAATAGCCGCCCGTTAGACGTTAACTGGCTACGCCAATTGCCGAGCAATCTGGGCACCGAATGGAGAGAGGGTGAGTGGCGCGCTATTTTGCCGAATCGCTGGCAGGGGCTTTCGTGGCACCTGCTAAGCGGCGCTCCGCTGCTTTTGGTAAGCCTTTTATTGGTTGGTCTGCGGCGACGCATTAAAACTCGCTTGGCATTGATCCACTCGCAGATTGGACGCTTAAAAAGCGACACCCAGCTGCATACGCCGAAAGCTGTGTTGCTCAATGTGCTGCTAGCTAGCCCTGGGCCACTGGCATTGGCGGGCATGGGCGTTGGGCTTAAGTCCGCAGAGGGCGCGTTGGCTTACAGCTTAGCACCTGCGCTTTTACAGCTGAGTTTGAGCTGGGGGGTGATAGCGCTGGGACGCCGCTTGCTGGTGGCTGACGGTGTGGCCGAGCGCCACTTTACTTGGTCGCCTGGCTATAACGCACGGCTACGTCAATTACTTGGCGGGTTAGGCGTCGCGCTGACCCCTGTAGTGGCGATTGCCGCCATGTCGGGACAGATGGAGACCCCCCTGGCGCTGCGCCCGGTGGCCATGGGGTTATTCTCTATGGGGCTGCTTGCCATGAGCTGGTGGCTAGGACAGCTCATCTTCTCCCATGTGCCCTTTTTTGGCGTAAGGCTCTTCCGGTTGATACTGGGGCTAGCGATGGCTTCGGTGCCACTCGTGTTGCTGGGCTTAGTGGCCTGGGGGTATGAGTACACCGCGCTGCGCTTGGTAGGGCGCTTTGCGATTACGCTCTACCTTTTAGGGCTATGGGTAGTGGTTGAAGCTACCGTGGTGCGTAGCCTCGCAGTGGCGGCGCGCAGGCTGGCTTATCGCCGCGCATTGGCCCGGCGCCGCGCCATGGTGCAAGAAGGCGCTGAAGGTGGGTTAGAGGTCGTTGAAGAGCCGCCGCTGGATATGGAGAAGATCAATACCCAATCGCTGCGCCTCTCGAAACTTATCTTGTTAATTGGCTTCAGTGCGCTGCTCTATTTGGTGTGGGCGGATCTGCTGACGGTATTGGGGTACTTGGACCATGTAGCGCTGTGGAATGCCGAAGAGGGAGATCTCGTTGGCGACACCCTCTCCATCTCGGATTTTTTCACCGCACTGCTGATTGTTGCGCTCACCTTTATTATGGCCAGTAATTTACCGGGCTTGTTAGAAGTGATGGTGCTTTCGCGGTTAGCGCTTAAGCAGGGGAGCGCCTATGCGATTAGCTCATTGCTCTCTTACACCATCGTCGGGACGGGCGTTGTGATGGCGTTAGCCGCGCTGGGGGTGTCTTGGGATAAGCTACAGTGGTTGGTGGCGGCGCTGAGTGTGGGTCTGGGCTTTGGTCTGCAGGAGATCTTTGCCAACTTTATTTCTGGCCTGATTATTCTGTTTGAGCGGCCCATTCGGATTGGCGACACGATTACGATAGGCAACCTGCATGGCACTGTTAGCCGGATACGCATCCGAGCTACTACGGTCACTGACTTTGATCGCAAAGAGATTATTATTCCTAATAAAACCTTTGTCACCGACCAGCTGATTAACTGGTCGCTTTCGGATAACGTGACCCGAGTGGTGCTCACTTATGGTGTCTCCCACGGTTCTGACTTGCCGTTGGTGCATCAGTTGCTGCGCCAAGCAGCGGACGAGAACGAACGGGTGTTAAGCGACCCGGAGCCTCAAGTGTTTTGTCTAAGCTATGGGCAGCACAGCCTGAACTTTGAGCTGCGTATCTTTGTTAATGACTTGGTGGACCGGCTGTTTGCCGCCGACGAAGTGAACTGCCGCGTGGATGAACTGTTCCGTGAAGCCGGAGTGCGCGTCGCATTCGAGCAAATGGATGTATGGCTGCACCCTGACGAAGGCGAGTCCGTCAAAGTGCAGTCGGCCAAACGTTTGCCGCCCGCTAACCTCAGCTGATCCCTAACGCAACGCCGAATGCGCAGGCCTAGCGCTTACTGGCGAACAGCAGAAACTCCCGATTGCCGTCACCGCCGGTAATCGGGCTCTCCTGCCAGTGGCTAATAACGAGCCCGTACTGCTGGCAGGCGGTGCGGATTTTCTGTTCTACCTCAGCGAAGCGGCGAGGGTCGCGCACCACGCCGCGTTTGTCGAGGGCGTTTGGCTCCAGTTCAAACTGCGGTTTGACCAGCGAAAGTAGCTGCCCATCGGTGGGTAGCAGCGCTGCAATCTCGGGCAGAATGAGTGTCTGGGAGATAAACGAGACATCCATCACCGCCAGATCAATCGGCCATTCAGCAAGCGCGCTCAATAGCGCCGAAGCGCGGCTCATTTCGCGGGCGTTGAGTCCTTCCAGGCAAGCCACTCGCGGGTCGTTTCGTAAATGGTTAGCGAGCTGGTCGTGACCTACTTCGACGCCAACGACGTGGCGCGCGCCAAACTGCAGGGCGCAGTCGGTGAACCCGCCGGTCGATTGGCCAATATCTAATACGCCTCGCCCTTCTAGGCGCATGTTGAGCGCTTGCAAAACGCCCTCTAACTTCAGTCCGGCGCGGGAGGCATAGCGCTCCTCCGGATCATCTTCCACGTTGAGTGGCGTGTCGATTGGCCACTTTTCTGAAGGCTTATTAAGCGTGCGGCCATCGGCAAGCCGAACGCGGCCGTTGCGTATCAGACGCTGGGCGCGGGTGCGTGAATTAGCCAGCCCTTGGCTGACCAAAAGTTGATCGAGTCGAATCATGGTGTCTATGAGATTGTTAACAGCAGCTATTAAGGCCCTTCTGGCGGTGTGTTGGGGCCTTGGTCTGCCTGAAGCTCGGTAGGCGGCAATCGGGTAGCTCCCCAGCTACGGTGAAGATAGCCTTTAACGCTTTCAAGCTCCTCCTCCGTAACTTTGGCAGGTTCGCCCCGCTCTAGTGGGTCATAGTGGTAAATATACAGTCGAGAAGTGAACTGGTCGAACGGCAGTGAGGCTTCGCCAAACCGTTCACCGTTACCAGCAGTGCTGACTTTGACCTCATCACCCCAGTTTTGCCCGCTATCGTTATTAGGGTTATAGAAGTAGATGCGCATTACGTCATTTGGGTCGAGTGACGCACGCAAAATCGTGATGGCGTGCCAACCAATGAAGCGGGCGGCGCTGTCGGTCACTGCGATACCGGCCGGCTGCGGGTGTATAAGCGGTTGATTACCGTTGTAGTACGGGTGATAGCTGGCGTAGAAGTGGCGCACGAAATCATCCACGCTGCAGAGCTGGCCGGTGGCAACGTCGACATTGATGCTAAATCCGCGGCCTGACCACCAGCCGTGAAATTCAGGGTTTACCCAGCGGTGGGGGTCGCCTTCACGGCCAATACAGCGCCTGCCCATTTCGGCATAAATACGGTCTAGATGGGGGACGACAATCAGTGAGACCGGATCCAGGTCCATGGGTAGCTCAGAGGCAACGCCCAGCGCGCTTTCCATGGATGAGATAGGTTGTCCTTCGAAATGCATAATAATTTCATCGTCACGCGCCGCCCAGGTCACCATTTGCAGCAGGTAGTCGGGGTCGTTATAGGCCCACATGGAGAGTGCCCGAGCCGACTGGCAAGTGGGGTTGTTACCCTGGCCAACGCCGAGCGGTAACCCCAACATACAGAGCACGCCTTCAATCAAGCGCGCCCGTGGTGAAGCATAATCACCATAAGCAATGGTGAGCCGTGACTCAGCCCACTCAGAAAGCTGTAGGTTGAGCTGGCGCCACATGGCCGGAGCCACGGGAGGTTGATAAAGAATTCCACGCTCCAGCAGCAGTGCTAAGCCATAAACGGCCTGGGCGGTAGCCGGGTAAACGCCGCTACGAATGAGTGCGTGCACCAGCTCACGGTAGCACAACAGGCAGTCGCGGCCGGTAGCAGATAGCCCTAGTGCCTCAGAGAGTAGGTGATCGCCCTCTTCCAGCAGGTAGCGCATCAATACGGCATGGTAGGGCGATACTAACCCCGTATCGTGCATGGCGCGGGCAAAACCGGTGGATTCCGCTTGCAATGCAGCGCTGTCCATCCGCTCCAGGCGTTCACGATAAAGCGCAACGCCTGGGTCTTCACGACAGGCCTGGGTCGGCCCGTAAAGTGAGCTAACCAGCCTGTCAGCCCCTTGGCCGCTCGACCCTAAATCAATGTCTGGATTCACTTGGCACAGGGCGATCTGGGTAATCATTTGCTTAATGGCATCGACCTGGATCGGACGCTGCTTGAGGATTCGCCAGATTTCGTCAATCAGTTGATCAATGACATGTTCATAGCCAATGCGATTAGCCAGGTGCTGAAAGAGCTGACGCGGAATATTGGCTAACCGGCCTTGGGTTTCACGTTCGGCTTCGCTTGGCGCGTTAAACAGCAGCCACAGGTTAATAGCCATCACTTGGGTTAAATAGTGATGAGCATGCTCCTGGGAGACCAGCGAATGCAGATAACCACCCTTCGCAACAGCCAGTAGCCGCAGTTCGCTTAATGTTTCAATGACGACGACATTCGCATCGGCACTCTTCAGTGCAAAGGTGGTTAGCGTAGGGATTAAATATTGGGGGGTTGCCCAATCAGAGCCTTCAAATACGCCGGCGGATTCAAAATCCGCCGCGCGTGCCTCAAGGGCGGCACAGCCGCCATCTAGCATTAAGACTCGCCGCGCGGTATCCAACACGCGAGGTAGTTTTGCTACTTTGGAGAACTCAGGCGCCTGCGAAAGCAGGCGCACCGCATCATCAAAGTTGCTCAATAGTTCGTTGAGCTTGGCATCTTCAGGTGAAGAGACCTCTTGGTGGTTCGTCACATAGACTCCTTACCCTTGCCGTAGCGGGGATTATACATAGAAGTCGAGATCCTCTTGGCGTTTTAAAAGATCGCGGATAGTATGCGCGTCCTCACCTTTAAAGTAGATCAAGCCCCAGTGGGTACCAAACGCGGTGCGTTTAGTGACGGTCTCTTCCACTGGGGTGCTCAGCTCATGAGACTCAAAATAGGGATGATCCTCGGTCTCTGCGGGAATCTCTAAGCGGCTGACAACACGACGGCGGGGATAAACGCCGAAGCAGCCCGCGAAGCCGTTTGCATCTTCGACCTCTTTTGGGAAGAACGCAGCAACTTCTTCACGGATGGTTTTCGGGTCAAACACCAGCATGGAGGCTTGATAGGCATTAAAGCCGTAAACACGCTCCAGTAGTTCAAAGACCTTAAAGCCTGGGGGACGGTAGGCAACCTCACCAAAGTACATCTCACCGTCGCTGGTAACGAAGTATTCGGGATGAATAAGACCAAATTCGATATCAAATGCTTTAATCAGCTTTTCAATTTGAGCGACAATTTTCTCTCGATATTTTTCCAGCTCTGGTGAAGCAGGCACAAACACCGAATAGCCCAGCTTGACGTACTCGGAAATATTCAGGAAGACGATTTTGCCATCGTGAATCCAGGCTTCGACGGCAAACTCCCAGCCGTCCAGGTGGGATTCCATTAATACTGGAAACTCTTCATCGGGAATAGAGTCGACTTCATCCGGTGTGCGGATAACGCGGTGACCGAGACAGCCTGCTTTATCAAATGCTTTGAGATGGATGGGATCGTTGGGATCCCCGTCTAGCTTAAGCAGGGTCTGGTTCACCCGTTTAAGAAAGCGAACAACGTCCTCTTTATCATGGGCTTCTTCAAAAATACCCACGCGAATACCGCCTAGTTGGGCGCGACGCTTCATCAATGCTTTATCACGCAGTAACAGCGACTGACCGTAAATGCGCGGATTGTCTAGTAGCAGGGAGTTAATCGCTCCGGCCCACTCAACCGTTTCTTCGTAAAGTGGGATAGCCACATCGACGCCTTTCTCTTGCAGCGTTTCGGCAATTTCCATTGAACGGTCGTTGAGGCGCTCAAAATTCCACGGCACGTAGGGAATATCATGTTTTTGGCAATACTCTTCTGCCCAATCGGGTGCCACCACTATGTAGCGTCGGTCAAACGTCTCTGCGGCTTCGATCGCATTGAGGCTCCAACCTAATAGAGCGATGTAACCCTTATTGGGATTCTTTTGCATAGATGGTAACTCCTGGGGTGGGTGGAAAAACTGCCTTACCACCAACTCACCATACACGATAGGCGCTGCCACCGGCTAATTAGTGGCCTGTGCAGCTTTCAAATAAGGAAAGCGTCGTTTTCGATGATGTCTGCTAAAGGGGCAACCCTGGAGTATGGTAGGCTAGGCACGGTAACGTTACCTTCAAGTGGCAAGAGGAATAGGCCAAGATGGCGGCCAAGCCGATTTATCGTGTAGTGGTTCACCAGCAGGGTGAAATTTGGGATTTATACGTAAGAGAAATCTTTCAAAGCGAACTCTGGGGCTTTATTGAAGTCGAGGAGTTTGTCTTTGACGATGCATCGCGGGTAGTCGTTGATCCAGGAGCGGAAAAGCTACAGCGCACCTTTGAAGGCGTAAAGCGTAGTTATCTGCCCCTCAATGCCATTGTGCGCATTGATGAAGTGGAGCGAGAGGGGCCCTTAAAGGCAGTTAAAAGCGATGCCCGTGTTGCGGAGTTTCCTCGTCCCTTTCCGCTGCCTCCCCGCGGAGAAGGGTAAGCGCCTAAGACAAGCGCAAAGCTTAGCGATACGTGCGGGTGGCTTTGTCGGCCAACGCTCGTTTTTATGATCAGGACATGACGTCATGCCAGTAGACAAATTTCGTTTGAGTTGTTACGCCGCTGCCGTAGGTATGTTGTTAAGCGTTAGCGGAACTGCGGCGCTCGCACAATCAGAGAGCCAAGCCTGGGTGAGCGATGAGTTAAGCACCTATGTGCGCAGCGGGCCTACCGATGGTTACCGCATCGTGGGGACACTGAACGCGGGTGAGCAAGTCGACATGCTCGAAACCAGCGGTGACTACACCCGCGTACGCAGTAACAGCGGTGATACGGTGTGGGTGTTAAGCAGCGAATTACAGCAAACCCCCAGTGCCCGTGAACAGTTACCGGTGCTTGAAGGCCAAGTAAGTGAACTGACGCAAGAGTTGGATGGGATCAATGCAACGTGGGAGCAGCGCGTTAGCTCCATGCGGGAAACCCTGGAAGTGCGCGAGCAGCGTATTGCCGAGTTAGAAGCTCGCAACCACGAATTGGATAGTGAAGCCGATCAGTCTCGTCAGCGGGTCCGGGCGCTTCAGGCGCGCTTGGACACCCAGGAAGAAGACTTGCTAATGCGCTACTTCATGTATGGTGGTGGTGTGGCGGGCGCTGGACTGCTTGTGGGGTTGATTGTTCCTCACCTGCCACGTCGTCGTAAAAAGCGCGACCGCTGGTTTTAAGCGAGGTAATCGAGATGGAGAACCCATGGCGTCAGCGCTGGCAAGAGGGGCGTATCGGCTTCCACCTATCCGAGACGCATCCGGCGTTAGTGCGCTATTGGACGACGCTAGGCGTAACGCAGGGCACTAAGGTGCTGGTGCCGCTTTGCGGCAAAAGCCTGGATATGCGCTGGTTGGCAGATCAAGGGCATCCGGTGCTGGGCATTGAGCTGGCGCCGGAAGCTATTGAACAGTTTTTTGCCCAGCGAAGTGCCGGTGTCTCCCGCTATACCCAGGCAGGCTTTGATGTGTCTCGCCAGGGCAGCGTTGAGTTATGGTGCGGCGACTTTTTTCATCTGCACATTCAGCAGGCTGCCGAAGTGGGCGCGTTTTACGACCGCGCTTCATTGATTGCACTGCCCCCCGCTACTCGCGAGCGCTACGCGTTTCATTTAGCCCAGTTAGTGCCGCCGGGTGCCCAAGGGTTGCTTGTCAGCTTGTCACACGGGGATCATGAGGCTGGGCCGCCGTTTAGCGTGCCGGGGAGTGAAATTGAGCGTTTGTTCATACCTAATTTTCAGGTCGAACTATTAGCACATGGGGAAGCCGACGATCGAGGACGCAGTGAAAGCGTATGGGCATTAAAAAGGCGCGGCCCACACGTTTAATGTGTCCGCGCCGTTTAGCGTTTTAACTAGCTATACCCTGCGCTTACGCTATGCGAGCGAACCGTAACGTTAACGAGCAAGCAGGCGGCCCAGCTCTGGGTCGCTGAACGCGCGGTTCAAACCGTCGCTTAACAGGTCATTCAACATACGTGTATTCGTGTCTTCGCCGGGCTTAATGGCATAGCCCTGGGTGCGCCGTGAGGTGTAGGTGCCTGTATAAGTTGTGCCTTTGTTTTCAGCAATTGCCCGAAACACCCCTTCGATGCGTGCTTCGTCCACCAGTGGTTGGCCGCTATCGCCACGTCCATAATGAAGGCTGGCAAGTTCAAGCTTCAACGTTGGTCGCCCCTGTGCAGCTTCGCGGGTAGGGTTGAACCCCATATCACGCACAGCGCGCTCGGCTTCTGCCTGCAAGCGTGGAATTAGCTCGTGGCTATTGACGGTAATTTGCGCGGTGGACATCGTACCGCCAGAGCGCGTCCCGATGACTTCACTGCTTCGCGCGTCTGATGCAATGACGGTGACCTGCTGACCGGAGCCCGTTTGCGGCACGCTCGCACTGCGTTCGGGGCTCAGCTGGAGGTATTGAGGGCTTGCACAGCCTGCTAATAAAACACTGGCCAGCAGTGCCCCAGATAAGCATAAAAAATGGCGCCGACGCATAGGTTTCTCCGCAGTCACCGTGGTGAAAGATTATCGCTCTCTAGAGCGTAACGTAACAGCATGCAAAAAAGCTGAGCCGATAATACGTTGACGTATTTTTAAAAGCAAAGCTTAGCCCAAGCGCTGCGGCTTACGCCGCCCGCGTGTGCTTCTCAGGGGCGGGCGTATCCTCTTTAAATCGGTGCCACTGGCGGGGGTGAGCAAACAGACGTTGCCCTCGGCGCATCTGAAGCTGCTCAAAATCCGCATGGCGAACCGTTGCAAGCCATGGTTTAGCCAGCCAGTCGGCTTCTAATTCGACACGGACTTCGGCACCTACCGGTGAGATAGCCGTAATAGTCACCGGCAGATGGCTTTCAGCACTTGGCTGCAGGGCAAGGCGTACTTCATGCGGGCGTAGCAAGAGTTCTTCATCACCGTCAGGCAAGTCAACATTGAGATGAGCATCGCCGCAGGTGAGCACCCCTTGGCGTACCTTCCCCTCTAAGTGATTAACGTCGCCAAGAAATTCAAATACAAAGCGATTCTTGGGTGAACGATAGAGCGTTTCAGGCGTGTCTATTTGTTCGATACGCCCGTTACTCATCACAACGACACGGTCAGAGAGCTCTAACGCTTCTTCTTGATCGTGGGTAACAAACACGCTGGTAAAGTTAAGTTCTTCGTGCAGGCGGCGTAACCAGCGGCGCAGGTCTTGGCGCACTTTGGCATCCAAAGCGCCAAACGGCTCATCTAACAGCAGTACATCAGGCTCTACGGCGAGCGCACGGGCCAGCGACACGCGCTGCTGCTGGCCGCCAGAGAGCTGGGCAGGCAAACGGTTCGCTAAATGCTGCAGCTGCACCATTTCCAGCAGCCTAAACACCCGTGCGCGAATTTCGCCGTTGGAGGGGCGGCGCTTTTTAGGCATCACGGTGAGGCCAAACGCTACGTTGTCGTAGACGCTCATATGACGAAATAGCGCGTAGTGTTGAAACACAAAGCCAATACGGCGATCACGCACGTGAACGTTTGTGACATCGCGGTCGCCAAACAGAATTTTACCCGGCTGTGGGGAACGGTCGGCGCTCTCTAGGCCCGCAATAATTCGCAGTAGGGTGGTTTTTCCTGAGCCAGATGGGCCAAGTAGACCGACTAACTCTCCTTCGTTAATATCCAGGTTAATCGGTTCAAGCGCCTGGGTATTAGCAAAGTGCTTGGCGATGTTCTGTAGGCGAATGCTCATAAAAGTGCCTCCTGGCGCGATGCGCGCCATTCCAGGCCTGCCTTGGCCGCAAGGGTTAACAGGGCAATAAGGGCCAGCAGCGCAGCGCTAGAAAATGCGCCTACCGCGTTGTAATCCTGGTAAAGCTGTTCAAGGTGCAGTGGTAAGGTATTTGTCTTGCCACGAATAGCGCCTGCGACCACCGAAACGGCGCCAAATTCACCGACAGCGCGTGCGTTGGTGAGGATAATCCCGTAAAGCAGCGCCCAGCGAATGTTCGGTAGTGTGACACGTCGAAAGGTCGTCCAACCGCCAGCACCCAGCGTTACGGCAGCTTCCTCTTCTCGCGAGCCTTGGGCCTGCATCAGCGGAATCAACTCGCGTGCCACGAAGGGGCAGGTGACGAAAATAGTCACCATTAAAATGCCGGGCCAAGCGAACATCAGTTGAATATCGTGCGTGTCTAGCCAGCTGCCAATCCAGCCATTGCGGCCATAGAGCAACAGATAAATAAGCCCGGCTACAACAGGGGAAACGGCAAACGGAATATCAATTAGCGTTTGCAGAATGCGCCGACCTGGAAAGCTAAAGCGGGTCACTAGCCACGCTAGCGCGATGCCAAATACCAGACAAATTGGAATGGTCATCAGTGCGATGACGAGCGTAAGGCCGATGGCGTGCAGCGTGAAGGTATTGCTGACGTTGGCCCAAAAGACCATCACGCCTTGAGAAAACGCTTGGGCGAAAATGGCCACCAGTGGCAGCAGCAAAAATAGCGCTGACAACAGCAGTGCGGCGCCAATCAGTGTACGCCGCACGGCGGGTGCATCACCAATCCTGCGCATTAGCCTGTTCCTCCGTGCAAGCGGCGCACAAAGCGGCCTTGCCAAATATTGATGGCCAGCAGAAGGGCCAGTGACACAAAGAGCACGACGGAGGCGATTGCCGAGGCGCCTGCGTAGTCATACTCCTGCAGTTTGACGAAGATCATCAGCGCAGTAATTTCTGTTTCGTAGGGCATATTGCCAGCGATAAAAATAATCGCCCCAAACTCACCCAGTGAGCGCACAAAGGCTAGCCCAGTGCCGGTAACCAGTGCCGGCCACAGATGCGGCATAATCACCCGGCGAAACGCAACGCCGTCGGTGGCACCCAGCGACATCGCGGCTTCATCAACTTCTGCAGGCAGGTCTTCCAGCACCGGCTGCACGGTGCGTACCACAAAGGGAATGCTGGTAAATGCCATGGCCAGCGCAATGCCAACCCAGGTGTAGGCCACTTGGAAACCGAGCGGCTCCAGTAAGCTGCCCATCCAGCCATTACCTGCATACAGCGTAGCGAGCGTAATACCTGCCACCGCCGTGGGGAGTGCAAAGGGTAGGTCCATTAAAGCATCTAAAAGACGCTTGCCGGGAAATTCGTAGCGAACCAGTACCCAAGCAAGCAATAAGCCAAACGCGGCATTAACCAACGCAGCGACAGCCGCTGCGCCGATGGTGACCATGTAGCTGGCCACCACACGGCCCTCGGTAATAATCGCGAAGTACTCGGCTAGGCTAAGTCCTGCCAGCTGTCCAAACAGCCCGGTGATCGGAAGAAGGAGTACCAGCGAAATGAATAAGACGCTGATTCCCATCGATAGGCCAAAGCCCGGCAGCACGCGTGCGCTGCCGGATCGCCATATTGCTAGCTGGCTCATGGGTTACCGTTAACGACGTTGGAGTTGATCAAGCAGAGCACCGCCTTCGAAATGGGTCTCCATTGCTTCTTCCCAGCTGCCAAACACATTTTCAACTTCAAACAGCTCGGTGTCGGGGAATTGATCGGCAAATTCGGCAACGACTGTTTCGTTGTGAACCCGGTAGTTAAAGCCTGCCAACTGGCGCTGGGCATCTTCACTGTACAAGTACTCAAGATACGCTTGAGCCAAGTCGCTATTGCCGTTGCGCTCTGCGTTAGGCCCAACTACGGCGACTGGGAATTCGGCCAGGATGCTCACGGGCGGCACGATGACTTCGTAATCATCGCTGCCATATTCGCTGCGGATGTTGTTCACTTCCGACTCAAAGCTGATCAGCACATCGCCGATGCCACGCTCGATAAAGCTAGTGGTGGCACCGCGACCGCCCGTGTCGAATACGGCGACGTTGCGCAGAAAGGTGCGCATGAAGTCTTGGATCTGCTCTTCATCACCGTCGAATTCGTTCTCGGCAAAGCCCCAGGCGGCTAGGTAGGTATAGCGCCCGTTGCCTGATGTTTTAGGGTTGGGGAAAACAATTTGAACGTCTTCCTGGGCGAGATCATCCCAGCTTTCGATACCTTTGGGATTATCTTTACGCACCAAAAATGCAGTAGTGGAATAGTAGGGGGATGCATTGTTGTCGAACGCGTCCTGCCAGTCTTCAGCCACTAAGCCTGCATCGGCCAGTACCTGAACATCAGTGACCTGGTTAAACGTTACCACGTCGGCACGTAGCCCCTGCATGATGGCCCGGGCCTGAGCAGAGGAACCGCCGTGGGATTGGCTAATGGCGATCTCTTCGCCGTGCTCTTCTTGCCACCAGGCTTGAAACTCCGGATTGACAGCGCTGAAAAGCTCACGAGCGATATCGTAGGAAGAGTTCAGTAGCTCGCGCTCTTGGGCAGCTGCGGTGCCGGATATAGCGGCGCTAGCCACCGTCGCGCCCAGTGCAATTGAGAGTAGGCTGCGGCGGAAAAGAGGGCGTGAAAAAGTAGGTGAAGGCATAGAAGGCTCCTTAGATTCAGTGGCGATCATGTCGCGATGGCACTAAGGTTATACCTGTGATTGTGGAATTACAATTGTGTTTTATATTCTTTTTAAGCATATGAGTGTGTGCATTCGCTTAGCGTGACGCTCAGCAAGATGGGGCTTCGTGGGCCGCTCTGATAAGATGTGCGCCTTCCGTTTACCCTGTTAACCTAGGAATGCACTAACTATGAGCGCAGAGCAGAACTTCCTAATTGCCCCTTCGATTCTTTCCGCTAATTTCGCGCGACTCGGTGAAGAGGTCGATAACGTGTTGGCCTCTGGGGCTGATATTGTCCATTTCGATGTCATGGATAATCACTATGTACCGAATCTGACGATTGGGCCGATGGTATGCAAAGCGCTTCGTCAGCATGGTGTGACGGCACCTATAGATGTGCATCTCATGGTGAAACCAGTGGACCGTATGATTGGCGATTTCAGTGAGGCTGGAGCGAGCTATATAACTTTCCATCCAGAAGCCTCTGAGCATGTGGATCGCTCGCTACAGCTGATTCGCGATAGTGGCTGCAAAGCGGGACTGGTGTTTAATCCGGCGACGCCGCTTTCGTATCTTGATTACGTGATGGACAAAATCGATATGGTGCTGCTGATGAGCGTCAACCCAGGCTTCGGAGGGCAGTCGTTTATTCCTGGTACTCTGGATAAGCTGCGTGAAGCGCGGGCGCGTATTGATGCGTCTGGCCGCCCGATTCGTTTAGAAATCGATGGCGGCGTAAAAGTGGATAACATTGCCGACATCGCCGCCGCCGGTGCTGACACGTTTGTGGCTGGCTCAGCGATTTTTAGTGCTCATCAAGCAAATGACCCCCACGGTTACAACAGCGTTATTCAGCAACTGCGTAATGAACTGGCGAAGGTTCCGGGCTAAGGCCGCGCTTTAATGCAGCTTCATGCGTGGTTTCAGGTAGCGGTTTAATTTATCCACTAGCCAGGCCAGCCCCGTTTTAGGTGCGCCATGAATAGAGAGCTGGTGCATGCGGTAGAGCGACGCATAGGCTTGGCGTGCCAGCCAGCCCTCTAAAAACAGCCCCCTCGAGGCAGAACTGCGCATTAAGTTGCCCACGGCGTCGTAGCGAGCCAGCGATACCAGCGAGCCATGGTCGCGGTATACGAAGTCTTTTAAGGGCTTGCCTTCCAGCGCATTCACTAAATTTTTAGCCAGCAGCTTGGCTTGCTGGTGGGCGGCCTGGGCGCGAGGGGGAACGGTGCTGTCCTTCCCTTGAGGGCAGCTGGCGCAATCGCCCATGGCAAAAATATGCGGGTCATCAACGCTCTGCAGCGTTTGGTGTACGTTAATCTGGTTTTTCTTGTTGCTGGTTAGGCCGAGCTCAGCCAAAAAGGGCGGTGCTTTAATCCCCGCTGCCCATACGTTTAAATCGGTTTCGATGACATGCCCATCGCCAGTGATTAACTGATATGCCTGTGCCTGCTGAATCGCCGTGTCGACATGCACCTGTACACCCATGCTCTTTAACTCTTGCTGAACGGTATGACCAATGCGCTCAGAAAGGGCGGGCAATAAACGCGGAGCGGCTTCAATCAAGTGCACGCTGATGTTCTGGTGATCCAGCGCGGTAACGCCATAGGCATTAAGCAGGCGTGAGGCATCCAAAAGTTCTGCAGAAAGCTCTACGCCGGTAGCGCCGCCTCCCACAATGCCAATAGTGAGTTGAGTATGCTGGCGCAGTGTTGGGTCGGTATAGCGTAAAAAGGTGTTAATCATGTGGTGCTGAAACGCCTTAGCTTGCTGAGGCGAATCTATAAAGTGGCAGTGCTCTGCAACACCTTCAGTGCCAAAATCGTTTGAAACACTGCCGAGCGCTAACACAAGATAATCGTAGGTAAGCTCACGGGCGGGCAGTACTTCATCGCCATCCTCATCCAAAATGGGGGAAAGTTGAATGACTTTTTTCTCGCGATCGACGCCTTCCAGCGAGCCGCGCTGATAGCGGTAGTGGTGGGCACTCGAGTGCCCGCGGTAATCGACTTCATCCATACTGGAGTTAAGCGCGCCGGTTGCCAGCTCATGCAGCAGTGGTTTCCATACATGGGTCGCGTTGCGGTCTAGCAGGATAATCTCCGCGCGCTGTTTTTTACCGAGTGTTTTACCCAGGCGTGTGGCGAGGGCTAACCCGCCTGCACCACCACCAACGATCACAATTCGTGGTATAGCCATTCTGCTCTCCTTGCCAACTATAGCCACAGCATAGAACCTTCTAGCCTGCCTGACGACGTACTAAACGGGTAAGATAATAAAAGTAATGAGAATAGAGGTCAGTCAGTAGCACCTCATTAGGCCTAACAGGAGAGCAGCAGCGTGCACACCATTTTGCAGGATAAACGGTTAATCGCCTTTGATTTAGATGGCACGTTGATTGACTCAGTGCCGGATTTGACGGTAGCCGTACAAAGCGCGCTGACCGAGGTAGGTCTGACGGCCCCTAGTGAAGAACTCGTGCGCGACTGGGTGGGTAATGGCGCGCCGATGCTGGTAGAGCGAGCGCTAACCTGGGCGATTGAGCAGGCCCCGGCGCAAGTCTTACAGGCCACTGCGTATGACGCGTTTATGCGTCACTATAGCGCTGCACCCAATGCGCTTACGCAGCTGTATCCAGGCGTGCAGCCAACGCTAAATGCCTTGCACCAGCAAGGCTATAAGCTGGTGTTAATTACTAACAAGCCTGAGCGTTTTATTACGCCAATCTTAAGTCACTTTGAACTGCTACCACTGTTCACTCTCTGCTTGGGCGGCGACTCGTTGGCCGAGAAAAAGCCTAGCCCGCTACCGTTACTACACGCTGCTCAAACGTTAGATATTCCGCCTTCAGCCAGCGTGATGGTGGGAGACTCCCGCCACGACATAGCCGCAGGAAAAGCCGCGGGCTTCACCACGGTGGCGTTGCCATACGGCTATAACCATGGTGAGCCAATAGAACGGAGCCAGCCCGATCTATTAATTGGCTCGTTGCTGGCGCTAACCGAATAATCCGCGCGCTCGCTGTTACGTGTTCACTATGAAGAGGGGTGATGGCTACTCTGATCGCGCTCCGCCTAAACCTTCGTGGAGCTGTTCCACGTTATGGCGCAGCATGGCAGGGTAGTTGTAGGCAGGGCTGTCGCTTGCCCCCAGCGTGTCCACATAAAGCGGGCCTTCAAGGCTTACGTTCACCTCTCGGGCAAGGGCGTCCATATGGATACACGGCACCGTGCTTTCATAAAACAGCGCCTGAGGGCGTTTTTCTGCCAAACGTAGACTTATGGCCGCCATCGCCTGAGCGCTGCCGAATGTTTCATGATTGACTCCCCAAATAGCGTCGTACTCAAACTCATAAGCACGCGCAAAATAATGCATGCCCGCCTCACTGGTTACCAGTTGGCGATTGGTTTGGGGTATGCCTTGCAAGCGCTCTAACAGCTGCTGGTCTAGCTGTGCTAGCGCCTCATGCGCTTCTTTGGCCCGGGTGTTGAATGCATCGGTTTTTTCGGGGTAGTGCTCGCTTAGAGTGTGTGCAATCACGTCGATGTAAGCAGCTGCCCCTTTGGGATCCATCCACATATGGGGGTCTGTGCTCCCTTTAAACTGCCCTACTGAAATAGGCAGCGGGGCGAAGTCAGCGTTTTCGGCAATGGCGGTTAGGGTTAGGCTGTCGTGGGCCATCGCTTCTACATGGCGCATCCATGGCTCTAAGCCAAAACCGTTGTAAAAAATAATGTCTGCTTCTTCAATGGCTAGCACATTGGGGGGCGTCAGCTCCCAGCGGTGAACATCTTCCTCCGGCGGAATAAGGTTGGTAATAGTGATATCGCTGCCCGCCACCCGCTGAACCAAGTCTTCAATTACACTAAATGAAGTAATGATTTTGAAAGAATTTTCGCCAAACGCCTGTGTAGCGTTTAGTGCGGTTACTAATAAGAGCGTGATTATCCAGGGTGCTCGTTTATCCATGTCACGCTCCTAACTTATCCTATTAAAAAGATGGCAGATAATAGAGATTACCTACGAACGTTGCCAGTCACATTCCCGTGAGAGAGCCGTTCGGCAGCGCGGCGAATTGCATCAGTGTAGTGCCGTGGTTTCACTAACGTGGGTTAAGCTCTATGCTTTTAAAACGCTGTTGAGTACTACTACGACCCGTCAGGTGCCTGCATGTTGCAGACAGCTGTGATGAAAAATGTCGGTTTATACATTTTCGTGTAAAACCTAGCTGCATTATGCGACTTGGATAGTAATCCTTTGATGGGCTAGCAATTTTTGCGGATGGTCTTTTTAAATAGCCTTTGGATAGCGTGCCATGACGTCTCATTCTCATTCTCACTCTCCGCATCGCCGCCGTCGTGGTTACCCGAAAGGGCGCGATGTGGCCCCTGTCGCGCTGGTAGCACTGCGTGGCTTATTAGGTGATGAACGCCTTAATGAACGATTGAAACAGCGTGATCACCTCATAGAGCATCTGCACGTTATTCAAGAGGCCCATGGCCACTTATCGATGGTCGAGCTGCGTGCGCTGGCGGCGTATATGAACCTGCCCATGGCCGCCGTTTATGAAACCGCCACCTTCTATGCCCATTTTGATGTGGTACACGATCATCAAGTGCCGCCACCGGATACCACTATTCGGGTATGTGATTCGCTCTCTTGCCAATTGGCAGGCGCCCAGGCGTTACACGAAGCACTTGCCGCTAGGGTAGACCCTGAGAGTGTGCGCGTAGTGCGTGCCCCCTGCATGGGCCGTTGCGACACGGCGCCCGTGGCAGAAGTGGGCCACCACCATGTGTTATACGCCACGGCCAATGGGGTCGAGGCGGTGGTGGATACCGGGCACTTTCATCCTGAAGCGATTATTTGGCAGCGATTGGCCGCGTATCAGCAGGCAGGGGGCTACCGGCTGTTGGCCAGTGCACGCGGTGGTGAGGTCAGTGTAGAAGCCTTGCTGCAGGCACTCGAAACCTCAGGGCTTCGGGGGCTGGGTGGGGCCGGTTTTCCTACCTTTAAAAAGTGGCAAGCGGTGCGCCAAGAGGCCGGGCCACGCTACTGCGTCATCAACGCTGACGAAGGTGAACCCGGCACCTTTAAAGATCGCTACTACTTAGAGCGTGCCCCGCACCAGTTTCTGGAAGGCGCGCTAGTCAGTGCCTGGGCCATCGAAGCCAAGGCGCTTTATATCTATCTGCGCGATGAATACCCGGGCCTGCACCGGGTGCTCCACGAGGCCATCGCAGAGCTGGAGGCCGTGGGAATCGTCTCCCCTGGATTTATCGTGATGCGCCGAGGGGCGGGGGCCTATATTTGTGGTGAAGAGTCGGCGCTGATTGAGTCTCTTGAGGGCAAGCCCGGTAAGCCG
Organism: Halomonas sp. 7T; assembly: GCF_025643255.1. NCBI lineage: Bacteria > Pseudomonadati > Pseudomonadota > Gammaproteobacteria > Oceanospirillales > Halomonadaceae > Halomonas > Halomonas sp. 7T. Next base: position 1,959,138 of record NZ_CP087112.1, on the reverse strand, counting down.
CGTCATCGCCCGCCCTATGTGGCTCAGCAAGGGCTGTTTGGCCGCCCAACGCTGGTGAATAACGTGGAAACGGTGTACTGGATCGTGCCCATTTGGCAAAAAGGCGGCGCATGGTTCGCCCAGCAGGGGCGCAACGGCAGGCACGGCCTACGCAGCTTTTCGGTATCTGGGCGTGTACAAAATCCCGGTGTGCATGTGGCACCGGCCGGTATCACCCTGCGCGAGCTGATAGATGAGTATTGCGGTGGTATGGCGGCGGGGCACACACTAGCGGCCTATCTTCCCGGCGGCGCGTCGGGAGGGATTCTACCTGCCAGTAAAGCGGATGTGCCGTTGGACTTTGATACGCTACAGGCCCACGGCTGCTTTATTGGGTCAGCGGCGATTGTGGTGCTCTCTGATCACGATAGCCTTCAGGCGGTGGCCACCAATTTGCTGGCCTTTTTTGCCGATGAATCCTGCGGGCAGTGTACGCCTTGCCGGGTGGGCACTGAGAAAATGCTCACTCTAATAGAGCAACCCACCTGGAATGTACAGGCGCTGACCCGGCTGGCGCAGGTGATGCAGGATGCGTCGATTTGCGGGCTGGGGCAGGCGGCACCCAACCCGGTTCTAGGGCTGCTCAAGGATTTTCGCCCGGCGCTTGCCCAGCAGCAGATTATTGTCAGCGATGCCGCTGAAGGGGGAGCGTTATGACGCGTTCATTCACCCTCTCTCTAGATCACCAAGAGGTGACCGCTTACCCCGGCGAAACCCTTTGGCAGGTAGCCAAACGCGCCGGGGAGACCATTCCCCATCTCTGTTTCAAAGACGCCCCCGGCTACCGCGCGGATGGCAACTGCCGCGCCTGTATGGTGGAAATCGAAGGTGAGCGTGTGCTGGCGGCAAGCTGCATCCGTGAGGCCAAGCCCGGCATGGTCGTGCGCAGCGCAAGCTCAACCCGTGCTGTGCAGGCCCGTGAAACCGTGCTGGAACTGCTGATGGCCGACCAGCCTAGCCGCGGCCAAAGCCCTGACCGCTCCAGCCACTTCTGGGCAATCGCCGAGCAGTTGGCGGTAGATGAAGCGGTGGTAAAAGCGTGGCTACCGCCACGGCGTGAAGTACCTGTTAGCCATGCGGCAGCAGCGCCCACGATTCGCCAGCCGGACACCAGCCACCCAGCGATGCACGTTAATCTGGATGCCTGCATTACCTGCAACCTGTGCGTGCGCGCCTGCCGCGAGGTGCAGAGCAACGATGTGATTGGCCTCGCGCAGCGGGGCGCTGCTGCTACCGTGGTATTTGATTTTGCTGACCCCATGGGGGATAGCACCTGTGTCGGCTGCGGCGAGTGTGTCCAGGCCTGCCCTACGGGGGCGTTAATGCCCGCCACCGTGGTGAATGCAGAAGGCCAGGGCGATTCTCAAAGCCAGCGGCAGGTGGATTCTGTATGCCCCTACTGTGGGGTGGGCTGCCAGCTCACTTACCACATTAACAACGATACTCTGGCCCACGTGGAAGGGCGAAACGGCCCGGCAAACCAGAACCGCCTGTGTGTTAAAGGGCGCTTTGGATTTGATTACGTCAGCCATCCTGCACGGCTGAGCACGCCGCTGGTACGCCTGCCCGGTATTCCCAAGACGCTCGACGCTCGTTTTGACCCTGCCAACCCCTTCAGCCATTTCCGTGAGGCAAGCTGGGACGAGGCGCTGGAGATCGCGGCGGGCGGCCTGATGGCGATTAAACAGGCCCAAGGCCCCAAAGCGCTGGCGGGCTTTGGTAGCGCCAAATGCTCGAACGAAGAGGCGTGGCTGTTCCAGAAGCTGGTGCGCACCGGCTTTGGCAGCAATAACGTGGACCACTGCACGCGGCTTTGCCACGCCAGCTCCGTCGCGGCGCTAATGGAGTGTTTGGGTTCTGGCGCGGTGACCGCTTCGTTTATGCAGGCGCTAGAAGCCGATGTGGTGATTCTTACAGGCTGCAACCCGGCGGTGAATCACCCCGTGGCGGCGACGTTCTTCAAGCAGGCAGCCAAGCAGGGCACCGAGATCATTATTCTCGACCCGCGCGGTCAGGCGTTGGATGCTTACGCCAGTATGAGCGTGCGCTTTACACCGGGAGCAGACGTTTCGCTATTCAACGCGCTGCTTCACGTGATTATTGCTGAAGACCTGTATAACCAAGCCTACATCGATGCCCACACCGAAGGCTTTGAAGCGCTCAAACAGAGCGCGGCTCACAGCACGCCAGAAGCCATGAGCCCGCTTTGCGGCGTCGCCCCCGATACCATTCGTGAGGTGGCGCGGCGCTATGCCAAGGCTGAGAAAGCGATGATTTTCTGGGGTATGGGTATTTCCCAGCATACCCACGGCACTGATAACGCCCGCTGCCTGATTTCATTAGCGCTGGCCTGTGGCCATACCGGCCGCCCTGGCACAGGCCTGCACCCCCTGCGCGGCCAGAATAACGTGCAGGGAGCCTCGGATGCGGGGCTGATTCCCATGGTGCTGCCGGATTACCAGCCGGTAGGCGATAGCCAACTGCGCGCCGCGTTTGAAGAGCTATGGAGTACGCCGTTAAGCGATGAGCCAGGGCTGACGGTGGTGGAAGTGATGAATGCGATCCACACAGGCGACGTGCGCGGTATGTACATTTTGGGTGAAAATCCGGCGATGTCTGATCCTGATCTCACCCACGCCCGTGCCGCGCTGGGCAAGCTTGAGCACTTAGTGGTTCAGGACCTGTTTGTGACGGAAACCGCCCAGTTCGCCGATGTGATTTTGCCTGCTTCCGCGTGGCCCGAGAAAGACGGCACCGTGACCAACACTAACCGCCAAGTTCAGCTTGGGCGTGCTGCCTTACCGCTGCCTGGGCAGGCCAAGCCTGACTGGTGGATTATTCAAGAAATGGCCAACCGCTGTGGGCTCGGCTGGCGCTATCAGCACCCCCAAGAAGTGTTTGCCGAAATGCAGCAGGGCATGCACTCGCTCAACCACATTAGTTGGGAGCGTTTAGCGCGGGAAAACTCCGTGACCTACCCCTGCCCAGCGGAGGATGCCCCAGGCCAGGATGTGGTATTCAGCCATGCCTTTCCCCGCGCGGGTGGGTTGGCCAAATTCTCCCCCACGCGCCCGCTGCCACCGGATGAGCCGGTAGATGCTGACTACCCCACGGTGCTGACCACTGGCCGCCAGCTAGAGCATTGGCATACAGGCTCTATGACGCGGCGCGCCCAGGTGCTCGACGCACTAGAGCCAGAAGCGGTGGCCAGCCTATCGCCGGGGGAGCTGCACCGTTTAGGCGTCGTGCCGGGCGAGAAGCTCACCATCACTACGCGAAGAGGAACGATCACACTGTCGGCGCGGGTGGATGACAAAATCCCCGATGGCATGGTGTTTGTGCCGTTTGCCTACGCGGAGGCCGCCGCCAATCTGCTGACTAACCCAGCGCTGGACCCCTACGGCAAAATACCGGAGTTCAAGTACGCCGCTTGTCGGCTAACGCCGGAATTTTCCGCCAATCACCAGCATGCAGGGCGTGAGTAGCAGCGTAAGCCCGGTGGCGAAGGTCAAACCGCCGGCGATGGCGCTGGACATCTGGGTCCACCACTGGGCGGAAGGGGCGTTAAAGCCCAGTGCTGGCGCAAACAGATTCACGTTGATGCCCAGCACCATGGGCATCAGCCCCAGCACCGTGGTAATCGCGGTTAGCAACACTGGTCGCAGGCGTAAACAGCCTGCTTCTAGCGCTGCTTCTGCAGGGGGCATGCCATTACCGCGCAGCTCATTGTAAGTATCAATCAATACGATGTTGTTGTTCACCACAATGCCCGCCAGGGCAATAACGCCCATGCCTACCATGACTATGCCAAAGGCTTGACCGGTAATCAGTAAACCCATCAGAACGCCAGCGGTTGAGAAGACAATCGCTGAGAGCACCAGTGCCGCTTGGTAATAGCTATTGAACTGGGTGACTAAGATCAGCGCCATAAGGCCAATGGCAATTAAAAAGGCGCTAATCAAAAACTGCATGGCTTCTTGCTGGTCTTCTTGCTCGCCTGCCACGTTCACCATCAAGCCTTCGGGCAGTTGGCCTTCGCCTGCGCTCAGCAGTGCCCGCAGGCGCTCGTCCGCTAGGTAGCCTGGGGCTAAATCCGCCTCAAGGGTGATGGCTCTCCGGCCGTCAATGCGGTTCAGTGTGCCAACTTTGGGTGCGGGGGTGAGCGTTACAAAGTGGGAAATAGGCACTTGGCCGCGCTGGGTGTTGATGGTTAAACGCTCAAGATGGTCGAGCGATCGCCAGGATTCGGGCAGGCGCACGCGAATATCCACTTCATCGCTCACCGTAGGCGGGCGGTAGCTGGCTACCTGAAGACCCGTGGTCAGCAGCTGAACCGCGCTGCCGATGGTGGTAATGTCGGTGCCCATGCGAGCGGCTGCCTCACGGTTCACATTAACCTGCCACTCCACCCCCGGTAGGCTGCGGTTGTCTTGAATGTCAGTAAAGCCGCCCAGCTCACGCATAAGACTAACGATTTGATTAACCCCCGCATCGGCAATGGCTGGGTCGGTAGCGCTTATTTCCAGCACAATGGGTTTGCCGCCGCCAGGGCCCATCTCCTGCTCCTGGAACTCCAGGGTAATGCCAGGGATATCACGCGTGCGTTCGGCCATATCATCTAAAATTGCCTGCGCAGGGCGGCGCTGGTACCAGTCCACAAACTGAAACTGCAGTACGCCCACCACGTCGTTGCCCATTTGTTGGTCAGGTACTGCAAACGAGCGAGCATAGAGGGCTTCCACTTCGCTCATGTCGCCGAGGCGGTGTTCAACGCGCTGGAGGATGGCATCGGTTTCCAGGGCTGAAAAGTCTCCCCGCGCGCGCACCAATACCTGGGCGCTGTCGGGCTCAACGTTAGGAAAGAAATCCACCCCGTGATTAAAGCGAGCATAGCCGGTGTAGAGCAGGGCAATCAGCAATAGGGCGAACAGTAACACCCAGCTAGGGTGTTGCAACAGCCGTGCTAACAGGCTGCGGTAGTGGCGCCCAAGGGCGGTGCTTTCGGGGGTGGAGCTTGCTCTGTTGGCGGCTTCTCCGCTAGATGAGGGCTCATCAGAAACTGATTTGGCAGGGCGGGTCACCAGCCGCCCAAGTGTGGGGAGAAATATCAGCGCCATGGCCAGGGAGGCCAGCAAGCATAAAATGACCGTAGCGGGCAGGTACTTCATAAACTGCCCCACCATTCCTGGCCAAAACAGCAGCGGCACAAACACTGCCAGCGTTGTGGCTGTGGAGGCAATCACCGGCCAGCTCATGCGTGACGCTGCATTCAGCCACGCTTGATGGGGCGATTGGCCGTCATTTAAGTGACGGTCGGCCAGCTCACTGACCACAATGGCGCCATCCACCAGCATGCCGGCGACTAAGATCAACGCGAACAGCACCACGATATTGAGCGTAAAGCCAAACGCCCATACCAGCAGTATGCCGGTTAAAAAGGCGCCGGGTATGGTCAAGCCCACCAGCAGCGCCATGCGCCAGCCCATCACCGCGACGACTACAATCAGCACCAGTACCACGGCGGTAAGCACGTTATTTAACAGCTCGGAGAGCATGTTCTGCACCGTGACGGACTCATCTAAAATGGTGGTAACGTTTAACTGTTCGGGGAGTAAGTCGCCTGCCTGGGCAAAGCGCTCTCGCACAGCCTCGATCGTGGCGATAATATTGGCACCGGCCCGCTTGGAGATTTCCAACACCACGGCAGGTTCGCCATCAATACGGGCAAAGCCTTGGGGCTCTTTATAGGTGGGATGAATCCAGGCCACGTCACCGAAGGTGACCACTTGGTCGCCCTCAACTTTCACCGGCATCTGCATCACATCCTCAAGGGATTCGATAATGCCCGGTACCTTCAGCGCTAAACGTCCGGCGCCGGTGTCTAGGCTGCCCGCCGCTACTAACCGGTTGTTACGCGATACCTGATTAAACAGCGTATCAAAATCAATGCCGTAGCTTTCTAGCACCAACGGATCGACGACGATCTCCAGCAGGTCTTCCCGCTCACCGGCAATATCGACCTCCAACACATTGGCGATGCCCTCAATCTCCTCTTTCAGGCGTCGGGCAATCATCATACGTTCCCGGGTATCCAGCTGGCCGGAAAGGCCAATAGTCAGCACCGGAAATTCCGAGACGTTCACTTCCATGACCCGCGGCTCTTCAGCTTCAGTGGGCAGGCTGCTGCGGGCAATGTCCACGCGTTCGCGCACGTCAGAAAGGGCCGTATCAGGATCAAAGCCAGGATCAAACTCAAGCGTCACCGCCGCATGGCCTTCGCTGGACTGTGCGGTGAATTTGCGTAGCCCTTCAATCCCCCTCAGCTCCTGCTCCATGGGGCGAACTAAAAGCCGTTCGCCATCTTCGGGACTAACCCCCTCTAGTGAAAGCGAAACGTAAATAATCGGGATCGTAACGTCGGGGTTAGCTTCTTTAGGAATAGTTAGCCAGGCGGCGATGCCAGCTAGCAGTAACCCGGCCAGCAGTAGCAGCGTGGTACGCGTGTGGGTGAGCGCGGCATTAATGAGCTGGCGCATAACCACCTTCCTGGCGGCTGGCACGGACGGGGGTGACGGCGTCGCCTGGTGCAACCAACCCTGCGCCCAGCGTGATTAATGTAAGCGGGTCGGGTAAGCCGGTGACATACGCGCGCTCAATATCGGCACTCACCAGTTCAATGGCAGTTTGAGCCACCTGATTGTCATCGACGACATGCTTAACGGCGAGCTGGCCCTGTTCGTTCAGGCTAAAAAGCGCGGGGGAAAGCGTGTGTACCTGGCGCGGTGGCAGGGTAATGGTGAATTCTGCGCTTCCGCCTGCTAAACGCTGTCTGTCAGGATTATCCAGGGTGGCTTCGATATAAAACGTTCGAGTGGATACTTCTGCGCGGCTGCTGATATGCGTTATTTCACCGCTTAACGAACGACCGTTGAGCAGCCGTGCTGAGACCGGTAGGCCAACACTTAGCTCGCCTACTTGCTGTTGAGAGACCCAGGCGGTACCGATTAAACGGCGGTCATCAATTAAGCGACCCCACTCTTCGCCAGGCTGCAGCAAGTCGCCTAGTTCCACCTGTACCCGGTCAAGTACGCCTGCGAATGGGGCGGTGGGGCGGGTGTCGTTTAGCTGTTTTTCCAACTGGGCAACCTGGGCAGCGCTGGCGCTTAACGCGCTCTGTAGGCGCAGCAGTTCTGGCTGTGAAATAAGCTCCCGGCGGCGTAGGTTTTGCGCACCAGAAAACTCAGCTTCTGCCACGGCAAGCTCATCCCTTGCTTGCTGCAAGCGCTCGGGTAGGGCTTCATTATCCAGCACCAGCAGGGTATCGCCTTGGGCCACTGTCGCCCCCTGGGTAATGGGCTTTTCCGCTACGAAGCCAGCCACGCTAGCGCGTAAAATGGTTTCGCGCTGGGCGGTTAATTGGCCTTGAATAACCTGCTGAGGAACAAAAGGGGTGCTTTGCTGAACCATCACCTCTACCCGTGGAAGCGCCTCGCTTTCAGCGCTGCTGCTCTCGGGTGGGTCGGTTTGAAAGCGCTGAAAATCGCCAAAGGCAAGCCATATTACCAGCGCTAGAACCAGCAAGCTGGCAAGGGCGTAAGAGTAGGGGAGTCGTCGCATGGGGTTGCTATATCCGTATAAGCCCAGAAAACCGTATATTTAAGCTGTACGTTAAAGACCGTGCTGAAGGCGGGGTGCGCAGCCTGTCACACCATAGCGTAACCCGAGCTTCCCAGCGAGTACCAAGCAGTGGCGGGAAGGGTACTAGCCTCATGTCTGATTGAGTTTTTGCCCGGCTGGGCATACCATCTTGTCGTCTTAATTTCTGTCGAACCACCCTCAGGCGAGCCCTTACACTCGGCAAACCATCAAGGAGCAATGATGAAAGATCCAGTACGTATTGCGATTACCGGCGGCGCAGGCCAAATCAGCTACTCTCTTATTTTCCGCATCGCCGCTGGCGACATGTTGGGGCCGGATCAGCCTGTCATTCTTCAGCTTCTGGAAATCCCTCAGGCGATGGACGCCCTGAACGGCGTGGTGATGGAAGTCAACGACTGTGCCTTCCCGCTGGTCAAAGACGTTGTCGCAACCGATGACCCCAACGTCGCGTTCAAAGATGCGGATTTCGCCCTGCTGGTAGGTGCCCGTCCTCGTGGCCCCGGTATGGAGCGTAAAGACCTGCTGGAAGCCAACGCTGCTATCTTCTCCGTGCAGGGCAAAGCGCTAAACGATCACGCCAGCCGCGACGTGCGCGTGCTAGTTGTCGGTAACCCGGCTAACACCAACGCGCTGATTGCTTCTTGCAACGCGCCGGACCTGGACGCGGGTCAGTTCACCGCCATGACGCGTCTGGATCACAACCGCGCGTTGACCCAGCTGGCTCAGAAAACCGGCAAGCACGTCACCGACGTTGAAAACATGATCATCTGGGGCAACCACAGTGCCACCCAGTACCCGGATCTGGCCCAGTGCAAAGTCGATGGCAAAGCGGCTTTCGACCTGGTTGAGCGCGACTGGTACGAAAACGACTTCATCCCCACCGTTCAGCAGCGCGGCGCGGCGATCATTAAGGCACGCGGTGCGTCATCTGCAGCGTCTGCCGCTTCTTCCGCTATCGACCACATGCGCGATTGGGCGCTGGGTTGTGACGGCATCGTCAGCATGGCGATTCCGTCTGACGGCAGCTACGGCATCGACGCAGGCATCATCTACTCTTACCCGGTGCGCTGCCAGGGTGGTAAGTACGAAATCGTTCAAGGTTTCGAACTGGACGCTTTCAGTAAAGAGAAGATGCAAGCTACCGAGAAAGAGCTGCGCGAAGAGCGTGCGGCCGTTGAGCACCTGCTCGGCTAAGTAGCCTCGCTGGCGCTCCTACATGAGCGCCTAGCAAACGCAAAGCCCCACAAGCATGCTTGTGGGGTTTTTTATGGCGATTTACTGCTCACCCTTCACCGCTTTAGTCCCGTAAGCTCATGATTCGCCAGTGGTGCGTTTTAGCATGCTGGCGCAGGGTGTCATCGGGATCGACTGCCACCGGATGCTCTACCTGCTCAAGCAGCGGCAGGTCGTTGTGGGAATCGCTGTAAAACCAAGCGCCATCCATGGTGAGGTCCTGGTCTTCAAGCCACTGCTTTAAGCGGGTGACTTTACCTTCGCGGTAGCTGGGCACCCCAGATACGCGGCCGGTGTAGCGTCCATCAATCATCTCAGGGTCAACAGCGATTAAATCATCAACGCCCAAGCGCTCGGCAATCGGGCCGGTAATAAAGCGGTTGGTGGCGGTGATGATTAGCAGCGTATCGCCTTTAGTGCGATGGCGGGCCAGAAGCTCTTCGGCCTTGGGGAGAATATGTGGCTCAATTTTGCTGGCCATAAACTGCTGATGCCAGGCGGCCAGCTGCTCCGGCGTGTTTTCCGCGAGTGGCTTCAGTGCCATCTCCAGAAACGCTGCCATATCCAGGGTGCCCGCATTGTAGTCGGCCATAAAGCGTTCATTGGCTTCTCGGTAAGCCACAGGGTCAACGGCACCCTGTTCGAGTAGAAACTCACCCCAGGCGTGATCGCTGTCGATGGATAGCAGCGTATTATCCAAATCGAAAATGGCCAGACTCACGGCGCTCCCCTCATGGTTAATGTTGGTAGTTGATTGCTAGTTAATAGCGAGGCACAAAGCGGCGGATTATCGCAGAGTCGTCTTGGTTTAACCACTTAGCGTTATATTGTATTGATACGCTTGTCTCCCTTGTGGAAAAATGGGCATAACTGAAAATTTATTAAGGTGATGTCCGTGATCGACGCTGACGGCTTTCGCCCCAATGTTGGCATTATTATTGCCAATAGCCAGGGGCAACTGCTCTGGGCGCGTCGTGTAGGACAAAATGCGTGGCAATTCCCCCAGGGAGGCATTAAAGCAAGCGAGACTCCACAACAAGCGCTTTTTCGTGAGCTTCACGAAGAGATCGGCTTAACCGCCGACGATGTTGATATTGTCGCCTGCACCCGGGGCTGGCTGCGTTACCGTCTTCCACGACGCATGATTCGTACCCACTCGCGACCGGTCTGTATTGGTCAGAAGCAGAAGTGGTTTTTACTTAGGATTCGCTGTCAAGAGAACCGGATCTGCATGACGGCCACGCCCAAGCCCGAATTTGATGGCTGGCGCTGGGTAAGTTATTGGTACCCATTGGGGCAGGTAGTGCCGTTTAAACGAGAGGTATATCGACGCGCGTTACGAGAGCTCTCTCCGCGTGTACAGCGCCTAGCACAAGATAACGAAGGATAATGCGCTTTACTGCCCAGGATGGGCAGTAAAGCCAGCCTAGAATCCCTCAGCGAGGCAAATAATAGTGAAAAGTAAAACCTCCATGCTTGAGGTGCTACGTCGCGTTATTCAGGAAGTGAATGGCGCTCGAAACCTCGATGCCGCGCTGTCAACCATGGTTCGTCGCATACGCAAGGCCATGCAAACGGACGTGTGCTCTTTTTATCTTTACGATAAAGAGCTTGAGTCGTTAGTGCTAATGGAAACCATTGGTTTGCGTACCCAGGCAGTGGGCCGCGTGGTGCTGCCTTTGGGGGAAGGCTTGGTTGGCTTGGTGGCCAAGCGCAGTGAGCCACTTAACCTAGAAGATGCCCAGGCGCACTCGCATTTTCGCTATTTTGAGGCCACAGGCGAAGAGCGCTATTCAAGTTTCTTAGGTGTGCCGATTATTCACCAGCGCCTGATGCTTGGTGTATTGGTGGTTCAGCAAGCTGAAAAACGTCAGTACGACGACGAAGATGAAGCGTTTCTGGTAACCATGGCCGCGCAGCTGGCGGGGGTGCTGGCCCATGCGTTAGCGACGGGCAATCTTTCCCGTCCGGCGCTGCCCGGTGGCCAAGCCATGTTTAAGGGCGTAGCAGCGTCTCCCGGCATGGCTATGGGAGAGGCGGTGGTCATTTCGCCACCTGCTGATCTCAACAGCGTTCCTGATCTCATCCCTAATGATCAAGATTATGAAGTCGCTCGTTTGAAAGAGGCGATTGGCAAAACGCGCAGCGAGATTCGCGCTGCCGCCGAGCGCTTGGCGAGCCGGATTTCTGCCCAGGAGCTTGCTCTTTTTGACGTGTACCAACAGATGCTGGGGGAGGCGGCACTTTCTGAAGAGGTTGAAAAGCGCATTCGTGAAGGGCAGTGGGCACCTGGAGCATTAGCCGATGTGGTGCGCCGCCATGTGCAATACTTAGAGCGCGTTGATGACGACTACCTTCGCGAGCGGGCGGCGGATATTCGTGACTTGGGGCGCCGTGTGCTGTCGCATTTGCAGGAAGACACGCCATCAACGCCAGAAACGTACCCTGATAACGCCATTTTAGTTGGCGATGAAATCAGCGTGGCGATGCTGGGTGAAGTGCCCAGGGGTAAGTTAAAGGGACTTGTGTCGGTGCGGGGCTCCAGCACTTCTCATGTGGCGATTGTCGCCCGCGCCATGGGAATTCCTACCGTATTAGGCATGGTGGACTTACCTCTACCGCGCTTAAATGGTGCGCCCGTGGTACTGGATGGCCACCGTGGCCGTCTGTTTGTGCGTCCAGCCGATGAACTGAAAACGCGCTACGCCAGTTTAATTGCCGAAGAGGCAGCACTCAGCGAAGTGCTAGAGCATGAGCAGGATTTGCCCAGCGAAACGCCGGATGGCTATGCAATGCCTCTGATGGTCAATACCGGCTTGGCGGTTGATGCCAGCTCGCTGCTTAAAAGTCGTATTGGTGGCGTCGGGCTATACCGTACCGAAGTGCCGTTTATGATTACCGAGCGCTTTCCCGGTGAAAAAGAGCAAATGCGGATGTATCGCGAGCAGCTCGAAGGCTTTGCGCCGCTGCCGGTGGTCATGCGCACCTTGGATATTGGTGGTGACAAGGATCTGCCGTATTTCCCTATTGAAGAGGCTAATCCATTTTTGGGCTGGCGAGGTATGCGGGTAACGCTTGATCACCCCGAGGTGTTAATGGTTCAGCTGCGCGCCATGCTTAAAGCTTCGCATGATTTGGGTAATCTTTATGTGCTGTTCCCGATGATTACCAATGTGGAAGAGGTTGATGAAGCGCTGCGCCTGCTGGATCGTGCGATTGTCGAGCTAGGCGAGGAGGGCACCACCGTTATACGGCCCAAAGTTGGCGTGATGATCGAAGTCCCTGCAACCATTTATCAAATGGATGCGTTAGCTAAGCGGGTTGATTTTTTCTCGGTGGGCAGCAACGATTTAACGCAATATCTGCTGGCGGTCGATCGCAACAACCCTCGCGTCTCAAGCCTTTACGATGCGCTGCACCCCGCGCTTCTCGGTGCACTGCAAGAGCTTTCCTTGGATGCTAAACGGCTTGGTAAGCCGATTTCACTATGTGGCGAGTTGGCAGGCGATCCCGCCGGTGCGCTGCTGTTAATGGCCATGGGCTTCACGAGTCTCTCAATGAACGCTCCCAGCTTGCCTAAAGTACGCGCGGCGATTCGCCGGGTAAGCTTTACGGATGCAAAAGGCTTGCTTGAGGAGATTATGCAGCTAGATACCCCCTCTCAAGTGCACGCGCATTTAAATACGCGTATGGATGAATGGCAGCTTTCGCATTTGCTACCCCCGCGGGACTGAGTTTGAGAGCTTCGTTTCACCTTCAAAACGACCGAGCGGCCCAAAGCGCTGCTCGGTCATTGCTACTTCTCCCTGCTGGCTGAGGGTCAACCACGTCGTCGCTCGGGTGCCATACTGCTCACCGATAATAAACGCGGCAGAAAGCTGGCGCTCAAGGGTTACGCCAACGCCTGTATTGGGCAAACGAGCATCAGGTGCTATCTGTGGACTGTGCAACGCTTCTTGAGTAGCGTGTCGCCAGTTATCAGGGCGGCTATGAGCTAAGGCTTGCGTGACGGCGGTTAACTTCGGCCAAGGTGTGTTGAGCGTTGCGTTGGAGAGGCCATGCACACCCTCAGCGACTTCAGTCAAGGTGGTGCCATCGTAACCCCTGTGTAGATGCCACAAACGCTCTGCTGTCGCAACGAGCAGGTTAAACCCGGCGTAGCGCTGGGCCTGGGTGTTAGCCAGTTGGATCAGCCAAGCGTCAATATCGCGACACTGTAGAGCGCTCGCCACCAGCTCCCCTCGGCTAGGTGCGTGTGCTGGCGTGCTAAGACGCGGGTCGCGCACATTGGTGAGCGCGGCCACTCGGCCTTGCTGATTGGCCGCTAACCACGTTCCTCCCGCCTCTAAATCTCGACCACCCATGAGTCCGTGGGGGGTATCCCAAACAGCTAATGGCGCCGTTGGGCGGGCGTGAAACTCATCTCGGTTCGCCGCGAGGCGCAGAGGCTGAGTGCTGCCTGGGTGCCAAGCAAACGTAATTAAGCACATGACGAATTCGGTAATCCTTCAGACTCAATGAGCAATAGCGTCAACCTCTACAAGAGTGGAATGACAGCGTTGATGTGTAGACGTACACTAACCTTAGAACAGGACGTTTGACCACCAATGCTTGATTGCAACCCAGGACTTAAACCATGCAACCCAATCAGCGAGAGCACTTCTGGAACGCCGTTATATGGCCGATTCTCTGGCCTTTGCTGCTGGTTCAAAGCGCACTGGTCACGCTGTGTGTGTTGGTAGGATTCGTTATCTGGGGAATATCGCCAAACCAAACCTCCTGGAGCACAACGCTTTGGCTCACTCTCGCCCTTTTATTGGGTAGCTGTATGAATGTGGCTGCCTTTCTTATGCTGCTCAAACACCGTGCTAAGCGGTCAGATGTGCTATTGAGGCATGAATTAAAAACCCTTGAACGAAACGCAAAAAGGCTGAGCCAGACAGTAGCGAAAGTGCCTGTTGAAGAACAGCGCATCGCATCAGCAGACGCAGAGTCGCTTTTGCCCCTCCAGCGGTTGGTGCAAGTGAATGAGGCACTTGCCGAGTGGCTGAACATCCGCCAGCAAGCGCCATTGATAGCGCCTCTATCGGAGCAGCCCAAGCAGGATCAAGCGCTGCTAGAGGATCTGCATCACCAACAAAAACAGCTTAAGCACCTGATGGCGGGGCGAGACCGCGCTCGTGAAGAGTCACGCTTAAAATCCGGCTACCTAACGCTTTTACAGCGTGAAGCTGATAATTTGTTTGCTTATCTTGGGGAGCTAATCCAGAAAGATAGGTGCAAAACGTGCCATCACGACATTAGCCACGTGCAAGATCGGCTGGCTGATATTCGCGCTTTGCTGGCTAATTTTGCCCAAGAAAATGCAAGCGATGAAGAGAGTAATGAGGTGTTGCCATCCACCGCGAAGCGCCAGCTTAAAGTGCTGGTAGTGGACGATGGCCCCGTCAACTTAATGCTCGCACGGCAAATGCTAGAGGCCCAAGGGCTTTATGTAGAAGGTGTTAGCAGCGGCGAACAAGCATTAGAGCGACAACAGACCACGTTTTACGATCTAGTGTTTATGGATATTTTTATGCCTACCTTAGACGGATTTGAAACCGCACAGCGCTGGCGCAGCTATGAGCGCAGTAATGATAGCCCACGCAGTGTGCTTGTAGCGTTAACCGCAAATGTCGATAACGCCAGGCGCGATACCTGTGAGGCTGCTGGGTTAGACGACGTACTCGCTAAGCCTTACCAGCCTGACACACTCGTAGGCATGATTACCAAATGGGTGCCTAGTAAAAACCATGAGACACCTACCTAATGACAGCAGTCACTATTATCGTGGGCTATTTAGTACTAGGCGCAGCAGCGGGCACCATGGCAGGGCTATTCGGCGTTGGTGGGGGCCTTATTATCGTACCTGCGCTGGTATTTGCGTTTGGCCTGCAAAACATTGCCCCTGAAATCACGATGCACTTGGCGGTAGGCACCTCGCTGGCGACCATTGTCGTCACCGGTGCCTCTTCAGCACTGGGGCATTTTCGCAAGGGGAGCGTGCACCGCCCCTGGTTCATGGCGTTATTGCCAGGGTTAATGCTGGGAGCGATTGGCGGCGTATTCATTGCCGATAATCTATCGGGCACCGTTTTAGGTACGTTATTTGGTATTTTCGTGCTGCTGCTAGCGGCCAAAATGGTGCTGGGCCTTAATCCTAAACCGGGGGTAGGGTTACCTGGCAAGGCTGCAATGACGGTTGCTGGGGGCGTGGTAGGCGCTATTTCAGCGCTATTTGGGATTGGTGGTGGAGCGATGACGGTTCCCTGGTTATCGCGCTGTGGGGCGTCTATGACCCAGGCCGTTGGTACGTCAGCCGCCTGTGGGTTGCCCATCGCAGTGGTCGGTGCGGTTACGTTTATAGTCGTTGGTTGGGGTCACCCGTTACTGCCCCCATGGGCTACGGGGTTTGTGATGTGGCCAGCGTTTTTAGGGATCGTGCTGACCAGCGTGCCTTTTGCCAGAGTAGGGGTGAAGCTAGCCCATGTGCTGCCAGCCCAGGTTCTTCGCTACTCTTTTGCAGCGCTTCTTGGAGTCGTGGGGCTTCGTTTTATCTTGGCATGACCGCTTTCTGGCATATTTTTAAGCCGTTTTATTTCTTACCGTTTAGAGAGTCTTGATGATCAACTACCCAACGATTGACCCGGTTGCAATTTCACTCGGTCCGCTACAAGTGCATTGGTATGGTCTGATGTACGTGGTGGGGTTTGTAGCCGCATGGTGGTTAGGCTGTAAACGCGCGCCACGCATAGGGCTGACCAAAGACGATATTGGCGATTTACTCTTCTACTGTGCCATTGGGGTGGTGGTCGGAGGACGGCTAGGCTACGCGCTATTTTATGGCCTGGAGCAGTGGTCGGCTGACCCCCTATGGGTCTTCCGCGTTTGGGATGGTGGTATGAGCTTTCATGGCGGCCTGTTGGGCGTGCTGCTTGCTGCTTGGCTGTTTGCACGCCGCAAGCAGCTAGCGTTTTTTACCCTCACCGACTTTATCGCGCCGTTAGTGCCGGTTGGGTTAGGTGCTGGGCGAATTGGCAACTTCATCAATCATGAGTTGCCGGGGCGAGTAACGTCACTACCGTGGGGGATGCCTTTTCCAGGCATGGGGCCCGAACCACGTCACCCCTCGGCTCTCTATGAGGCGCTATTAGAAGGCGTGGTACTGTTCGCGATTCTTTGGTGGGTGTCGGCTACGCCACGGGCGCGTGGTTTCATGTCAGGCCTGTTCCTGCTGGGGTATGGCATATTCCGCTTTATGGTGGAGTTTGTCCGCATGCCCGATGCGCATATTGGCTACCTTGCTTTCGGCTGGTTCACCATGGGAATGTTGCTAACACTACCCATGATTGTGTTTGGCCTGTTTTTAATGGCGTGGTCGCGTAATAATCCTATCGACGCCAAGGCTTCTTAAATAATTAAATTCTTATCGGCGAGTGCTGCCTGTGACGCTCTGGCGGCAGGTGGTTTAGAATATATACTCTCATTGCCTGACAATCTGGAAATTCTGTGACTGCAACAACGCCCACGCTTAAAGAAGCGCTTGAACAGCCGTATCTTGACTTAATGCGCACTGTATTGGAGCAGGGCGTTGACCGTAACGACCGTACGGGTACCGGCACGCGCTCGGTGTTTGGTCATCAAATGCGTTTCGACCTCTCCCGTGGCTTTCCACTATTAACCACCAAAAAGCTCCACCTACGCTCTATTATTCATGAGCTGCTGTGGTTTTTAAAAGGCGATACCAATATTAGGTATCTGCAAGAAAATGGTGTGCGAATATGGGACGAATGGGCAGATGAGAACGGCGACTTAGGGCCTGTTTACGGTTACCAGTGGCGCAGCTGGCCAAGCCCCAAGGGCGGTAGTGTTGATCAAATCACCCATGTCCTCGAGCAAATTCGTAATAACCCGCAGTCACGGCGTTTGATCGTGTCTGCCTGGAACCCCGCCCAGGTAGATGAAATGAAACTACCGCCGTGCCACTGCCTCTTTCAGTTTTACGTGGCGAATGGGCGCCTCTCTTGTCAGCTTTATCAGCGCAGCGCGGATATTTTCCTAGGCGTGCCGTTTAATATCGCAAGCTACGCACTGCTGCTTAGCATGGTGGCCCACGTAACCGGCTTACAGCCCGGTGAATTTATTCATACGCTTGGCGATGCCCACTTATATAGCAACCATTTAGAGCAAGCCCAAGAGCAGCTAACGCGAACGCCTTTTGCCGCGCCCAAGCTGGCGCTCAATAACCAGGCCACTAGCTTGTTTGACTTCACTTTCGATGACATACAGATATCGGAGTATGAATCACACCCCCATATTAAAGCTCAGGTGGCCGTATGAATTCGCACGAGCGCATGGTTGACCCCTTAGTGCCCGTTGCCATGATTGTTGCCATGGCGAAAAACCGCATTATTGGTGTAGAGGGCAAGCTGCCCTGGTATTTGCCTGAAGATTTAAAATTCTTCAAACGGATGACCCAAGCCAAGCCGCTGGTGATGGGGCGTAAAACATATGCATCCATTGGTAAGCCGCTACCTAACCGACTAAATATCGTGGTAACCCGAGATGAAAATTTTCAGGCCGCTGGGACGCGGGTTTGCCATGACCTAGCGGCGGCACTTGCGCTAGCCGATCAACAGGCAACTATTGAAGCGGCTGAAGAAATTATGGTGATGGGGGGCGGTGAGATTTATCGCCAAGCACTTCCTTATGCGCAACGTCTCTATATTACCGAAGTAGACATTGATATAGAGGGTGATGCGGCTTTCCCAGCGTTTTCTCTGGATGAGTGGCGCGAAGTGCAACGGGTTGCAGGGAGTCCAGCGGAAGGGCAGCCCCACTATGATTTTGTCGTATACGAGCGTGTCAACGACTGATTAAATCAAAGGAGGGGAGCATGGCCGCCAACGTACTGCATTTAATCGAAACACTGGAAGCGCACCTTGAACGCACGGAAACCGAGCTAAAAGCTCTGCGTGAAGAGAATACTTGGCTCAAGCAGCAGCTGGCTGCTCAAAATAAACCACATGACGTTGCTCCTGCTCCTGAAGAGTCGTTGGAAATGCTAGGAAACGCCCCTCAGAAAAATGAGAAAACAGAAGCAGAGGTGGAAATGGTGGAAGATGGGCGTGACGATGCAAAAGAAACAGAAGCTCCCTCACCCCAAGCGCTGTTAAATCAGTGGTATCAGCGCTACCCAAACGCCTTTTTCAAGGGGCACACTAAGCCACTCAAGATTGGGATTCATCATGATCTTGCCCAGCGGGAGCCTTGGTCGGGTAAGTTGATTCGGCGAGCGCTCGCAAACTACGTCAATCTGCCACGCTATGTAAAATCAATGCGTGAAGGCGCAGAACGGTTCGATTTAGACGGCAACCCCGCAGGCAAGGTGGATAAAGAGGCCTCGCTACACGCCAGCCAGCGGCGAAAAGAGCGGCCATCGTCTGGCGCATCCGTTGCTACTAAGAAAAGCAAGCTGCCGCAGAAAAACACCGCTAATGCCGCCGATCACGCACCCACCCACACACCTAAGAAAAAGGCGGAAACTGGCAGCCACGTTTCTCGGCCCGTCGTTAAAGCTGACGATAAAAGCAAACACCCTGCACAGCCCGAAACCAGCGGGTTAGAAAGCGGGTTAGAAAAAAGCCATCAAGCGAAGCCACTTAGCTTAGAAGAAAAGCTAAAAGGACTTCAGCAAAAATTTAAAGGTCACTGAGACCTAGTCAGCCTGCTAGGGTTCCCTAAAAATATGCAAATCGTAAAAAAACACTGTTTTTTTCTATTGCGTTCACTGGAAACCCGGTATAGAGTTTGACCTGCGAGCATTGGAATATAACAAGGCTTAGTTGAGGACATGCCACATACCACCGGGAAAAACCGGAGGATGGAACAAGAGCATGGCCCGCAAGCCAACTGCCAACTTACCTATAAGTTGGCAATAACGATCGAAACAGTAAGCTAGTTAAGGAACCTACATCATGAAAAAGACACTTTTAGCGACTGCTATTATCGGCGCCCTGGGTGCCTCTGCAGCAGCACAAGCAGCAACTGTATATGACCAAGACGGCACCAAGCTTGACGTCTATGGTCGTATCGCAGTGGGTATCGCTGGTGGCGGCCCTGACTACCGCTCCGCAACTGGTGCAGAGCAAGCTGCGGGTGCTGGTGAAAATGTTTCTGTCAACAATGGCGCTGAATTCGTAGATGTGTATTCTCGTCTTGGCCTGCGCATGAGCCATGAAGTTACTCGTGATCTGACCGCTTTCGGCCGTCTTGAGTGGCGTTTCCGTGCTGACGAATCTGGCAACCGTAACGGAAACAGCTTCTCAGCCTTTTCTGAAACTCGTCAAGCTTACTTAGGCTTGCAAAGCGATCAGTTTGGTACTTTCCAAGCTGGTAACTTTGACTCCATGTACAACCAGTTCGTATCTCTTCCTTTCGATGTTTACATCGATCGTGGTTTAGAGTTCGCTGGTCACCCGACCCAGTCACGTGGCGACTCTATCGGTTATTACACGCCTGACCTGAGTGGCTTCACCGCATTCTTGCAACTGAAGCACTTCAGTGAGCGTGGTCTGCGTAATGATGGCAGCTTATCTGGTGGTGCTGCTCGTCAGACTACTGACGATGGTTCTGAAGTGGCATCGCAAGGTGGTGTTCGCTATGCACAAGGCCCGGTCACTATTGGTTTAGGTTTTGTTGATGACGTAGCTCGTGGCGACGGCGGTAACGATGAAATGCGTTATGGCTTGATCGGTTCTTACGCTATTACTGACCAGTTCTCTGCACGTCTGGGTTATGAAACCCGTAGTGACAACGATACTTTTGGTGGCGGTTTTGACACAGTAGGCCTTGGTGGTACTTTCGCCACTGGTCCTTGGGCATTCAATGCTGACATCTACAATGTAGATCGTGATAATGACGACAGCCGTACTGCATGGGCGTTGGGCGCTTACTACAAAGTTTCCAGCAACTTTGACGTGTTTACCGAGCTTCATCAGGCTGACCAGCAGTCAGTTGATATTACTGTAGGTGGCAGTGATGCTATCAGTGTTGATCGTGCTGATGGTGACGATGTTTACTGGCTGACAGGCGCGCGTTACCACTTCTAAGCTTGGTTTAACCACGCTTAAGGGTGTAACCCCTGCAAAACAGTATAGAACCGGTCCCTTTAGGGGCCGGTTTTTTTATGTATGGCTGCTTAACCTGTTGCTGATATCCGCTATGCCAGCTCGCATCTGCTGTGTCTATGTCAGTAAACTGTTCATAACAGCAAAATAGACTATTCGTAGAGTTGAAAGGAGACGTGGGGATGGATGCCATCACTCAGGCGTTTTATGCACACAGCCCAAATGCCAGCGTGGCGAAGGAGCGTGTTGCCTTTGGCACCTCTGGCCATCGGGGGCGGGCGTCAGAGCGCACCTTTAACGCAGCGCACATTACGGCGATTACTCAGGCGGTGGTAGATTACCGTAAAGCGCAAGGCTACCAAGGGCCGCTGTTTTTAGGTTTTGATACCCACGCGCTCTCCCGTCCTGCCTGGGAGATGGTCCTGCGTGTTTTGGCGGCGAATAAAGTGCCGGTGTTTGTGGAAAAGTCTCAGGGCTATACGGCAACGCCGCTGATCAGCCGCGCTATTTTGCAGCACAACAGCCCTCAGCATCAGACTATTGAGGGTGCCGGGAAAGCCGATGGCCTGATTATCACCCCGTCCCATAATCCTCCTGAAGATGGCGGAATCAAGTACAACCCTGCCCACGGTGGGCCTGCAGATACGGACGCGACGCAATGGATTGAACAGCGTGCCAATGCGTATCTGCTAGGAGAGTTAGGCGATATCGCCTTGGCTTCGGTGTCAGACGCGCTAAACCATGCCCAGGAGTATGACTACACGGCCCACTACGTGGCGCAGCTGGGTCGCGTGGTGGATATGGTGGCCATCCAAAATGCCCACCTTACGCTAGGGGCGGACCCTATGGGCGGCACCGCACTGCCAGTCTGGCAAGCGGTCGCCGAGCATTACGGGCTGAACCTTGAGGTGGTCAATACTACCGTTGATGAAAGCTTTCGTTTTATGCCGCCAGACCATGACGGCAAGATTCGTATGGATTGCTCTAGTGCTGCTGCTATGGCGAACCTGTTAAACATTAAAGACCGTTTTGATATCGCGTTTGGAAACGACCCGGATGCTGATCGCCATGGTATTGTAGACATTAACGGCCTGATGAACCCAAACCACTTCTTAGCCGTGTGCGTGGATTATCTCCTCAGCCATCGGCCTGAGTGGAAAGAGACGCTTAAAATCGGTAAGACGCTGGTGTCGTCTTCGCTGATTGATCGAGTCGTCGCCTCTCATGGGCGAGCGCTATACGAAGTGCCGGTTGGGTTTAAATGGTTTGTCGCAGGCCTTCACGAGGGCTGGCTTGCCTTTGGAGGAGAGGAGAGCGCAGGCGCTAGCCTACTTACCCGTGATGGCAAGGCATGGTCGACCGATAAAGACGGGATTGCGCTGTGCTTACTGGCCGCCGAGATACGCGCGGTGACCGGCAAAACCCCAAGTGAGTATTACCGCACGCTAACCGATCGCTTTGGCGAACCGTTCTACAAGCGAGTAGATACTGCCTGTACGGTTGAGGAAAAAACTGCCTTTAAGCAGTTAAGTGCGCAAAGCGTTACCGATAGCGTCTTAGCTGGTGATCCCATCACGGCCGTTATTGTGAATGCGCCGGGTAACGGCGCTGCGATAGGTGGGCTAAAAGTAACGACGCAAAACGGTTGGTTTGCGGCACGCCCCAGCGGGACAGAATCGCTCTACAAAGTATATGCAGAAAGCTTCAAGGGTCCGGAGCATCTAGATGAACTGATTGCAAATGCTAACGCACTGCTTTCAAAGATATTGAGTGGCGCGTGAGTTGTGACCCTGCTGATCGCCCGGCTTGCGCCTGTGGTTACGTGATTAACAAGGTGCTTCTTCAAGTGCTTGAAAACGATGCCCGGCATACAAATTGCATAGTGTAGAGCGTAGCTTAATTATTAGATTTAAAGTGTGGGCAATAAACGCTTAAAAGGACGTTAATGATGACTCAAGTGCGCAAGGCGATTATTCCAGTAGCCGGTTTCGGCACACGGCTGTTGCCAATCAGCAAGGCGATTCCTAAAGAGATGGTGCCTGTGGTCGATCGTCCGCTGATTCAGCATGTGGTAGAAGAAGCCCTGGCGGCGGGTATTAATGAAATTATTTTGGTGACCCGAGCGGGAAAATCGGCGATTGAAGACCATTTTGATGCCCATTTTGAGCTTGAGCACTCCTTGGCAAGTAAAGGTAAGAATGCACTGCTTGAAACCCTGTCGGCCATTTCGCCCAAACAGCTGAAGGTGACCAGTGTACGCCAGCCCAATGCCAAAGGTTTAGGCCACGCGATTTTTTGTGCCGCTCATTTGCTGGATAAAGATGAACCGTTTGCCGTTATCCTGCCTGATGTCTTGGTAAAGCCCCAGGTAGGAAGCACCGTCTGTGACTTAGGGAGGATGGTAGAGCGCTGGAGTGCGCATGATGCCTCTCAAATCATGGTAGAAGCCGTGCCCCAGGCAGACGTTTACCGTTACGGCATTGTTGACTGTGACGAACCTAACGCAGGTGAAAGTGCCACGATGCGCGGTGTGGTTGAAAAACCAGCACCTGAAGATGCACCTTCGCGACTTTCCGTTATTGGCCGCTATGTGCTGCCATATCGTATTATGGAGCTTTTGCGCGACCAACCGCCGGGGGCTGGCAATGAAATCCAGCTGACCGATGCCATTGACCGCTTAATGCAAGAAGGTAAAACCGTTCAAGCTTTCCGCATGCATGGCCGCACGTTTGACTGTGGGCACATTCAAGGTTGGTTGAACGCTAATACCACCCTGGCTCGTGAAGCGGGTTACGATATCTAATCGCAGATGCCAAAACAGTTTCTCTTCAAGCCGCTTGAGTGAATGCTAAAGCGGCTTTTTCAATGTAAAACCAGAGGGGACGCGTATGCATGACCTGCTGGAGCGCGTATTAGCCATTGCCTACGAGGCCGGTGAAGCGATCATGACGGTGTATGGGCGTGAGTTTAGGGTTGAGCTAAAAGACGACAACAGCCCGCTCACCGAAGCTGACCAGGCGGCTCACCGCGTCATCATACGTGGTTTGCAAGCATTGCCTCAGCCGCTGCCCGTTCTTTCCGAAGAGGATGTTGATGGGTTTGCGGGCATTGATAGCGAAGGCTGCTACTGGTTGGTCGACCCGTTGGACGGTACTAAAGAATTTATCAAGCGAAATGATGAGTTTACGGTAAATATTGCATTAATCCAGAACGGCCAGCCGGTGTTGGGTGTGGTGACCGCCCCCGCGTTGGGCGTTGCATATCTAGCCGCTGCAGGGGTCGGTGCGTTCAAGATAGACCAGGGTCAGCGCCGGGCAATACATGTGGCCGGTAAGCCACATGCCGGCAGCGAGTGGAAGGTAATGGCCAGCCGTTCTCACGCAAGCCCTGACTTAACAGCGTGGCTAGCTACCTTAGGCCGCCATACGCTTCAGCCTATGGGGAGCTCGCTCAAATTTTGCGTGATTGCGGAAGGGGATGCCGATGTTTACCCGCGCCTCGGGCCCACCTGCTTATGGGATACGGCGGCTGCGCATGCCATTATCTTGCAGGCGGGCGGTCGGGTAGAAAACCTGCAGGGCGATCCGCTCAGCTATGCTGACCCTGCTGAAACGCTAAACCCTGACTTTGTTGTTTGGGGGCATTAAACTGCTTATGCCCCTCAAACGCTTTGTCACAATAAATCCATTCCAGTGTCGCGCTTCTCTTCGCGTAGTTTGTCCCTAGCAATATAAAGCGCGGCGATGGCACGAGCCTCGTGGAAATCCTCTCGCAGCAGTAGCGATGGCAGCTCTTCAATCGCATGCGTCTCCACAATCAGCGGCTCGGGTTCATCCCCGGGTAGCCGCTTTGGGTAGAGGTCGGTGGCGAGCAGTACCTGCATACGATGGCGCATGTAGTTAGGTGCTAATGAAAGCTCCACTAACGGCTCAAGGCGGTGTGCACCGAAGCCACACTCTTCCATTAGCTCGCGATTGGCGGCGGTGATGATATCTTCGCCGGGATCCACTAACCCTTTGGGTAGCGTCAGGACATAGTCTTCAAAGCCTGCTGCATATTCACGGATAAGCAACACGTGCTCTGGGTCCGGCATGGCAATAATCATGACGGCACCACGGTCAGCGCCGGTTAAGCGTTCAAACTGGCGCTCTTCGCCATTTGAAAAACGCAAGTCGAGGGACTCAATTTCAAACAAACGGCTTTTTGCGACGCTCTGGCGAGCGAGTATCTGTGGCTTGCGCGGATAGCCGGTTAGGGTGTCGCCTGACGATTGATCGTTGATAGACATCGTGTCTCCGTGGCTGCAAAAAACGGGTTACGCTACAATAGCATGCTTACTCTTTAAGACTGGAGCGGCAATGATTGATTGGCGCGGGATTGATACCGTCCTGCTGGATATGGACGGTACGCTGCTGGATCTGCACTTTGACAGCCATTTCTGGCTAGAGCATTTGCCCCGGCGTTATGTAGAGCTTCATCAGCTTGATATCGCTAGCCAAGAAGAGCTGCGTGCGCGCATTATTGGTGAGCAGGGCACGCTGAACTGGTACAGCCTAGCGTACTGGAGTCGTGAGCTAGGGGTGGATATTGTCGCATTAAAACAGGAAGTGCAGCACCTGATTGGCCTACGCAGCGACGCGTTAGATTTCCTTAAGTGGCTTAAACAAGCCCATCCCCGCGTTGTGCTAGCAACCAATGCTGACCGTGCCAGCTTAGCGTTAAAGCTGCCGCTCACGGGGTTGGAAAGTTATTTAGATGCCATCATCTCTTCAGAAGATGTCGGTGCCGCCAAAGAAGAGCAGGCGTTTTGGTTTGCCCTGCAAGAGCGCGAACCCTTCGATCCCGCGCGCACGCTGTTCATTGATGATAACGCGAACGTGCTGGAAAGTGCTCGTGAGTTTGGCATTAAGCATTTATTGGGTATCAAGCAACCGGATAGCCGACGTCCAGAAAAAGAACTGCAGGAATTTATCGCTTTGGATCGGTTTGCTCAACTGCTGCCAAGCAACTTGCCAGGGCAGCGCTCAGAAAATTAAGGAGAGCGCGAATGAGCGATAGCGTTCGTTTGGATAAGTGGCTGTGGGCCGCTCGGTTTTTCAAAACCCGTGCACTCGCCAAAAAAGCGATTGAAGGCGGTAAAGTGAATTATGATGGCGCGCGGGTGAAAACCAGTAAAACCGTAGAGCTAGGCGCGTTAATACAGGTGCCTCAAGGGTGGGATATTTATGAAGTCGAAGTGATCTCTTTATCCGACCAGCGCCGTGGCGCCCCTGAGGCGCGTAAGCTCTATGCCGAAACGCCAGAGAGTGCTCAGCGTCGTGCTAAAGAAGCCGAAGCGCGCCGCCTCACTAACGAAGTTATGCAGCATCCGCTTAAGCGCCCTGATAAAAAGCAGCGGCGTGATATTCAGCGTTTTCAACGTCAGCGCAGTGACTGAGATGTTCAGCGCAAACGCTGATTTCCTCAGGCACTCTGTCCCTTACTTCTGCCACTTTCTTACATCTTTATACAGGTTTTTATGTCTGATCAAATCCAGCGTTTCCTGTTCGATCAAACCAACGTGCGCGGTGAAATCGTCACGCTCGCCAGTGCCTATCAAGAGGTGCTCGATCGCCACGCCTACCCGCCTGCCGTCAATGCGTTGCTGGGTGAGTTACTGGCAGCCGTTGCGCTGTTAACCGATACCGTGAAGCTAGACGGTACGCTCAGTATCGAAGTGCGCGGCCAGGGGGCGCTAGCACTGTTAATGGCAGAGTCAAACCCAGGCGGTGAGCTGCGTGCCATTGCCCGTATTGCTGAAGATGCAGCGCTGCCGAGTGAGTATGCAAGCTTTCGCGAACTGGTGGGGGAGGGGCAAATTGTGATTACCCTCGACCCACGAGAAGGGCATCGCTATCAAGGCATTGTCGCGTTAGACCACGACACCTTAGGCGGCTGTTTAGAGGCCTATTTTGGTCAATCGGAGCAGTTGCCTACACGCCTATGGCTCGTCGCCGATGGCAAGCGAGCGGGTGGGTTGTTGCTTCAGCGCTTGCCGGATGCCTCGCAGAATCAGGACGTGGACGCTTGGGAGCGCAGCGTAGTGCTGGCCGATACGATTAAGCCTGAAGAACTGCTTGGCCTTGAACAGCGCGAGGTACTGTATCGGCTTTACCATGAAGAGACCGTGCGTGTGTTTGAGCCTAAGGCACTTCGCTTTGGCTGCACCTGCTCGCGGGAGCGTATGAGCCATGCGCTTTACACCTTGGGCAAAGATGAGCTGCAGGATATTTTGCAAGAACAGGGCGCTATCGATACGCAGTGCCATTTTTGTCACACGAAATATCACTACACAGCAGCCGATATTGAAATTTTGTTAGAAGACCCAGGTGCGCCACCACCGGTGATTCACTAGTTATGTAGTCGCCATGGGATGTAAATGCAGAAAGGCTGTTTAACAGCCGTGCTAGGCGCAGCAATGGATATAGCAAGCCTGCTAAACGATTGTTTGAATAAATATTGCGCCGCAACACAAAATATGGTGCAAATGTAGTAGTTTAACTACAAGATATTTGCTTAAAGCCCCCGTTTCCCGGGGGCTTTCTTTTTGCCATAATGCGCCGGACTTAAGCGCGCCCAGCCCCTTTTATTATGGCTGGGCTGACCATTTAAGGCGTCGGTGACGCCCGGTAAACGAGAGAAACGGCCTTAAGGCCCAGGAATCGACATGACCACGACTCAAGCCGCTCCCCAAGCCCACGTCAATCTCAGCAGCGCCGAACTGATCGAGCGCGCCGTGGCCCGTGGTGAAGGCCGCCTGTCGGCTAACGGTGCCCTGGTGGTTAACACTGGCTTACGCACTGGGCGTTCACCGAAGGATCGCTTTATCGTCGATGAGCCTTCCACCCGCGACAGCATCGATTGGGGTAGTGTTAACCGCCCGTTTGACGCTAGCAAATTCTCTGCGCTGTGGGCGCGAGTTGAAGATTACCTGGGTAGCCGTGAGCACTTTGTTGCTGAACTGCACGTGGGCAGCGATGCCACGCATTATCTGCCGGTGCGCGTTTCTACAGAAACCGCATGGCAAAACCTGTTTGGCCGCACCATGTTTGTACGCCCTCAAGCCTACAACCAAGCCGCCAAAGAGGAGTGGACGATTCTTAACGCCGCGGGCTTTGAGTGTGACCCCAGCCGTGATGGCACTAATTCCGATGGCTGCGTCATCATTAATTTTGCTGAACGTAAAGTGTTGATTGCCGGTATGCGTTATGCCGGGGAAATGAAAAAAGCGATGTTCTCGGTACAGAACTTCCTGCTACCGGCGGCTGACGTGCTGCCTATGCACTGCTCGGCTAACGTTGGCGAAGACGGTGAAACCTGCCTGTTCTTTGGCCTCTCCGGTACGGGTAAAACCACGCTGTCCGCCGACCAAGCGCGTTTCCTGATTGGCGACGACGAGCACGCGTGGGGCGATGGTATCGTCTTCAACATGGAAGGCGGTTGCTATGCTAAATGTATCGATCTTTCCGAGAAGAATGAGCCGGTTATCTGGAACGCTATCAAGTTCGGTACCGTGCTGGAAAACGTGGTGCTAAACGACCGCCGTGAGCCAGCTTACGCCGACGACAGCCTGACCCAGAACTCCCGCGCCGCCTACCCGTTAGAGCACGTTGAAAAGCGTGTGCCCGAAAATTTAGCCGGCGAACCTAACGCGATTGTCTTCCTGACCTGCGATATGTCGGGCGTGCTCCCGCCTGTCTCTATCCTCTCTAAAGAAGCGGCCGCGTACCACTTCCTATCTGGCTACACCGCTAAGGTGGGCTCCACGGAAATGGGCTCCTCTGAAGGCTTGGCTGCCACGTTCTCTACCTGCTTTGGCGCGCCGTTCTTCCCGCGTCCGGCGCGTGAGTACGCCGACCTTTTGATCAAGCGCGTAGAGAAAAAAGATGCCCAGGTGTATCTGGTTAACACCGGTTGGACCGGCGGTGCCTACGGTGAGGGTGGCTCACGCTTCTCGATTCCGACGACTCGCGCCATTATCAGCGCTATCCAGTCGGGCATTCTGCGGGATGTAGACACCAAGCACATCGAAGGATTGAACCTACAGGTACCGGTCGCCGTGCCGGGCGTAGACTCTAGTCTGCTTGACCCCCGCGAAACGTGGGCAGACCGCGACGCGTACGACCGCCATCTGCGTGATTTGGCAACCAAGTTCGTCGACAACTTCAAGAAGTTTGAAGGCGTTAACGATGCGATTTTGAAAGCAGGCCCCCAGCTAACCTAAGGTTTGTATTCATATCGGTCTTGTCGAACGTTTGAATAACTAAACGGTCGTAGAGGGGCAGTGCACAGGCACTGCCCCTTTTTTATGGGCTACTGTTTTACGTCTGAGACAAGAGGTGGGCGAATGAAGCGGCGTCAATTTTTAGGGTTAGCTGGCCTGACGGGAATAGTCGGTTCGTTACCCGGCGTATCGTTTGGCTTTCCGCGTTTGAGCTTGGAAGCTGCACCCGATATTGAAAAGCTGGTGTTAAGCGAAGAGGCGTGGCGAGAGAGGCTTTCAAGCGACGCTTTTTATGTGCTGCGCCAAGAGGGAACCGAGCCATCTTTTTCCAGTCCTTTGGATAGCGAAGTGCAGGAGGGCGAGTATCGCTGCGCTGGGTGTGATTTGCCGCTTTTTACCAGCGCGATGAAGTACGACTCTGGCACAGGTTGGCCGAGCTTTTATACGCATATCGAAGGGCATCTGCTGTCTAAATTAGACTTCAAAATGATCTGGCCGAGAACCGAATACCACTGTGCGCGCTGCGAAGGACATCAGGGGCACGTGTTTAATGATGGCCCAGAACCCACCGGGCTACGCTGGTGTAATAACGGAGTTGCGCTTCGATTTGTACCTGCCTAAAGACGTTATAGCTGCTTTGAGGCAGCGTCTCGAAAGGCCAACTCATGCCAGCATTGGTGCGTTTGTGATACCTTGTGGTCACTTAAAAATGCTGCATGAGTTAGTTGCAATTTATGGATGTCAATCAGCGTATTATTTCCCGCCTAGCGTCTGAGCTAAGCGTACGTCCCGAACAGGTCTCTGCCACGGTAGAATTGCTGGATGGCGGTGCCACCGTGCCTTTTATCGCCCGCTACCGTAAAGAGGTGACCGGCGCACTGGACGACATCCAGCTTCGCCAACTGGATGAGCGCCTTCGCTACCTGCGTGAGCTTGAAGAGCGCCGTGCAGCCGTCATCGCGGCCATTGATGAGCAGGGCAAGTTGGATGGCCCGCTGAAGGCCAGCATTGACGCCGCTGAGACCAAGCAGCGCCTTGAAGACTTATACTTACCCTTTAAGAAAAAACGCCGCACGAAAGCGCAAATTGCTCGCGAAGCCGGTCTTGAGCCGCTGGCCAATACGCTGCTAGACAACCCGTCGCTTGATCCCGAAAACGAAGCCGCCCAGTACCTGCGTGAAGCGGAAGGTGATATTCCGGCTATAGAGGGCGCCAAAGCCGCGCTTGATGGTGCCAAGCAGATTTTGATGGAGCGCTTTGCAGAAGATCCCGAGCTGATTGGCCAACTGCGCGAACGCCTCTGGCAAGAGGGGGAGCTGAGTGCCCGCCTGCTAGACGGCAAAGAGCAGGAAGGTGCCAAGTTTTCGGACTACTTTGAGCATGACGAAAAGCTCGCCAAAGTACCTTCGCATCGGGCGCTGGCTATGTTCCGTGGACGCAACGAAGGTGTCTTAAGTCTAGCGATCCGTCTGCCGGGTGAAGGTGAAGCGCCTGTTCATCCTGCCCAGGTAGCGATTGCCAGGCAGGTGGGCATTAGCGATGAAGGCCGCCCAGCAGATAAATGGCTAGGCGAGGTAGTGCGCTGGACGTGGCGCGTAAAGCTGTACACCGCACTGGAAACCGAGCTGCTGGGCCGTCTGCGTGAGCAAGCTGAGCTAACGGCGATTGAGGTATTTGCCGCTAACTTAAAAGATTTATTACTGGCCGCACCGGCAGGCCAGAAAGTCACGCTTGCCATTGACCCAGGCTTAAGAACTGGCTGCAAGGTAGCGGTCGTTGATGCGACGGGGCAGTTCGTTGATCAAGCAACGATTTACCCCCATGCACCGCAAAATCGCTGGGATGAATCGCTGAATGCGCTTGCCAAGCTGGTGAAACAGCATGGCGTGGAGCTGATTGCGGTAGGCAACGGCACCGCTAGCCGTGAAACCGATAAGCTGGCCGGTGAACTTGTAAAGGCGTTAGCGCCCGCGCAGCGTTTGAGCAAGGTAATGGTCTCCGAAGCGGGTGCGTCAGTCTACTCAGCGTCAGAGTATGCCTCTCGCGAGCTACCCGATTTAGACGTAACCGTGCGCGGCGCCGTCTCTATTGCCCGGCGCCTGCAAGACCCTCTTGCTGAGCTGGTGAAGATCGAACCTAAATCTATTGGTGTTGGCCAGTATCAGCACGATGTTTCCCAGGTGCAGCTATCGCGCAGCCTGGAAGTCGTTATTGAGGATTGCGTCAACGCGGTAGGGGTTGACCTGAATACCGCATCTAGCGCGCTGCTTTCACGTGTAGCAGGGCTTAGTGCCGCAATTGCTGAAAATATTGTGGCGCAGCGCAATGTTCAAGGTGCCTTCAAAAGCCGCAAAGAGTTACTTGAAGTGAGCCGCCTCGGCCCGAAAACTTTCGAGCAGTGCGCAGGCTTTTTACGCATCAGTAGTGCCGAGAACCCGCTGGATGCCAGCGCCGTTCACCCAGAGGCTTACACCCTTGTCGAGCGTATTGCCAAACAGAATCGCCGGGATGTAAAAGGTCTGATTGGCGATAGCGCCACGTTAAAAGCGCTAAAACCTGCCGACTTCGCTGATGAGCGTTTCGGTGTGCCGACCGTTAGCGATATTCTCAAAGAGCTGGATAAGCCAGGCCGAGATCCACGCCCCGAGTTTAAAGCCGCCGAGTTCCGCGAAGGCGTGGAAACCCTGAAAGATTTAAAGTTGGGGATGGTGCTAGAAGGCACTGTTACCAACGTGACCCACTTCGGTGCCTTTGTGGATGTGGGCGTTCACCAAGATGGACTGGTGCACATTTCTGCACTCTCTGATCGCTTTATTGATGACCCTCGTAGCGTCGTGAAGGCGGGCGATATTGTCAGCGTCAAAGTGATGAGCGTTGATATCCCGCGTAAGCGGGTGGGTCTTTCCATGCGTTTAGACGATGAGCCAGAGCAGCCCGATGCGCCGGCTAGCCGCGACGCACAAGCACCGCACAAACCTGCTCGCAGCCAGCGCCAAGGCGGTCAGCGTCAGGGCAGCCAACAGAGCGAAGCCCCTGCTGCAATGGGCGCGCTTGGGGCTGCGCTATTGAAAGCTAAGCGGGGCAAATAGTCGCGTGTCTTGAATATTTAACGGTTGCCGCCATATCCTGCTTTCTGTTCTCACTAGAAGACATGAAAAACGACCATGGCGATGCCAGCTGATTTCACCAAGGCCTGCGCTTGGCAGGCCTTACTGACAAGGAGTGTTCACCTTGCCTGAACCACTCACTGTGCCATCCTCGTTAACTGCCCAGATTGAGCGCTTATTACCGAGCGCTCGACTTGGACGGTTGGGCCGCCTGCGTCGCGGATTGGAAAAAGAAGGGCTGCGGGTTGATGCTAATGGTCATATTGCCCAAACGCCGCATCCCCATGCGTTAGGTTCTAAATTAACCCACCCGCATATCACGACCGATTACTCTGAAGCGTTGCTTGAGTACATCACACCGGTTTACTCAGAGCCACGTGAAGCGCTGGCGTTTTTATCCGATCTGCACACCTTTACCTACCACCATTTGGAAAACGAGTGGATCTGGCCGGGCAGTATGCCGTCACGGCTGTCAGGTAACGATAGCGTGCCCATTGCGGATTACGGCAGCTCCAATGTGGGCACCATGAAGCATGTCTATCGTAAGGGCTTAGACGTGCGCTACGGCCGCATTATGCAGGCCATTGCGGGCGTGCACTATAACGTGTCGCTGCCGGATGACATGTGGCACGCTCTGCGGGAAATGGAAAAAGCCACCAATATTCCCTTCAACGACTACCGCTCAACCCGCTACTTCGGGATGATCCGCCACTTCCGCCGCCATAGCTGGCTTTTGCTCTATCTGTTTGGCGCTTCACCCGCCATTGATAAGAGCTTTTTACCCGAAGGTAAGGTGCCCGAAAAGCTACAAGAACTCAGCGATGACACCTACTTTGCGCCGTATGCAACGACCTTGCGTATGTCGGACCTTGGTTATCAAAACAAAGTGCAGTCGCAGCTAAAAATCTGCTTTAACTCGCTGTCTAACTACGTCAATACCTTGCGTCATGCGATCTCTTCCCCCTGGCCTGATTATGAAAAACTAGGCGTAAAAACCGGTGAAGAGTGGCATCAGCTAAACGCCAATATTCTGCAAATTGAGAACGAATATTACAGCGATATTCGTCCCAAGCGGGTGGCTAAACACAATGAAACGCCCAGCCAGGCGCTTGAAGCGCGTGGGGTTGAGTACATCGAAGTACGCTGTCTGGACTTAAACCCCTTCGACCCGCTAGGCGTTACCGAAACCCAGATGCGCTTTGTAGATACCTTTTTGATGTGGTGCTTGCTTAGCGATAGTCCTTGGATCTCTGACGAGGAGTGCGACCGTCTTGACGATAACCGTCGCTTAGTGGTTGAGCGGGGCCGCGATCCGGCGCTGACGCTGATAAATGATGGTGAAAGCACCACGGTAGAAGCCTGGGGCGAGCAGATCTTTGCAGAATTAGCGGAAGTTGCCCGCCTGTTGGATGCGGTAGAGGAAACTACCCCCCATGCGGCTGCGCTTGCTGAGTTAGCGCCTCGCTTAAGTGATCCGTCGCTTACGCCCTCAGCGCAGGTGCTCGCACGGCTACAAGAGGGCAACGGGTCGCTTAGCGATATGCTATTAGGCCTTGCGAAAGAGCAGGCCGATAAGCTGAAAGCCACGCCAATGCTGCGCTCACGTGAAGCGCTATTGGCACAGCTTATTGATACTTCGCACCAGCAACAGCGTGATATTGAAGCCGCTGACCAAGTGAGCTTTAGCGCGTTTCTAGAAAGCTACTTTGCTAAAGCACGTGAGTCCCGTGCGCTATCGACTATTTCGCCAGAGGATGGCCAATGAGCTTCACTACGGTGCGCCCTGTTGCGCTAGCGGGCGTTGCATTTTGTGTCATGATGATGGCGGTTGCGCTGTCGCTTGAACATATTGCTGGGCTTGCTCCCTGTCCGCTCTGTATTTTCCAACGTGTTGCGGTCATTGCTGCAGGGCTGGTATTAGCCCTGGCTGCATGGCACAACCCACGTGGCGGTATCGGTAAAAGTGTTTATGGCGTTCTGGGATTAGCCGCTGTCGGCACCGGTGCTTTCATTGCCGGTCGTCACGTTTGGCTGCAAAGCTTGCCCGCCGATGAAGTGCCAACCTGCGGTCCTGGCCTTGAGTACATGATGGATATTCTTCCCATGCAAGAAGTCGTGGCGATGGTGCTTACGGGGTCAGGCGAGTGCGCTGAAATCGACTTTATGCTGTTAGGCTTATCGCTACCGGCGTGGACGTTGGTGGGGTTTTTAATACTAGCGATTATTCCCCTGCGTATTTTGTGGCTGGCCATCAAACATTAACCCTACGTTCACGCACGGTTAGCCAAACGGCTGGCCTTTAGTATCATGGAAACCGTACCCGCCGGGATTGACAGCGCTAGATGGAAAGGCGAGTCTAACCTTAACAAAGGCGGTTACCTGCAAGGAGAAAGCCCCATGCTCGAAGATTGCAAAAATGCCCTGGAGCGCTGGGGGGGCGTGCACAGTTTGATAGACCGTTGGCTGGATCAACGTCGCTCTCTTTTGGTGAGTTTTATCGAATTGAAAGAAGCCTGTGATGCTGAGTTAGAAGCAGTGAGCAAAGCGCGGGTTGATACGTTCAGTGAGCTGTTGATGGACTATATCAGCGCCGGACATTTTGAAATTTATCCTCAGCTTGCGGAAGAAGCCAAAGCGTTTAACGATGAGAGCGCTTTGCTCATTGCTTCGCAGCTGCTTGAGCGGCTGGAAATGTCTACCGCCATGGTGCTGGAATTTGATGAGGACTTTGCCTCGCCAGTGCGTTGCCAACAGAATCTGGTGCGTCTGCCTGCCTGGATTGATCGTTTGGCCAAAGGCCTCACCGAACGCTTTGCGCTGGAAGATCAGCTGATTGCTCGTCTGCATGCCGCTCATAGCCCTAAGCAAGTGAAGTCTCCCGCCTAAGTTGATTAAAAAGCATCGCACAATCTATGTGCGATGCTTTTTGCCGCTCCCTCGCCATAACATCTGTTACGGATCGCCGCCTAAAAGGGTAACAGCCTGTTAGTCGGCATGGCTTAGCGCATGGCAGATACGTGGTCACGGCGTTACAATCCCTATGCCGAGCAGCTAACGCTCAACCGATAGCGAACCTGGGTAACAAGCTGGGTAACATTGAGAAAAAATATGCACGATATTGAAGGTAAGCAATTGGTTATAAAGCCTATTGTAATAATGATTGATAATTATGATAGTTTTACCTTCAATATTGTTCAGTACCTGAGTGAGCTGGGTGCCGAGGTAGTGACCTACCGAAACGATGAGCTCACCGTTGAACAACTAGAAGCTATCGCACCTACGCATCTAGTGATTTCACCAGGCCCCTGCACACCCAATGAAGCTGGCATTTCGCTGGCGGCAATTAAACACTTTGCAGGCAGACTGCCGATTTTAGGCGTGTGCCTAGGGCACCAGGCGATTGGACAGGTATATGGTGGTAAGGTAGTGCGGGCACCCCAAGTGATGCATGGTAAAACGTCGGCCGTGTTGCACCGGGGCCAGGGGGTGTTTAGCGGCTTGGAAAATCCGCTAGAAGTGACGCGATACCATTCGCTAGTCGTGGATAAAACCAGTTTGCCAGACTGCCTGGAAGCGACCGCCTGGACGGCTGATGATGATGTTACCCCCGGGCTCATTATGGGGTTTAGGCACCGAACCTTGGATATAGAAGGCGTGCAGTTTCATCCTGAGTCGATACTCACGCGCCAGGGCCATGCGTTATTGGCCAATTTTTTACAACGCGGCTGATCGCCAAATTCATACGTTTTGGGGGCTTCCTGCTCATGCAAATGCGAGACGCAATTAACGCGGTGATGCGCCGCGAAGACCTCTCTTTTGATGCGATGCACGCGCTGATGCGCCAGATCATGACCGGCGAAGCCACCGATGCGCAAATTGGCGGCCTGTTGGTGGGGCTGGCCATGAAAGGGGAAAGCGCTGAAGAAATCAGTGCCGCTGCGCAGGTCATGCGCGACTTGATGAAACGTGTTGAACTGCACACCGACAACGTGGTGGATATTGTCGGTACCGGCGGTGACGGCGCGAACCTATTTAATGTGTCTACCGCGTCCAGTTTTGTAGCCGCTGCCGCTGGTGCCCATGTTGCGAAACACGGCAACCGTAGCGTCTCTTCCTCCTCTGGCAGCGCCGACCTATTCGACATTGCCGGCATCTATCTCGATCTGAAGCCTGAACAAGTGGCGCGCTGTATTGAGCAGGTGGGGGTTGGCTTTATGTTTGCCCCCAACCACCATCCAGCCATGCGCTATGCCATTGGCCCACGTCGAGAAATGGGCGTACGTACGTTGTTTAATATTCTTGGCCCGTTAACCAACCCTGCTGGTGCGCCCAATCAAGTGCTGGGCGTGTATTCCGCTGAGCTGGTGCCGCTCATGGCCGAAGTGTTGCGCAAACTGGGCAGCCGCCATGTGCTTGTCGTGCATTCTGAAGATGGACTGGATGAAATCTCGCTCGCGGCGCCCACCCTGGTGGCCGAGCTAAAAGAGGGCGAGATTACGCAGTACACCATCACGCCTGAGTCGCTGGGTATTGAACGCCAAAGCCTAGCGACGCTTAAAGCCGCCAGTGCGGAGGATAGCCTGCGCCTGGTGAAAGCGGCGCTGAGCGGCGAGGGTGCTGCAGCGGATATGGTGGCGCTCAATGCGGGCGCGGCCCTCTACTGCGCAGGCGTGGCCGATAGTTTGAAAGAGGGTGTGATGGTGGCCCAGGATGCCCAGGCCTCCAAACTACCGCTTGAGAAGCTCAGAGAGCTTTCGCACTTTACTAGCGTCTTTAAAGGGTAAAACTTCCAATGAGTGACCAAGCAACGCCGACTATTTTAACGCGCATTTTGGCCCGTAAAGACCAGGAAGTCGCTGAGCGCCAGCAGGCAGTATCCGAAGCGGATCTGTTAGCGCTGGCAGAGAAACAGAGCCCCCCCCGTGGCTTTATTAATGCGCTCAATCAGCGTATAGCATCAGGCGACGCGGCGGTGATTGCTGAGGTGAAAAAAGCCTCGCCCTCAAAAGGTGTGATGCGTGAAGAGTTTCATCCGGCGGATATTGCCAAAAGCTATGCGGAGGGCGGCGCAGCGTGCCTTTCGGTGCTGACCGATGCCGACTTTTTTCAAGGCCATGAGGATTTTCTGATAGCTGCTCGCGATGCCTGCGATCTGCCGGTGATTCGTAAAGACTTTATTACCCACGGCTATCAGGTCACTGAAGCGCGTGCCATTGGTGCGGACTGTATTCTGCTGATTGTGGCGGCACTAAGCGACGCTCAGTTGCGCGACCTGCACCAGCAGGCTAACGCACTGGGGATGGATGTTCTGGTAGAAGTTCACGATGCGGATGAGCTAGAGCGCGCCCTGGCACTGGATTTGAAGCTGGTAGGCATCAATAATCGCAATTTGCATACGTTTGATACCAGCCTAAATACCACGCTGGATTTGCTGCCGCGTATCCCTGAAGGCGTCACCGTGATCACCGAATCCGGCATTCATACCCGTGACGATGTGGAGCTGATGCGTGATCACGAGGTCAACGGCTTCTTGGTGGGTGAAGCGTTTATGCGCGAAGAGGACCCTGGTTTGGCCCTTAAGCGGCTGTTTTTTTAAACGCTCCACACGGATACAAGCAAGCCTCAACAGGCCAGCCGCGTTAGCGGCTGGCCTGTTTCATGTGGGTCAGCAGTGCCTGCA
Organism: Halomonas sp. 7T; assembly: GCF_025643255.1. Classification (NCBI taxonomy): domain Bacteria; kingdom Pseudomonadati; phylum Pseudomonadota; class Gammaproteobacteria; order Oceanospirillales; family Halomonadaceae; genus Halomonas; species Halomonas sp. 7T. Next base: position 1,921,989 of record NZ_CP087112.1, on the reverse strand, counting down.
GCGGATGCGCTAGCGTTTGCGCCGAATAGCGCTTTACCTGGCTGCGGCATGAGTAGCCCGTGGCGAGCAGCTTGCCGCTGTTCTTCTCAGCTTCCACCTGGGGCTGCCAGGATTGGGCGTAAATCGTCTTAGATGTTTCGACATTACGGGTTTCATGCCCGTAGGTGCCAGACATCCCGCAGCAGCCCGTGGTGGCCAGCTCCAACTGTAAACCAAACGCGGCAAATACCTGCTGCCATGCTTTCGGGCTACCCGGCGCATTGGTTTTTTCGGTGCAGTGGGAAAGCAGCGTAAAGCCCGGATCTTTGGGCGTGAGGTGGCTAGGGGCGAGCGTGTTCACGCGCGTCGCTAACCACTCTTGCAGCATCAGTACATTGGGCACCTGCTCTTGGCCCAGCGCTTTGACGTACTCCTGGCGGTAAGTGAGCGTCATGGCGGGGTCGATGCCTACCATGGGGACATCAAATTCGCTGAGGGCGCGGAGGCGTTTGGCCTGCTTTTCTGCCGTGCGTTCAAAGGCGCCTAAAAAGCCCTGTACGTGCAGCGGCTTGCCGTTGGCGGCAAACGGCATCACAAACACGCGCAGGTTCAGCCGCGACAGCAGCTCCACCACATCCATCACCAGCTTGGCTTCAAAGTGGCTGGTGAAGGCGTCCTGCACAATGATCACGCTGTTGGCCCGCTGCTGATTGGTGAGTAGCGCAAGCGACGTCGGGGTGGCTTTCGCGATGCCCCAGGCACGCAGCTGTTTTTTCACACTGGCGCGGGACAGTTGCGGTGAGTCACTTATTCCCACGCCTTTGCTCATCAGCTTTTCTACCCAGCGCTGCCCAAGGGCGGCGTTGTACAGGGGAGCAACTTTGGCAAGCGTGGGCAGCATAAACTCGGTGCCGCCAATCACGTAGTCGCGCAGCGGGCGCAGGTAGCGGCCGTGATACACCTCTAAAAACTGCGAGCGAAACTGCGGCACATTGACCTTGATAGGGCACTGGCCCGCGCAGGATTTACACGCCAAACATCCCGCCATGGCGTCATAGACTTCATGGGAGTAGTCGTGGTGCTGCTGGCGGCTCAGGGTATTCATCAGCCGCTTGGGGAAACTTTTGATAAAGCCCCAAGTGCGCTCGGCTTTCTTTTTACGCGACTCTTCTACGACATCAATGCCCGCTTCGGACTGCAGGCGCAGCCACTCGCGAATCAGGCTAGCGCGGCCTTTGGGAGAGTGGCGGCGGTCGCGGGTGGCCTTCCACGATGGGCACATGGGGTCGTCCACATCGTAGTTGTAGCAAGCGCCGTTGCCGTTGCAGTACACCGCTGCGTCATAGGCCTGCCAGGCCCGCTCATCAATCGTGCGGTCTAGTTGGCCGCGCATGGGCACGCCGTCAACGGTGAGCAGCTCCGGGTCGCTCTCTTTCGCAATCAGCGTGGTACTTTCAGAAGGTGACGCGATCTTGCCGGGGTTGAGCTGGTTGTGCGGGTCGAATGCCGCCTTGACCTGCTGCAGGCAGGGGTAGAGCTCACCAAAGAACTTAGGGCCATACTCCGAACGTACGCCTTTGCCATGTTCGCCCCATAGCAGCCCGCCGTACTTCTGAGTGAGCGCGGCGACTTCATCGGAGATCTCACGAATCAGCGCTTCTTGTGCTGGGTCTTTCATATCCAGCGCCGGCCGCACGTGCAGCACGCCCGCATCCACATGGCCGAACATGCCGTAGGAGAGCTGTCGCGCATCCAGCGCGGCACGGAACTCGGTAATAAAGTCGGCCAAGTGCTCCGGTGGGACAGCCGTGTCTTCCACGAAGGCTAGCGGACGTTTTTCGCCCTGTACGTTGCCGAGCAGGCCCACCGAACGCTTACGCATCGCGTAGACTTTTTGGATCTGCGGGCGGCCTTCGGCCAGGGTATAGCCCAACCGCTCTACGGTAGGGTCTTGGCTTAAATGGTCAGTAAACGCCTGCACCCGCTCGGCCAAACTCTCAGGGTCATCGTCGTTAAACTCGATCAGGTTAATGCCCTGAATGGGTACGCTGCCTGCTGGGAAAAACTCAGCGACGCTATCCCATACGAAGTCTTCCATCGCCAGCTGCAGTACCGTGTCGTCCACGGTCTCAATCGACGTAGGCTTCGCGCTGCTGGCCATCAGCGCCTTGGCATCCCGCAGCGCATCCATAAAGCTTGGGTAGCGCACGTTGACGAGGGTGGAGTGCTTGGGAATCGGCAAGACGTTGAGCACGGCTTCGTTTAAAAAGCCCAGCGAGCCTTCCGAGCCACACAGCAGGCTGTTCAGATTGAGCTGGCCCTCTGTCTCCCGGAGGTGCGCCAAATCGTAGCCGGTGAGGCAGCGGTTGAGTGGCGGAAACTTCGCCTCAATCAGCGCACGCTGTTGGTCAATAATTCCTGCGGCGGTGGTATGTACACGACCGAGAATGCCGGATTGGGCAACGGCCTGTTGCTCTTCGTCAGCGCTAAGCGGGCGGCTGTGCAAGTGTTGGCCGCCGAGCAGAACGGTATCCAACTCCAGCACGTGGTGGCGGGTTTTGCCGTACTCGCAGCTGCCCTGGCCGCTGGCGTCGGTGGAGATCATGCCGCCGATGGTGGCGCGGTTAGAGGTGGAGAGTTCCGGCGCGAAAAATAGCCCATGAGGCTTCAGCGCGGCATTGAGTTGATCCTTCACCACGCCCGCCTGTACGCGCACTCGGCGTGCTGCCACGTCAATTTCTAGAATCTGGTTCATATGGCGGGAAACGTCCACCACAATACCGTCGGTCAACGACTGGCCGTTAGTGCCGGTGCCGCCCCCTCGCGGTGTCAGCACGATATCGCGGTGAGGCAGCTCGGCGGCCAACTTGGCAAGGCGCTCAAGATCTTCGGCATGCTTGGGAAACACCGCCGCTTGGGGCAGCCGCTGGTAAATCGAGTTATCCGTTGCCAGCACGGTGCGGTTGGCGTAATCCGGCGCTATTTCGCCTTCAAAGCCGCGTGCGCGCAGGGCTTCGAGAAAACGCTTGTAGCGGCTGCTAAGGCGTTCAAAAGGGGCCGTGCGAGAGTCCAAGGATGCAATCATAGGAGATTAAGCCGTCACTGCTGGAAGCGGATGGGGATAAAGCTATTTTACCGCAGCTACTGCGACGGTGCATCTTGATGAAGTGTCTTAGTAGTGCCTAACGCTTCCTTGGTTTGAAACCCCATAGCCCCTTGGTCTGCTTTTGCCTACAATAGGCCCCTTTGCCACGGCGTTTGAGTGCCGTGTTTCACAGAATTCTGGCCAAGGGATAACTCATGCTCGATCCGAAACTGCTGCGCGGTGATCTTGATGCGACTGCGCAACAACTGGCCCGGCGGGGCTTCGAACTCGATAAAGCAGCACTGCAGGCGCTGGAGTCGCGCCGCCGTGAGTTGCAAACCCAGACCGAGCAGCTGCAGAACGAGCGTAATATGCGCTCAAAAGCGATTGGTAAGGCCAAGGCCAGTGGCGAAGATATTCAGCCGCTGTTAGATGAAGTGAGTGATTTAGGCGAGCGCCTGGATAAAGCCAAGAAAGAACTGGCCGAGGTACAGGAGGAGTGGGACGACGCGATTAGCGGAATTCCGAACCTGCCCCATGAGAGCGTGCCGGAAGGTAAAAGCGAAGATGATAACGTCGAGCTGCACCGCTGGGGAACGCCGCGTGAGTTCGACTTCGAGGTGTTGGACCATGTGGACTTGGGCAAAAAGTCCGGTTATCTCGATTTCGAGCTGGCGGCTAAGCTGACCGGCGCACGTTTTGCGGTGATGCGCGGGCCTATTGCGCGTCTGCATCGTGCGCTGGCACAGTTTATGCTGGACACGCAAACCCAGCAGCACGGCTACGAAGAGTGCTATGTGCCTTACATGGTGAATCGCGATTCGCTGATGGGCACCGGCCAACTGCCAAAATTTGGCGAAGATCTGTTTAAGCTCAATGATGAGCGGGAATACCACTTGATTCCCACCTCTGAAGTGCCGCTAACGAACTTTGTGCGAGATGAAATTGTCGAGTTGACGGCGCTGCCGATGAAATTGACTGCACATACGCCGTGCTTCCGTTCGGAGGCGGGTGCTTACGGTCGTGATACCCGTGGCATGATCCGTCAGCACCAGTTCGACAAAGTCGAGATGGTGCAGATTGTCGAGCCGGAGAAGAGCTACGAAGCGCTGGAAGAGATGCGGGGTCATGCTGAAGCCATTCTGCAGGCGCTTGAGTTGCCTTACCGTGTAGTCACGCTGTGTACCGGCGATATGGGCTTTGGGGCCGCGAAAACCTACGATTTAGAAGTATGGTTACCCAGCCAGGAGACATATCGGGAGATTTCGTCGGTCTCTAACTGCGAAGATTTCCAAGCACGTCGCATGCAGGCGCGTTACCGCCATCCGGATTCTAAAAAGCCGCAACTGCTGCACACGTTGAACGGCTCAGGCTTAGCGGTAGGGCGCTGCCTGCTGGCGGTGCTTGAAAACCACCAGCAGGCGGATGGGACGGTTACTGTTCCGGTTCCCCTGCGACCCTACCTGGGCGGCCTCGAGCGTCTTGCCCTCTAAGCGTCCATTCAACATTCACCCCGGCATCGATACGAAGGGTGCCGGGGCGATAGTCATTGGCTGAGCCGCTGCCCATGGCGTCGCTTTCAGCGCGCATGGCCATCATGCGGGGCTGAAACGTCGGCGCCTGGGTCTCTTCGATGCGCTGTACTTGGCCCAGCCTTACGCCCAGCGTGCTGGCCATGAGATCGGCTTTATGGCGAGCTTTCTCCAATGCCTTGGTCAGTGCTTCATCGGTGGCGGCGTCGCGATCTTGCAGGTCGAACTGAACGCCGTCGAGGGTGTTGACGCCGGCACTGATCATGGCATCAAACACCTCGCCTAATTGGTCTATATTAGTTAGCTCAACACTGAAGGGGCGCTCCAAACGGGTGCGCATCAGAGTATCCTGCTCACCGTCATCGTTACGCGGGCCTGCGACATGTTGAGGGTAGACATTGAGTGACCCTGCCTGGATAGCGCGCTGTTCAATGCCGACCGCTTCCATCGCCTTAATCAGCTCGCTAGCACGATGTTCAAGCCGTTCTCGTGCCCCACTCAGCTCGGCACTGTCAGTCTCTTCCAGCGTAGAAACCGCTGGGGTATGTTCCCAAAGCCGCGCTGAGAGAGTCGCTTTATCGGGCTCTACTTCCACCCATGATTGGGCTTGGACATGCAAGCTGGGTGGGGTGGGAGATGCTGCGTGAGCCGTAGTTGCTGCTAGAAGAGCGAGAAGCGCGCTGCCAAGCACGCCATCGCGCAAACGTTTTAGTTGTGGCGTTGCTGAACTCATAGGTCACTTCCTTACTGAGAGAGCCAATAATTAGGTTTTATTAACGTAGAGTTTACTAACGTAGAGTGTGACGCTGCTTTGAAGGGCGAAACACCATAAAGTTCATCGGCTAAGAGTCGATGCCAAATAGTTGCTTAATAGCGTCATGGTTTGTGCAATATTGCACGAGCAGCCATGATGTATGGATAACATGCTAAGGAAAGGGCAATGTCGAAATTATCGGATGAGGACTATCGCAGTATCCCTTTGAATGCGACCTTGGCGCTTGCCGCGCTCGTAGTGATTGTTGCGGGTATGAAGGCGGGGGCAGATCTTCTAGTCCCTCTTTTATTAGCGGTATTTATTGCAGTTGTATGCACATCACCCGTTCAGTGGCTGCACCGTAGTGGCTTAAGTCGCGGTGTCTCGGCATTTTTGACATTGATGGTGATGCTGGGATTTATTTCTTTGATGGGGTTGCTGGTGGTGAACAGTTTTAGCACCTTCATTGAGGCCCTGCCCGATATTGAGTCGCGTTTGTACGAACACTACTGGGATTTGCTCAATGCACTCTCCAGTCGCGGGCTAGCGATTAATCCTGACCAACTTAGTAATATGCTTGCCATGGAAGACGATGGATCGTGGGTGGCAACGCTATTGGGGGAACTGGGTAACCTCTTTATGCAGGGCAGCATTATCGCGCTGCTGGTCATTTTTATGCTGTTCGAAACGCTTAACTTTCGAGATAAAGTGTCGCGTGCGCTTGAGAACCCAGCTCCAAGTTTAAAACGCTTTAGCGAGTTTAGTTTAACGCTGAAGCGCTACCTAGCGGTGAAGACCGTTATTAGCTTGGCTACCGGGGTGTTGGTCTGGCTTTCTTGCTTGTTAGTGGGGGTGGAGTTTCCGCTGTTATGGGGGGTGCTGGCGTTTGCGCTTAACTTCATCCCCAATATTGGGTCGGCTTTGGCGGCTATTCCTCCTGTGCTGCTACTGCTAGTTTCCCAGGATGGCGGGCTATTACAGGCATTTTTGCTCGCGTCAGCTTATTTAGCGATTAACTTTATTTTAGGAAATCTTGTTGAGCCTCGCGTGATGGGTCAAGCGCTGGGGCTTTCCACCTTTGTGGCTTTTCTCTCGTTAGTCGTGTGGGGGTGGATCTTTGGTGCTGCGGGAATGTTGTTATCGGTGGTTTTGACGATGACGCTAAAAATTGCCTTGGACAGCCATCCGCAGACGCGCTGGATTGCTCACTTGCTGGGGCCAGGAGGGCAGCGTCGCACGCGTCTTGGCGATGCCCGTCGTCCACCTTGGAAGCGTCGAGAATAAAAGAGTAAAGAGAGTGTGGTGGGAGCTATAGACAGTAACCGCTGGCGCAGCCAGCGGTTACTTTAGCGCGGATTAGGCGTTTTGATCGATAAATTGTGTCAGCTGGGATTTAGATTGAGCACCTACCAGTGAAGCTACTTTCGTACCTGACTTAAACAACATTACCGTTGGTACGCCGCGTACACCTTGCTCAGCGGCGATTTCGGGTGCGTCGTCTACGTTTACGCTTACGACTTTAATATTGTCGCCACGCTCAGCGGCCACTTCATCAACCACAGGCGCCATGACTTTACAGGGGCCGCACCATGGGGCCCAGAATTTCAGCAGGACAGGCTGTTCGGCGTTAAGGACTTCTTGCTCGAAATTGGCGTTGGTGACATCAATGTTAGTAGCCATTTGATTCTCCCGTTTGCGTTGCTCTTGCTGTTACGTTGCCTCAAGTGGAGCAACGGTCTTTACGCGGTTTATTAGCGCAATCACACCGCGCCAAGTGGGCAGATGTTAGCGGGCGCGGAGGGTGCTGGCAAATTTACTACGATGCTGCGCTATAGGATAGAGAAATTAAAAGATGCTCATAGACGCTATTTTTTATACTATAAGTGAATTATAGAGTTTTTTTTTATTCGTATTAGTGCTCTTGATGGGTGCAGATAAAAAGCATTTCGAGAAAAACATACACCCCTAGTAGCGTGAGGATGCGCTTTGGCGTGCTTCCTGCAAAGATAATCAGGTGAGGATATGAAGCTACAGCAACTTCGCTATATCTGGGAAGTCAACCGTCACAATTTGAACGTGTCGGCCACTGCTCAGAGTCTATTTACCTCTCAGCCAGGTATCTCCAAGCAAATACGTTTGTTAGAGGACGAGCTGGGCGTTGAGATTTTTGCTCGCAGCGGTAAACACTTAACCCGCGTAACGCCTGCAGGGCAATCGATCATTGAGCTTGCCGGGCAAGTGCTAAAGCTAAGCGAGAATATTAAGCAGGTAGCGCAAGAGCATAGTGACGAGCGCCGTGGAAGCTTAGCGATTGCCACCACCCATACCCAAGCCCGCTATGCACTGCCGCCGATCATTAGTGAGTTTACCCAAAAGTATCCGGAAGTAGCCCTTCATATGCAGCAGGGCACGCCTAAACAGATTGCCCAGATGGTAAGCGAAGGATTAGCGGATTTTGCGATAGCCACCGAGTCGCTGGAGCTTTTCACCGATTTAGTGCTGCTGCCTTGCTACCGTTGGAACCGCTGTGTATTGGTGCCGAAAGGGCATCCGCTTGCTTCGCTTAAAGGGCCGCTTACTCTGGAAGCGCTGGCGGAACATCCGCTGGTTACGTATGTGTTTGGCTTTACCGGCCGTTCGCAGTTGGATGATGCGTTCAAGGCCCAGGGGCTTACCCCCAATGTGGTGCTAACGGCCGCAGACGCCGATGTGATTAAAACTTATGTACGGTTAGGTATGGGCGTGGGTATCGTCGCCCATATGGCAGTAGACCCAACGTTGGATAGCGATCTAGTCGCTCTGGACGCTAGCCATCTATTCGCCAGTTCTACGACGAAAATCGGCATACGTCGCGGCACCTTTATGCGTGGCTATATGTATGATTTTCTAGCCCGGTTTGCACCGCATTTAACCCGCGAGCGAGTGGATGAGGCATTATTGGCAGGCCCTCGTTACGAGCATGCGCTGTTCGAAGGCGTTGAACTTCCAGAGTATTAGCCCTAACTAACCAAGTGCGCCCAGGCTAAAAGCCTGGGCGCACTTATTTCTTCACTACTCTCTTCACTACTCGCTACTCGCTATGCCCGATGTGCTTTAGCGCTAGTGCTGCAGATGTAGGCCGCACTCACGCTTCTCTTCTACTTTAGTAGGGTCGAAATAGTCGAAGTTATTAGGTAAATCATGGGCTTGTAAGTATTCATACATATCTTTCGCACTCCATTGGAGCAGCGGGGCGACTTTTAGCAGGCCATCGCTGTTGCGACTCGCTACCTGCATTTGGGCGCGCTCTGGGGTGTCTTCGGCGCGCAGCGCAGTAAACCATACGTCTGGCTGCATGTCTCGCAGGGCGCGCTCGAACGGTTCTATCTTCACTTCTTGGGTAAAGGCCGCATGGCGTGGGTCGTCAATGCCAGGGGCTGGCCCTTCCAATGCTTCACGGTGGGCGCGGGTACGTTTCGGTAAAAAACTCACCATGTTGAGGTTAAGGCGCTGAATTAGCGTATCGGCAAACTGGTAGGTGGCGTCGGTGTTATAGCCGCTGTCCATCCATACAATGGGGATATCGGGACGCACTTGGGTCACCATGTGAAGAATGACCGCTTCAAACGGGCGAAAATTGGTGGTGCAAATGGGTCGACTGCCTTGGCGAAACGCCCACTCAATTAGGCCCTGGGGGTTGTTAGCAAAGTCGCGGTTAATGTCGTCAAGTGCTGAGGACATGCAGCCTCCCTTTATCAATAAGCTGTAAAACGTGCCGTTAAACCTTGGATGTTAGCGCTAGACTAACAAAGGGTAGGCCTCTCTCCCCAATACCGTTTGGTTAGGCTTTTATATTTCTTTTTGATTTAAGCGGATGTCTTTTTATTCCAGGGCGCCTATTAGATGACGGATTTTGTCGAGCGTTTCTATGTACTCTTCTTCGGCTTTTGAGTCGGCCACTAAGCCGCCGCCGCCCCATACGTGCAGCGTGCCAGCGTCGGCTACCATCGTGCGTATCGCGATTGAGGTATCCATACTGCCACGGGTGTCTAAATAACCTAGGCTGCCGCAGTAGACGCTCCGTTGGCAGGGTTCCAGCTCGTCGATAATCTGCATGGCGCGTATCTTTGGGGCGCCGGTGATGGAGCCGCCCGGAGAGGCTGCCGTTAGCAGCGATAAGGGTGAATGGTTATCGGCCAACTGGCCCTGCACCACGCTAACAAGATGGTGGACATTAGGATAACTCTCTAACTGGCAAAGTTGAGGCACCCGAATCGTGCCAGGGGTGCACACGCGCCCCAGGTCGTTGCGCAACAAATCCACAATCATGACATTTTCAGCGCGGTCTTTGGTGCTGCTGAGTAGCTCCTCCGCCAGCGTGCGATCCTCCTCTTGCGAACTGCCCCGGGGACGCGTGCCTTTAATAGGGCGCGTTTCGACTAACCCGTCTCGACAGCGGATAAAGCGTTCTGGCGAAAGTGACAGCACTGCTTGGTTTTTCCACGCCATAAATCCTGAGAAGGGCGTTGGCGTGGCGTTTCTCAGCCGCAGATACGCCTGCCACTCATCTCCTTGGTAGCGGGCTGAAAAGCGCTGGGCCAAGTTGATTTGATAACAATCTCCCGCGCGTATATAGCGCTGAACAGCATCAAAGCGTTCGGTGTAGTGCGCTTGGCTGAGCTCGGCTTGAAAGGCGCTGGTTAAAGAGAAGGGGGCATTGCCCTCGTCGAGGGGTTGCGCGAGCCACTCGGTGACCTGCTGTTGCCGCAAAGGGGAGGCGACTAGCCACGCTTGGCGCTGCTCATGGTCAATAGTAATACACCAGTCGTATAGCCCAAGCCGCGCCAAAGGTAGCGCTGTGGCGCTGGGGTGCTGGCTAGAAACCGCTAAGTTATTGCGGCCTAAATCGTAGCTCCAGTAGCCAATAAGCCCGCCTAAAAAAGGCAGCTCGCTGTCTACTTGGGTGCTGGGTAGTTGCGCTAACAGCCACTCTTGTAGGGCGAAACTGTTGGCTGCCGTATTGCCATCTATGTCACTAAATTTGGCAGGCAGCTGGAGCTGAGCGGAGCTAAACACCGGGTGCCCGGTTGGTGTGATTTCAAGCGTTGCCAGCGGGTCACTGCTCAGTATGTCATAGCGTCCGGAGGCTACCGGGCGCCCGCTATCGAGCAGCACTGCGCCGGGGCGCTTTCGCAGACGCGCAAATAGCGCGAGTGGGTCAGAGGAATAAGGCAGGGCTGTAATGGTTAACGCCGTTGTCATGGTGCAAACGCCAGGCCGGTACAAGGGCGACATATCTTAGAGGTCGTTACCCATACACACCAGTGAAATGCTTTGACGCCTTACACACGCTGTTATTTCAAGGTGCCGGGTTTGCTGTATGATTGTTGACAGCTTGAGTGTGTTTTGCTCGTCGTTTACAACGAAAGACGAATAACGTCGGGCATTTTGCCTAGTTGACGGCACAAAAATGACAAGCTAAAGTTCTTTCATCCATCGATTGTCGACAATTAAACATGACCCTATTCGTTTCTCCTTCACATCAGCGTGCTGATAAACCCTCTGAACACATGTCGCCTGAAGTGCGCACATTGGCTGAGCGGGTTTTCCATCAGTTACAAGACGCTATTGTGCGTGGCGAGCTGGCGCCGGGTAGTAAAATCACCGAGCCGGGATTGTCTAAAACCTACGGTATTTCACGCGGGCCGCTACGTGAAGCCATGCGTCGTTTAGAAGCGCACCGGTTGATTGAGCGTGTGCCCCATGTAGGTGCGCGGGTGGTTAAGCTTTCTATGAAAGAGCTTCTAGAGCTGTTTGATGTGCGGGAAGCCTTAGAAAGCATGGCGGCACGCTTGGCCGCTGAGCATATGTCTGCTGAGGAAATTAAGGGTCTACGCGAAGTGCTGGCCCTGCATGAAGGCCAGGCAGACCTAAAGCGAGGCGAAGCTTACTACCAGCGCGAAGGTGACCTTGATTTTCATTACTGCATCGTTCAAGGCAGCCACAATAAAATGTTGATGAACCTGCTTTGCGATGACCTGTATTACTTAGTGCGTCTGTATCGCACCCAGTTCAGCGCCAGCGGTAAGCGGCCCCAGCTCGCCTTTGTGGAGCATCACCGCATTGTAGATGCCATTGAAGCCGGAGATGCTGAGCTGGCTGAGCTGCTGATGCGGCGCCATGTCAGTGCTTCTAGGGCAAACGTCGCCGACCGTTACGCCGCGATTCTTGAACAACAATCAACCTCATCAGCGGATTAGTCGATACGCCTATCCGTCAAGCCTTTTAAAGGAGCAACGCCCATGACTACTTCATCTACTCTTACGCCAGGTGCTCGCTTTCGGGCCGCGCTAGAAGCGAACCGTCCACTGCCCATCCTCGGCACGATTAACGCGTATACCGCGATGATGGCTGAACGAGTGGGGCACCAAGCGATTTATCTGTCGGGTGGTGGTGTGGCGAATGCGTCTTTTGGCTTGCCGGATTTGGGTATGACCAGCATGAACGACGTAGTGGAAGATGCGCATCGTATTTGTGGCGCGACTGACCTGCCGCTGTTGGTGGATATTGATACGGGTTGGGGCGGTGCTTTTAATATTTCGCGCACGGTTAAAGAGATGCAGCGTGCAGGCGTTGCCGCCGTTCACCTGGAAGACCAAGTAGCCCAAAAGCGCTGCGGCCATCGCCCCAATAAGGCCATCGTGTCTCAGCAGGAAATGGTCGACCGTATTAAAGCCGCGGCGGATGCCAAGTTAGACCCCGATTTTTACCTCATTGCGCGTACTGATGCCTTCCAGAAAGAGGGCCTAGACGCCGCCATCGAGCGTGCTAACGCCTGCGTGGAAGCGGGAGCCGACGCGATCTTTGCCGAAGCGGTGCACACGCTGGATGACTACCGTGCATTCTGTTCGCGCGTGAACGCTCCGATTCTGGCCAACATCACCGAATTTGGCGCAACACCGCTGTTCTCTCAGCAGGAGCTGGGGGAAGTGGGCTGTCGTATGGTGCTCTATCCGCTTTCCGCTTTCCGCGCTATGAACGCCGCCGCTCTGCAGGTTTACCAGAGCATCCTGGATAACGGCCATCAAAAAGAGGTGGTCGATATTATGCAGACCCGCGATGAGCTGTATGACTTTTTGAACTATCACGATTTCGAGCAAAAGCTCGACGCGCTGTTCGCTGAGCAGAAAGACGCGTAATAGCCGTTAAAAGAACGATTTAAAATTAAAATATAAAAGTACGAACAGGAGACACGACATGGCTGATAAACCGCAAAACAGTGCAGGACTCCGTGGTCAAAGTGCCGGTAGTACCGCGCTGTGTACGGTGGGTAAGACAGGCTCCGGGTTAACTTACCGTGGTTTTGATATTAAAGAGTTAGCTGAGAAAGCTAAATTTGAAGAAGTCGCTTATTTACTGTTGAAAGGCAAGTTGCCTAATCAAGCCGAACTCGATAGCTATATTACCAAGCTGAAAGGGCTACGCGGTCTACCCGATGCTTTGAAGACCGTGCTGGAGCAAATTCCTAAAGATGCGCATCCGATGGATGTGATGCGCACCGGTACCTCTATGTTGGGTAACCTGGAAATGGAAGAGAGCTTTGACCAGCAGCAAGATGTTTCCGATCGTCTGCTAGCAGTGCTGCCCTCGATTATCTGCTACTGGTACCGTTTCAGCCACGACGGCGTTCGTATTGATACTGAAACCGACGATGCCTCGGTAGGCGGCCACTTCCTGCATATGCTGCGTGGCGAGCCTGCTTCTGAGCTACACGCTCGCGTTATGAATGTTTCGCTGATCCTTTACGCTGAGCATGAGTTCAATGCGTCTACCTTCACCGCACGCGTGTGTGCCTCGACGCTTTCCGATATGCACTCCTGCGTTACCGGCGCGATTGGTTCGCTGCGTGGCCCGCTGCACGGCGGCGCTAACGAAGCGGCCATGGCGATGATTGAGAACTGGGCATCGCCGGAAGAAGCCGAGCGTGAAATGCTGGGTATGTTGGAGCGTAAAGAGAAGATCATGGGCTTTGGCCATGCGATTTATCGCGAGTCTGACCCGCGTAATGAAATCATCAAAGAGTGGTCGAAGAAGCTGTCTGAAGACGTCGGTGACAGCGTGCTTTACCCTGTGTCGGTACGTTGCGAAGAAGTCATGTGGCGCGAGAAGAAGCTTTTCTGTAACGCCGATTTCTTCCACGCGAGCGCCTATCACTTCATGGATATTCCGACCAAACTGTTCACGCCGATCTTCGTCATGTCCCGCTTAACGGGATGGGCAGCCCACGTGTTTGAGCAGCGTGCCAATAACCGCATTATTCGCCCCAGCGCCGACTACACTGGCCCTGAGAAGAGCGAATGGGTGCCCATCGAAGCGCGTGACTAACCCATTACGGGCCGTGATTAAGTGAGAGGCATTATGAACACGAATTATCGCAAGCCGCTGCCAGGCGTAACGGCAGACGGTGCCCCGGTCGATTTCTTCGATGCGCACCAAGCCGTTGAAGATATCCAGCCCGGCGCCTACGCGACGCTGCCCTACACCTCTCGGGTGTTGGCCGAGCAGCTGGTGCGGCGCTGTGATCCAGCGCTGTTAACCGATGCGCTGAAGCAGCTTATCGAACGCAAGCAAGATTTGGATTTTCCTTGGTATCCAGCGCGCGTTGTGTGTCATGACATTCTGGGGCAAACCGCTTTAGTCGACCTAGCTGGCCTTCGTGATGCCATTGCTGAGAAGGGTGGCGACCCGGCGAAAGTAAACCCTGTGGTACCCACGCAGCTGATTGTCGATCACTCATTGGCCGTTGAGCACGCAGGGTTCGAGAAAGACGCGTTTGAGAAAAACCGGCAGGTGGAAGATCGCCGCAACGATGACCGCTTCCATTTTATCAACTGGACCAAAGTGGCCTTCGAGAACGTTGATGTAATCCCTCCTGGCAACGGCATTATGCACCAGATCAATCTGGAGAAAATGTCGCCAGTAGTGCAGTGTCGCGCTGATGAAAATGGACAGAAAGTTGCTTATCCAGATACCTGCGTAGGCACCGATAGCCATACACCCATGGTGGATGCGTTGGGCGTTATTTCGGTGGGTGTGGGTGGCCTTGAAGCCGAAAGTGTCATGCTGGGCCGTGCCTCGATGATGCGCCTGCCGGACATCGTCGGTGTCGAACTGGCCGGCAAGCTGCAGCCAGGTATCACCGGTACCGATATGGTGCTGGCGATTACTGAATTCCTGCGAAAAGAGCGCGTCGTGGGTGCGTACCTGGAGTTTTACGGTGAGGGCGCCGATGCGCTAACCGTAGGCGATCGCGCGACCATTTCCAACATGACGCCAGAGTATGGCGCCACGGCGGCGATGTTCTACATCGACAATCAAACCATTGATTACCTCAAGCTTACGGGGCGTGAGGATGAGCAGGTAGCGCTTGTTGAAGCCTATGCCAAGCACACCGGGCTGTGGGCAGATAGCCTCAAAACGGCGGAGTACGGGCGGATACTGCGCTTTGATCTTTCAAGCGTTACCCGTACCTTGGCTGGGCCTTCAAACCCTCACGCGCACTTGCCCACCTCAGAACTTGCTCAGCGCGGTATTGCCGTTGATCTGGACAAAGCACGGGCCGATGAGCAAGCAGGCAAAATGCCGGACGGCGCGGTCATCATTGCGGCGATTACCAGCTGTACGAATACCTCTAACCCTCGCAACATGGTGGCGGCAGGCCTAATTGCTCGCAACGCCAACCGCTTAGGTTTAACGCGTAAACCGTGGGTAAAGTCGTCGCTGGCGCCGGGTTCGAAAACCGTCAAGATGTATCTGGAAGAAGCCAAGCTAATGGATGAGTTGGAAAACCTTGGCTTTGGCGTTGTGGCTTACGCCTGCACGACGTGTAACGGCATGTCGGGCGCTTTAGACCCGACGATTCAGGAAGAGATCATCGACCGGGATCTTTACGCCACGGCGGTGCTTTCGGGTAACCGGAACTTTGACGGGCGCATTCACCCCTACGCCAAGCAGGCGTTTTTGGCTTCACCGCCCTTAGTGGTGGCCTACGCGATTGCGGGCACGATTCGTTTTGATATCGAAAAAGACGTGCTGGGTACCGACCAAAACGGCAACCCCGTTACGCTGAAAGATATCTGGCCTGACGATAGCGAAATCGATGCCATTGTGAAGGCCTCGGTGAAGCCGGAGCAGTTCCGTCAAACCTATATCCCCATGTTTGACCTCGATAAGAGCGCGCGCACCCAGGTAAGCCCCCTCTACGAATGGCGCCCCCAGAGCACGTATATTCGCCGCCCGCCGTACTGGGAAGGCAATATGGCTGCCGAGCGTGGTTTGAAAGGCATGCGCCCCTTGGCGATTTTGCCGGACAACATCACCACGGATCACTTGTCGCCTTCTAACGCGATTATGATGGACAGTGCGGCAGGTGAGTACTTGCACAAAATGGGCCTGCCTGAGGAGGACTTTAACTCCTACGCGACCCACCGTGGTGACCACTTAACCGCTCAGCGCGCGACACTTGCCAATCCCAAACTGTTTAATGAAATGGTGCATGACGAGCAGGGCAACGTTCTGCAGGGGTCGTTGGCGCGTGTTGAGCCGGAAGGCACGGTAACGCGGATGTGGGAAGCCATTGAAACCTACATGGCGCGCAAGCAGCCGCTGATTATTATCGCCGGTGCGGACTACGGTCAGGGCTCTTCCCGTGACTGGGCGGCGAAAGGCGTTGCACTAGCCGGTGTTGAAGCCATTGTGGCCGAGGGGTTTGAGCGTATTCACCGTACCAATCTAATTGGGATGGGGGTGATGCCGCTGCAGTTTGAAGAAGGCACTACACGCAAAACGCTAGCCTTGGACGGTACGGAAATCTTCGATGTAGAAGGTTCTCCTCAGCCTCGCGCCAAGCTGACGTTAGTGATTCATCGTCAGAGTGGTACTACTGAACGTGTGCCGGTGATCTGCCGGATTGACACCGCTGAAGAGGTCACCATTTACTCAGCCGGTGGGGTGTTGCAGCGTTTCGCCCAGGATTTTCTTGAATCCACCACGGCATAGTTAGGCAGGCGTTGAACGTATAGCGTTCAGGCGATAACTGAAAGAGCCCGCCGCTAAGCGTCGGGCTCTTTTTTGAGCCTGTGGTTTTTGAACATGTGGTTTTGAATATGGTTAGGGAGCGTTGTTATGTCTCATGTTGCACAGATGAGTATTCCTGCTACGTACATGCGCGGCGGTACCAGTAAAGGGGTTTTTTTCACACTGCGCGATTTGCCTGAAGCCGCCCAGGTTCCCGGCGAAGCCCGAGATAAGCTGCTCATGCGGGTAATCGGCAGCCCTGACCCTTATGAAAAACAGATTGATGGGATGGGCGGGGCGACATCCAGCACCAGTAAAACCGTGATTCTCTCTAAAAGTGAGTCACCGGATCACGATGTGGATTACCTATTTGGCCAAGTCTCTATTGATAAGCCTTTTGTGGATTGGAGCGGCAACTGTGGCAACTTATCCGCGGCGGTGGGCCCTTATGCGATTGCCAACGGCTTAGTCGACCCTGCTAACGTGCCGGAAAACGGTATGGCAGAAGTGCGGATTTGGCAGGTTAACATCAGCAAAACCATCGTGGCTCACGTGCCGATGGTCAATGGCCACGTGCAGGAAACCGGCGATTTCGAGCTTGATGGTGTGACCTTTCCCGCCGCTGAGATCCCCGTCGCCTTTATGGACCCTGCAGATGGTGAGGGTGCCATTTTTCCAACGGGTAATTTAGTCGACGATTTAGACGTACCGGGAGTCGGTGTACTAAAAGCGACCCTGATTAATGCGGGTATTCCCACGGTATTTGTGAATGCCCAAGATATTGGTTACACCGGCTGCGAACTACAGGAAGCGATCAACAGCGATGTCAAAGCGTTGGCAATGTTCGAAACGATTCGTGCCCATGGTGCGGTGAAGATGGGATTGATTCAGCATGTAGATGAAGCAGCAAGCCGACAGCATACGCCGAAGGTGGCGTTTGTGGCTCCGCCGGCCAGCTATACAGCCTCCAGCGGCAAACCGGTGAGTGCGGAAAACATCGATTTAGTGGTAAGGGCGCTCTCAATGGGCAAGCTGCATCACGCCATGATGGGCACGGCAGCCGTGGCGATTGGTGCAGCCGCCGCTATTCAAGGGACGTTGGTGAATTTAGCCGCAGGCGGTGAAGAGCGTGATGCGGTTACCTTTGGGCATCCATCGGGATCACTGCGCGTAGGTGCAAAAGCCAGCCTAGTAAGCGGGCGCTGGCAGATCGATCAAGCTGTCATGAGCCGCAGTGCGCGGGTATTAATGGAGGGCAATGTGCGTATCCCTGGGGACACCTTGCTGTCAAATGCGTAGCGTCCATACTGAAAGGTGTTCCTCGGGGTGAGAGTGCTACCACTCGATCATCCGAGATC
This sequence comes from Halomonas sp. 7T, assembly GCF_025643255.1. Taxonomy (NCBI): domain Bacteria; kingdom Pseudomonadati; phylum Pseudomonadota; class Gammaproteobacteria; order Oceanospirillales; family Halomonadaceae; genus Halomonas; species Halomonas sp. 7T. The sequence continues at coordinate 1,904,226 of NZ_CP087112.1, read as the reverse complement.
CCATACCATGAATATGCATTAAGGAGCTCGCTATGTCAGCCACGTCGGAAGTGAACCAGCGGCCTGATTATGATCTCGAGCTCCAGCGTATAGCCGATTACGTGCTGAATTATCGCGTTGAGTCGAAAGAAGCGCTGGAGACTGCCCGTTACTGCCTGATGGATAGTCTTGGGTGTGGGCTGTTGGCACTGCGCTTCCCCGAATGCACAAAGCTACTTGGGCCTTGGGTAGAGGGCACGACGGTACCCTGCGGCGCCCGTGTGCCAGGTACGTCGCTACGCCTTGATCCCGTGAAGGCGGCTTGGGATATTGGCTGCGTGATACGGTGGTTAGACTATAACGATACGTGGCTGGCGGCCGAGTGGGGGCATCCATCCGACAACCTTGGGGCTATTTTGGCAGTGGCCGACCATCTGTCACAAAAGCGCGTTGCCCAGGGTGATACGCCACTGTTAATGCTTGATGTGCTTGAAGCCATGGTCATGGCGCATGAAATTCAAGGCGTGCTCGCGTTAGACAACAGTTTCAACCGCGTTGGGCTTGATCACGTCGTATTGGTTAAGGTGGCCTCTACGGCGGTAGCGGCAAAGCTTTGGGGGGCAGACCGTGAGCAGCTGCTGTCGGCCCTTTCCCACGCCTGGGTCGATGGGCAAAGTTTACGCACCTATCGTCACGCGCCTAACGCCGGTTCACGCAAAAGCTGGGCAGCGGGGGATGCAACCTCGCGAGGGGTTTGCTTAGCAAATATTGCCCTGCGTGGTGAAATGGGCATACCCAGTGCGTTGTCCGCTCGGCAGTGGGGGTTCTACGATGTGCTCTTTAGCCACTCAAATAAAGACCTACGTCTTAAACCTGAAGCCGAGCGCCGCCTGCGTTTCCAGCGTTCGTTTGGCAGTTACGTGATGGAAAATATCTTATTTAAGATTTCTTTTCCGGCTGAATTTCATGCGCAAACGGCCTGTGAGGCAGCCGTGGCGCTATATCCTGACGTGAAAAACCGATGGGATGAGATAGATAAAATAGTGCTGACGACTCATGATTCTGCTATCCGCATTATTTCTAAGACGGGAGATCTCGCCAATCCGGCGGATCGTGACCACTGCTTACAGTATATGACGGCAGTACCTTTAATTTTTGGTGCTCTGAATGCTGAGCATTACGAAGATAGTTTTCATCGAGCGCATCCTGAGATTGATCGGTTACGTGAGAAGATGACGGTGGTTGAAGATCGTCGCTACTCTCAGGACTATCACGACCCTGATAAGCGCTCTATTGCCAATGCCGTTCAGGTATTTTTTAAAGATGGTACCTGCACTGATAACGTGGCCGTTGAATACCCAGTTGGCCACCGCCGACGTCGTGATGATGGTATTCCACTACTAATAGAAAAATTTAAGCGTCACTTATCAACGCGTTTTCCGCCTCGTCAATGTCAGTACATTGAACAGTTATGTTCGGATCAGGCCGGATTTGAGGCGCTGCCCGTAGATCGGTTTATGGCGGCATGGGTAATATAGCGGTGCACGTAAAATACGGTTGTTCTGGTACCTTAACGCCCCAGGCTAAGGTGAGCATCGGGGCGCTAAGGTGTCCTATTTATTCGTCGCTGAAGACGACTTGATCGCGCATGCGGTCAACGGTGGCTGGCCCGATACCGCTAATGCGGGTTAAATCATCTGCCTGCTCAAAAGCACCGTTAGTTTCGCGCTCTTCAATAATGGCAGCCGCTCGGCTTGGCCCTATACCGGGAAGCTCTGCGAGTAGCTCTTCGTCTGCGGTATTGACATTAATAGGGGCTACCGCCTGCGCTAAGACAACACTAGATAGGCCTAAACCTAAGCTAAGTAGCAGTGCAATGAGCAATTTTTTTAATGTTGTTTGCATTGTTTAACATCCCTTGAGTGGTTGTTTGGGCCGCCTAACGACGCTCTGCTACCGCATTCATGTGTCGAGCAATCGCTGTTTGGCCAGGTGTATAAATTAGCGAAGTTTTAATAATCCCTCGCTTTAATAAACTTAAGCGCTTCATCATGAAAATGCTGTAAGCCATGTGCGACTGTTTTTGTAAGCCTTTTGCTACGGGTTATGAGCAAATCGCTTACACAGCAAGCCGGGCTGGGCTGTTACAATGCGCTAAAAATGCATGTGGAGTACGCCCATGGCTACCGATTCGCCTTTGATTATCGCCCTTGATTACCCCTCCCTGGATGCTGCTTTGTGCATGGCTGACCAGTTAGAGCCATCGCGCTGTCGTGTAAAAGTGGGTAAAGAGTTATTTACGCGCAGTGGCCCGGCTGTGTTGGAGGCTTTGCATGGACGTGGGTTTGAAGTGTTTCTTGACCTGAAATTCCACGATATCCCTAATACGGTCGCAAGCGCTGTTCAAGCGGCAGCTGAGCAAGGTGTTTGGATGGTTAATGTGCACGCTTCTGGGGGGCGTCGCATGATGGAGGCGGCAGCCAAGCGTCTTCAGGACCACCACCTATCAACGCACCTTATAGCCGTGACGGTGCTAACCAGTATGCAGACCGAGGATTTGAATGAGACGGGAGTAGCGGCCACGCCGCAGGAGCAGGTGATGCGTTTAGCGTCGCTAACTCAGCAAAGCGGTTTGAGTGGGGTAGTGTGTTCTGCCCAAGAGTCGGCGCAAATTAAAGCCTTGTGCGGCGCTGAGTTTTTGAAAGTTACCCCAGGTATTCGACCAAGCTTTGCGGCTGCTAATGATCAGCAGCGGATTATGACGCCTTCTGAGGCGATGCGTGCGGGAAGCACTCACTTGGTAGTGGGACGTCCGGTGACTCAGGCAGAAGACCCCATGGCAGCATTGGCAGCCATTGAAGCCGAGCTTGCGGTGGTTTAGTTATTTATTCGCCTTCAATGCCGGTAATAGGCTTAATGGTGCCCCAGCGACGACAGCTGGGGCACTGCCATACGAGACTGTCGCTGGTAAACCCACAGCGTCGGCATTGATGGCGAGGCCGGCCTTTCATAAGTGCTCCTGTATGGTGTTTCAAGAGCAGTAGCCGTGAGTCAGGCGGGGTTTTCCCGCTAAGACGCTGGCTCTCCATATAGAGGTCTACTAGGTAATCAAGCCCGCCCAAGCTCGGGGCCTCACGAAGCCATTCACCGGTGCGCTCGATAGCATTATCAACGCCGTCGCGGTGATGCACTAGCTCCCCTAACGTAATAATCACGCTGGTGTAAGGTGCTTGGCCAAGCAGTTGATAGAGCTGGGTCTCAAAGCCCTGTATATCGTTGTTACGCTCATAGGCGCGCTGAAGAGCTGGCAGCATCGTAGGGGTATGGGCAATATCTTGGCGAGGTATGCGTTCAAGCCCGTCAATAGCGCGGCGATAGTGTCCATTTTCCATATCTAGCTCGGCTAGAAGCAGAGTCGCACGAACGCAGTGCTCGTCGAGCTGTAGCGCCTTTTTTAAGTGTTTACGAGCCAGCGCACGGCTAGACTGTTGAATTTCTTCTAAGGCGAGTTCGCATAGCCAGTGTGCGGCGGGTCGGCGCATCCCCGGCTGCTGTTTGATAAGTGGTTGGGCAATGTCCAGAGCAGACTGCCACTCTTTTTCACGCTCTAAGATATCGATTAATAAACGTTTGGCGTCTGAGTGGTACGGAGAGTTAACAGCATGTGCTAAAAGTTCGTGCAGCAAACGTTGTGCGCGGTCGTGGACGCCTAAGGCCATAAAGTCACGCGCTAGCTCAAGCTGAATATGCTGGTTGGTAGACGTAGAGAGTGCTGGGCGAGCAAGTAAGTTTTGGTGAATGCTGACGGCTTTGTCCGCTTCACCGCGTGCCCGAAAAAGCTTACCTAGTGCGATGTGAGTGCCAATAGTATCGCTGTTGACATCCAGTGCATGGATAAAGGTGTTGATCGCTTCGTCAGGCTGCTCATTGAGAAGATAATTCAGCCCGACGAAATACTCGCGGGATGGCTCTGGGGCGCCCCTAGCTTCTTGTCGCCGGTGGCGGAGAGAGGCGCGTCGATATCCCAGGCCAAAACCAATGGCGATGGCTGCCAATAGTACACCCAGCAGCGCGAGATCATGCATTTACGCCACTTCCTTAAGCTCCTGAGTGCGTAAACGGTCTAGCTCTTTGCGCTGCTGCTTGCTGTGCCTTTCGCTGCGCGCCAACCGCGCCTTCAGTCGTACGTAAACACCCAGCATAGCGAGCATGCCTAGGATGACACCACAGGCTAACGTGGCCAGCAGCCATACAGAAAGAGAGACGGGCGGCAGCTCTAACCAAATGAGGTTTAAGGCGACGGTTTGCTGATTGTTGACGGCAAACAGAATGCCAACCAGTAGAACAACCAGCAAAATGATGGCTAGAATCAGCCCTTTTATCCAACGCATGAGAGTTTCCTAGTCAGTGACGTTCACGGTGGTGCTATTGTGTCTGAGTCTGTAAGCGACGTCATCCCGCAGAAGGTCTGATATCCATCGAAAAGCGCGTGATGTTTGGCTAGTAGCCAAGTGCACGGCTAGCATCTACCTGTTCGCGTAGCTCTTTACCCGGCTTGAAGTGGGGAACATATTTTCCCTCTAAATCAACAGGGTCGCCGGTTTTAGGGTTACGCCCTATGCGTGGCTCTCGGTAGTGCAGTGAAAAACTGCCAAAACCGCGTATTTCCACGCGGCCGCCGCTCGCTAAGGCGTCGGTCATATCATCCAGGATAATACGCACCGCCGTTTCCACTTCTTTGACGGATAGCTCCGGTTGCCGCATTGCGATTTGTTCGATCAATTCAGATTTGGTCATCGGTTGGCTCCCTGCGAACTGATAAGGCGCATAGATAGGTGCTTGCGACCTCGATAACATCGAATCCAGCATACTGCGCATGCCGATATAAAACAATTCAGATAAAACAAGGTACTAGGTTAATTAGTGCAAAACTGAATTACAGCATAGGCGAAGGTTGCTGCTGGCGCGACCCTGTGGCTTAGGTATACTGGCATTTCATTTCATCTATCCCGAGAGGCTGACGTTGAGCGACGACACTTCCCCAGCAGCAATACTACGCAAGCGACTTTACTGGCACTCTCGCCGCGGTATGTGGGAGCTGGATTTGTTGCTTATACCTTTCCTTGAGCAACGCTTTGATACGCTCAGTGAGGACGATCAATTAGCCTATGAGCGGTTAATCGAAGAAGAGGATCAAGATCTGTTTGTGTGGCTGATGCATCGTGAATGGCCGGAGGATCCTGTATTACGTCGATTGGTGCAGATGATCGTTGAACATGCCGAAACCACCGATAACTCTGCCTATCGCACGCTCTAAGTGTCAAAGCGCATGCCATGCAGCGTTGGCGTTAGGGCTTTGTGTTGTGTCGAGTGGATTAGTGCCGGTGTGGTGGGTGGTTATTTTAGCGCTTTGCATTGCCTATGTGGTGTGGCGCCAGTATCAGGCGCAGCCCAGTGGTGAGCTGCAGTTAGTAAAAACGGGCGCGCAGCTATTAGGACGTTGGTTGCTGGCAAACGGAGAGCTGAGCGATGAACGGCCAGTGCGCTGCGACTATATCGGCCCGTGGCTGCTTGGTCTTTACGTGGGGTCGCAAAGGGTTTGGCTATGGCCTGATAGTTTGCCAGCCCATAGCCACCGGGCGCTGCGGCGGCTATGCCACCGGGCTGGTCGTTAGCTGCTGAAGCGTAAGCCTGGATGCTGTGGCATTGCTCAGCTGCTTAGGCCAGTCCGTGGAGTAGTGCAGCCCTCGGGATTCATGTCGATTTTGTGCCGCTAATACCGTCAATTGAGCAAGTTTCAGGCACTGTTTGAGGCGATGGCTCTCTGGTTGGGTGGGCTGCTCGACACGTTTATCGTTGGTAGCATGAAGAAGTGTCTTTAGTTTTACATCAATGTCGTTAAGTTTCTTGCCTGCGGTATTCAGACTTTGAGTGCTGCGCACAATGGAGACGTAGTGACTCATTACTTCGCGTATCTCATTACGCATTGCATCAAGCGTGTTGATATCAACACTACCCGCCGCATGGTTAGGTGGCACAACGATGTCGCTAGCGCAGGGTTGGCCAACAGCTGGCTGGGCAAGTAAGTGCTTTGCACAGCTCCGTGCGTATACCAAACACTCCAGTAGGGAATTGCTTGCCATGCGGTTTGCGCCGTGGAGGCCGGTGCAGGCGGTTTCGCCTATGGCATACAGGTTGGCGACGTGGGTGGCACCCTTGTGATCGGTTGCGACGCCGCCGCAGCTGTAGTGCGCCGCAGGCACCACGGGGATCGGCTGTTGGGTAATGTCTAGGCCACGCGTGGCGCAGTGAGCCAAAATCGTCGGAAAGTGATGGGCAATAGCCTCTTTACCAAGATGGCGAATATCCAGCCAAACATGCCCATGTCGACCTTGCTGAATTTGCGCATCGATCGCTCGCGCGACCACATCGCGGGGGGCAAGCTCTGCGCGTGGGTCAATGTCGGGCATAAACCGATGACCCGCTTCATTGAGCAGATAGCCGCCCTCACCGCGCACGGCTTCGCTAATTAAAAAAGCGGGGCCTTCTGGGTCGAATAAACAGGTAGGGTGAAACTGTTGGAACTCAAGGTTCATGAGTACGGCGCCGAGCTCGGCTGCCATTATCATGCCTTCACCGCTGCTGGGAGAGGGCGTGGTTGTGTGGCGGTAAAGCCCGCTGGAACCGCCAGTGGCTAACACAGTGTGACGTGCTAATAAGGTTTGATAGTGCTGTTGTGCGTCTGCCCCCGTGGCGCCAATGCACTGGCCAGCGTCATTGCTGAGGAGGTTTAAAATCGTTAGGTCGTTGCGTTGGATAATGTTCGGATGCGCGCTGACTTTATTGAGCAGCGTATCGACAACAGCGCGCCCGGTGGCGTCATCTGCATGAATAATACGCCGGGCGTTGTGTCCGCCTTCTCTGGTGAGGTGGAAAGGGTAGCGAGCGGCGGGGTCGGGGTCAGGAGTGAATGGTACGCCGTTATCAATGAGCCACTGAATAGCGGCTGGCCCATGGGTCACCGTGTATCTTACCGCGGCTTCATCGCACAGTCCGTCACCCGCAATTAGCGTATCGCGCACATGGGCTTCAAGATCATCGTCGGGGGACAGAACGGCAGCAATGCCTCCCTGAGCCCACCGGCTGGCGCCTTGGTCATCCATCGCTGGGCGGACTAGCGTCACTGAGAGGTGATCGGCAACCTCAAGCGCAAGGGTTAAACCGGCGACGCCGCCGCCGATAATAAGTACGTCGGATGTTGGCGTGCTCATTGGCCCCGCTCCTTTTTCTCACGATCAAGCGCTGTGCGGTATAAGGCAGGCATCATAGCGTGACCGTAATCGCTTGGCGATGCGTGCGGGGAAAAAATCGCTCGCTAGCCTCAATAGAAGTATTAGGCAAACAAAAAAGCTGCGTAGATCAGGTGATCTCGCAGCTTAAATATTTAACTAATAAATGGTGCCCGGAGCCGGACTTGAACCGGCACGGAGTTACCTCCGAGAGATTTTAAGTCTCTTGCGTCTACCAATTTCGCCATCCGGGCAGTGTATCGTAGACGAAGTCTGCCGTTACACTGAAAATGGAGGCTGGAGTCGGAATCGAACCGGCGTACACGGAGTTGCAGTCCGCTGCATAACCACTCTGCCATCCAGCCTAACAAGTCATTGGAGCGGGAAAGGAGATCGATCGGACTGGCGTTCCAGCTCACGACCCTCACTTGCTTTACCACGCTATCCAAGTTGGAGCGGGAAAGGAGATTCGAACTCCCGACCCTCGCCTTGGCAAGGCGATGCTCTACCACTGAGCTATTCCCGCTCGACTCGAGGGCGAATTATACGCATCAGGGCGAGCTTGTCAATCAATGAATTTATCAGCAAGCACAATCAGATACTCTCTTTTTTTACATTGAGCGACTGAGGTGTGGCCATGCAGATTTTAGGTACTGAATCATCGACCATAGGGTCAGGATAGCCGCCGCATAAAGCACGACAACGCCAAATAAGGCAATCTCATGCCCAGGTGGAAAGGCTAATAAAATAAGGATAGCCACCATTTGTAACGTGGTTTTCAGCTTGCCGATCCAGGAAACGGCCACCATGCCGCGTTTGCCCATTTCCGCCATCCATTCGCGTAGTGCTGATATGACGATCTCGCGGCCAATAATAACCAGCGCAGGTAGGGTTAAGACCAAGGTGTCGAAGCGTTCTATTAACAGTGCCAACGCGACTGCCACCATGAGCTTATCGGCAACAGGGTCTAGAAAAGCGCCAAACGGTGTTGACTGGTTCCAGCGCCGGGCCAGATAGCCATCTAGCCAGTCGGTCACTGCTGCCAGGGCAAACAGCCCCGCTGCAAGGGGCATGCTCCAGCTAAACGGCAGATAAAACAGTACTACCAGTAGCGGGATAAAGACGATTCTTGCCAGAGTCAGTATGTTGGGTATATTCATCGCAGGGCGCGATCCTTGCCGGAGAGTCATGAAAGATGGAGTGCTTGCTGAGGGAGTATTCTATCCCCCTTGGCGATCAGCATCCATGTTAAGCGTCGGTTTATCCATTAAGCGCAGTGTAAATTGTTTCTGCAAGGGCGGCGTTAATGCCTGGCACCCGTAACAGTTCATCGCGGCTCGCCTTTTGGACGCCCTGTAAGCCGCCAAAAAATTTCAGCAGCTCACGCCGGCGCTTAGGGCCAATACCTGGAATGTCTTGTAGCGTTGAGGTGCGTCGTGCTTTATCTCGTTGGGCGCGGTGCCCGGCGATGGCAAAGCGATGAGACTCGTCTCGAATGTGCTGGATCAAATGCAGAGCAGGCGAGGCGGGGTCGAGAGGCAGCGGATTATCGGTAGTTTCTAGGAACAGCGTTTCCAGCCCTGCTTTACGCGTCGTACCCTTGGCAACGCCCAGCAAAATAATATTCGTTACGTCAAGGTCGGTTAGCACGCCCCGCGCCATATTGAGCTGCCCCTTGCCGCCATCGACAATCAGCACATCGGGTGCAGTGGCTTCGCCGCTTTTTACACGTTTCAGTCGCCGGGTAAGCGCTTGTTGCATGGCGGCATAATCATCGCCTGCGGCAACCCCTTCGATACGGAAGTGGCGGTAATCGCTTTTGCGGGGGCCTTGGTGATCAAAGACGACGCAGGAAGCGACCGTCGCTTCGCCCTGGCTGTGGCTAATATCGAAGCATTCGAGGCGCTCGGGGATTTTGTCGAGTGCTAGCGCTTTTTGCAGTGCTTCAAAGCGCTGGGTGAGCTGCGTTTTATTAGCCAGTTGCGAGGCGAGCTGCTGTTCGGCGTTGGTCATCGCTAAATGTTGCCACTGAGCCCGATGGCCACGTACTTGGCTGGCGACTCGGACGCGTTTACCTGCTTGTAGCGATAATGCGCTTGCGAGTAGGTCACTGTCTTCAAGCGGGTGGCTAGTGATCACTTCGCTGGGCACATTGTGGGGTTGGCCAAAATAGTATTGGCTAACAACCTCGGTAAGCAGTATTTCCGGCGGTAGGTCTAAGTCATTTTTAGGCATGTGGTGGCGTGCGCCAAGCAAGCGCCCGTCTCGTACGCTAAGTACTGATACCCCGAGTGCGCCCGGTCGCTGGGCCAGCGCAAAAATATCGGCATCGCCGCTTTCATTATCGACAAACTGGCGCTGCTGCAGTTGCCTAAGCTGCTGTATTTGATCACGTAAGCGGGCAGCTTCTTCAAAATTTAAGGCGTTGCTAGCGGCCTCCATATCAGTAGTCAGTGCCTGCGTGACGTGCTCGCTTTTGCCCTCAAGACACATAACCGCATGCTCTACGTCGCGGCGGTACTCTTCCTGCGAGATGTAGTCTACGCAGGGGGCGCTGCAGCGCTGGATTTGGAACTGAAGGCAGGGGCGCGAACGGTGAGCAAAAACGCTATCTTCGCAGTTACGAATGCGAAAAATTTTCTGCATAAGTGCAAGGCTTTCTCTTACCGCGCCGCTGCTGGGGTAGGGGCCTAAGTAGCGGCCATCGTCACGGCGCTGGCGAGCTCGCTTATACTCAAGGGCAGGATAAGGATGACGGTCGGTCACAAACACAAAGGGGTAGGACTTATCATCTCTTAACAAGATGTTGTAGGGCGGCCGCAGCTCTTTAATCAGCGTCTGTTCGAGCAACAATGCTTCGGTTTCGCTGCGCGTAACGGTAATTTGAATATCGGCAATTCGTGCCACCATTGCCTGGGTTTTGGTGTTCAGCTGGCCACGAAAATAGCTGGCAAGCCGCGCCTTTAAGCGTTTGGCTTTGCCGACATAGAGGGTGTTGTGCTGCTCGTCCAGCATTCTGTACACACCCGGAGAGGTGCTTACTGAGCTTAAAAACTGCTTGGCATCAAAAGTCATAGCTGGGTGTCGGCGCTTCAAAACGGCAGAAGCTGCGATGGTAGGGCTATCCCAGGCTGGGGTCAAAGCCCTCGACAAGCCCATGACGCAGGGCGAGATGGGTCAGTTCAACGTCAGTGGCAACCTGCAGCTTGTCAAACAGCCGATACCGGTAAGTGTTAACGGTTTTAGGGCTTAAGTGCAGCCTGTCGGAGATATCTTGGACGCGCTGGCAATTAACGATCATCAGCGCGATTTGTAACTCGCGGTGCGATAGTTGGCTAAACGGATTATTTTCATCGGTAAAATGAGACAGCGCTAGCCGCTGGGCAATCTCTTGGCTGACATAGCGGCGCCCATGGAAAACCTGGCGAATGGCGTCGGTCATTTCTGCGGCATCAGCACCTTTGCTCAAAAAGCCTGAAGCACCTGCCTCAAGCATACGGCGCAGGACGCTATCTTCCATGTGGGCCGTCAAAATAATAACTTTGATGTCCACTAACGTGCGATGAATGCGTCGTGTGGCCTCAAGCCCGCCAATACCGGGCATACGTATATCCATAAGTACAATATCGGGTTTCAGTATGCGGCACTGAGTAACGGCGTTTTCACCATCATCAACTTCGCCGACGACCTTGATGTCGGCTTCTTCGTTTAGCAGGTGCGCAATACTGGTTCTCACCAGGTGGTGATCATCGGCGATTAAAACGTTGATCAAGAGGCAAACTCCTGCATGAAAATCTTCTTGGACACTGGCGCTCGGCTGGTATGCTGCCCCCATAGAGTGCCACAGCTCCTGGCAAAGGAGAATTAGAACATGGTTGTCTAAGCTTTGTCTTGACGATAGGCAAATTCTCGCCTAGTATTTGCCCGCTGCTGCAACGGCAGTACGTGGGGCCTTAGCTCAGCTGGGAGAGCGCAACACTGGCAGTGTTGAGGTCAGCGGTTCGATCCCGCTAGGCTCCACCAATTTTTATCAAAAATGCCTCGCTATCACTAGCGAGGCATTTTTGTATGCGTTTGATGCCACTCTTTCTCTAACGACGTTTTTACTAATTCCGTCGTTAATTGGTTATTTTGCCAAGCAGCAGGAACTCGATGAGTGCTTTTTGCGCATGCAGGCGGTTGCCGGCCTCCTGCCAAACCACGGCGCGGGGGTCATCAAGCAGCGTATGGCTAATTTCTTCACCGCGATGAGCGGGAAGGCAGTGTAAAAAGAGGGCGTCTGGCTTAGCGCTGTCGAGCATCGCTTCAGTAACCTGGAAGCTGGCAAAGTCAGCTTCGCGCTTAGCCTGCTCTTCCTCTTGGCCCATGGAAGCCCACACATCGGTGGTGATCAGATCGGCATCCTTGGCGGCGGCATGTGGGTCATGGAGTAGTGTGATGCAGTCACCGGCAGCGGCCATAATATCGGCGCGGGGTTCATACCCTTTGGGGCAGCAAATGCGCAGTTGAAAGCCAAATTGGCGTGCCGCGTTAATCCATGAGTGGCACATGTTGTTGCCATCGCCTACCCATACCGCGGTGCGACCTTGCACGCTTCCACGCAGCTCGGTCCAGGTCATCACATCTGCTAACAGCTGGCAGGGGTGATAGTCGTCGCTCAAGGCGTTGATCACCGGCACGCTGCTGGCGCTGGCGTAGGCTTCCAAGCCGGCGTGAGAAAACGTACGGATCATGACGGCATCGACCATCTCTGAAAGCACGCGAGCGGTGTCTTCGATCGGTTCGCCACGGCCCAGCTGGGTGTCGCGGGGAGAGAGAAAAAGCGCGTGACCGCCAAACTGCGCCATGCCCGTTTCAAATGATACGCGGGTACGCGTCGACGATTTTTCAAAAATCATCGCCAGCGTGCGGTTAGGCAGAGGCGTATAAACGGGGCCGTTGGCTTTTAGGTCGTTTTTGATTTTGATGGCACGCTGAATCAAATACGCCAACTCATCGGGTGATAAATCCAGCAGGGTAAGGAAATGGCGTGTCGCCATGGTGACTTCTCTCCGCGCAAAAACCCTATCCTAGCGATGCGGCAGGGGATGCGCAACGCGAGCAGCATGCGTAGAATGGCGCCCACAGGATATGGCTGAGTAGTTTGCTCAAGTATTGGCGGGTAACGCAATACTGGTAATGCAACAAGAGTGACACGTGGCCATAAGGTTAAAGCCGGTGGACGAATAGCGTAAACTGGCTTGAATCCCACTATGTAATGTTAGGAGCATATGATGAGCACGACTGCCGAAAATATTCAGCGCCAAATTAGCGAAAACCCGATTCTTATCTACATGAAAGGCTCTCCGCAGTTACCGCAGTGCGGTTTTTCTGCGCAAACTGTTCAAGCGTTGATGAGCTGTGGCGAGCGCTTTGCTTTCGTAAACGTCTTGGATAACCCGGATATTCGCGCCGAGCTACCGAAAATTGCTAACTGGCCGACGTTCCCCCAGCTATGGGTCGAAGGCGAGTTAGTGGGCGGCTGCGATATCGTCATCGAGATGCATCAAAATGGTGAGCTCGAAAAATTGGTTAAAGAAGCTGCCCAGCGTGCGGGTACTGCTGAGAGCGGCGATAGCGCATAAGGTAATGCCTGTGCCAAAGGGCTGTGCGGTTGGCGGGCGTAAGCCCAGCCGCTAGAATGGTGTTTTGTCACGTATAGACCTCAGCCCGCCAAAGGAAATTCTGCTCAATGAGCTATCAGGTTCTGGCCCGCAAATGGCGGCCGCGCACATTCCACGAGCTCGTGGGCCAGGCCCATGTCCAGCGCGCCTTGGTCAATGCTCTTGATCAAGGCCGCTTACATCATGCTTACCTATTTACAGGTACCCGCGGTGTGGGTAAAACCACGCTGGCGCGTATCTTGGCGAAATGCCTGAATTGCACTGCCAATGGCCGAGGCGATGAAGGTATTACCTCCACCCCGTGTGGTCAGTGCGATAGCTGCAAGGCGATTGACGAAGGCCGCTTTGTTGACCTGATCGAAGTCGATGCAGCGTCACGCACGAAAGTGGAAGACACCCGTGAGCTGCTGGACAACGTTCAGTACGCGCCTACCCAAGGGCGCTATAAAGTGTACTTAATTGATGAAGTGCACATGCTCTCCACCAGCAGTTTTAACGCGCTGCTTAAAACGCTTGAAGAGCCACCGCCCCACGTTAAGTTTTTACTAGCGACCACCGATCCGCAAAAACTCCCTGCTACGGTGCTGTCGCGCTGTTTGCAGTTCACGTTGAAGCATATGCCCCCCGAGCGCGTGGTTGAGCATTTAACCTATGTGCTGGGTGAAGAGGGGGTCGGGTATGACGAGAGCGCGCTGTGGCTGCTAGGCAAGGCGGCCGAAGGCTCAATGCGTGATGCAATGAGCCTGACCGACCAAGCCATTGCCTTTGGCCAAGGCGCCGTGCGTCATGCCGATGTCGCCGCTATGCTGGGCACGTTGGATCATCGGCATGTCTTAGCATTAGTCGAGGCCTTGGCAGATGTCGATGTGCAACGGTTACTGGCAGAAGTTGCCCAGCTTTCAGAGCAAGGGCCTGATTTTGCGGCAGTGCTGGACGAATTAAGCGCCATTTTACACCGTTTGGCGGTGGCGCAAATGGTGCCCGATGCGGTGGATAACAGTCATGGTGATCGCGCGCTAATTCAGCAGTTAGCGAGCCGCTTTACCGCTGAAGATATTCAGCTCTATTACCAAATTGGCATCCAGGGCCGAGGCGATATGGTGCATGCGCCTGACCTGCGTAGTGCGCTGGAAATGACGCTGCTGCGCATGCTGGCGTTTCGTCCCCAAGGGGTTCCCAAGCCGCCTCGTGTGTCCTTGCCATTGCGCACAGAGCCTGCTGAAGACGTTAGTGGGGCAGCAGCGCAGTCAGCCTCTATGGGCGAGCCAGCCGCGCCAAAAAAGCCTGAACCTGCACCGCCAGTGGCCCAGGCTAATCCGCCTGCGCCGGCCGCTGTGCAGGAGGCGCCAACGCCAGAAGCCCCCGCTGAGAAAAATGAGCAAGCCCCGCCCTGGTCACTTGATGAAGTAGAAAACGCCGCCATGCTCTCTTCAGAGCCAGAGCCAGAGCCAGAGCCAGAGCCAGAGCCAGAGCCAGAGCCAGAGCCAGAGCCAGAGCCAGAGCCAGAGCCGCTTGCCGTTCATAACGGTAGCTTGTTTGATCATCGACAGTGGCTAGCGCAGTTTAATGCGTTAGGCTTGGGCGGTCTTACGCGTAATTTAGCAGCGCACTGCCAAGTCGAGAGTGACGATGGCAATACCCTGGTGCTCCGGCTAGACCCGGGTCAAGCTGCTATGAAGGCGGAAGTGCATCAAAGCCGCATCGAGAAAGCGCTTAAAGCACAGGGCGTCCCTCGTCGCATAGAGTTTACGGTAGCGGAACTGGCGGTTGATGTGGAAACGCCTCGTCAGCAAGAAGAGCGCCTCCATCAAGAGCGCCACGCGTTGGCTGTTGATCTACTGCATCGCGACCCCAATATACAGAAGCTACAGCAAGCCTTTGGGGCAACGCTGATAGAATCAACCGTTAAGCCAGCCTCTGACACACGGTCCTAGTCGGCTGTTTAACACTTTAAGCATATTTAATACCTTTCAGGAGATAACCGCATGTTCAAAGGTGGAATGGGCAACATCATGAAGCAAGCCCAAGAGATGCAGGAAAAAATGCAGCAGGTGCAAGAAGAGGTTGCTAAAGCTGAAGTGCAGGGTGAAGCGGGCGCCGGTATGGTAAAGGTCACCATGAATGGCCGCCACGACGTTAGCAACGTGACGATTGATCCGAGCGTCATGGAAGAAGATAAAGAGCTTTTGGAAGACTTACTTGCCGCTGCGGTAAATGATGCTGTGCGCAAAGTAGAAGTTAGCTCAAAGGCAAAAATGGAAGAAGCGACGGCCGGCTTGAACTTGCCGCCCGGTTTTAAGATGCCGTTTTAAACCATGCGATTTTCTCCGCTGGTAGAGCAGCTCATGGATGCTTTTCGTGTGCTGCCAGGCGTTGGGCCGAAAACGGCCCAACGCATGGCTATGCACCTTTTAGAGCGAGAGCGTCCAGGCGGGCAGCGGTTAGCTGCTATTATTCAGCAGGCCATCGAAGAGGTGGGCTATTGCCAGCGCTGTCGAACCCTGACAGAAGCGGATATCTGCGCTCTTTGCCAAAGCCCCCGACGTGATGTTGCGCTTTTGTGCGTGGTTGAGTCACCCGCTGACCAGCTGGCTATTGAAGAAGCTGGCGGATTTCAGGGCCGCTACTTTGTGCTGCATGGTCACCTGTCTCCGCTTGACGGCATTGGGCCGGATGCCATTGGTTTAGACGTGCTCGAAGCGCGAGTAGCGGAAGGTGCTATAAGTGAAGTGGTGCTGGCGACGAATCCCACGGTTGAGGGTGAGGCAACGGCTCACTATATTGCGTCGCAGCTTGCCCATTATGGCGTTAAATTCTCCCGGCTAGCGTATGGTGTACCCATGGGGGGCGAGCTTGAGTACGTGGATGGCGGTACTCTGAGCCGCGCATTTAATGGTCGCCAGCCCTTCGCCAGCGATTGACCCCTATAAAAGAACGCAAACGCTACGGCGGTTGTGCCAATCTGGAAGTGTCTCTTGTCCTCTTTAACTACTCCTTTATATCAATGGATTGATACCGCCGAAGCGCTTGACAACGCCTGCGCACAGGTTGCCGATGAACCGGTTGTCGCATTAGATACCGAGTTTTTTCGAGAAAACACGTTTTTTCCGGTGCCGGCGCTACTCCAGTTTACTGCGGGAGAGCAGGCCTACCTGGTAGACCCGCTGACCACGCCGTGTACTGACGCATTTCGCCAGCTCTTGCAAAACGACGCGATAAAGCTGCTGCATGCATGTAGTGAAGATCTGGAGGTGTTTCAGCACTGGGCGGGCGTATTGCCCACACCATTGGTTGACACGCAAGTCGCGCAGGCGTTTTTGGGTGAGAACCCAGGAATGGGTTACCAGAAACTTGTTGAGCTATGGATGGGCGAAACACTACCCAAAGAAGAAACGCGCTCCAATTGGCTGGTGCGTCCATTGACGTCTTCTCAGTGCGAATACGCGGCCCTGGATGTTATCTACTTGTTGAAAGTGTGGCAGCTGCAGTCAGAAAAACTTGAGCGGCTAGGGCGGCGGCCTTGGCTTGAGGAGGAGTGCGCGACGCTGATTGAGCAAGCGGGTAGAAGTGTCGAAAGTGATGGTCAATGGTTTACTCGCCACCGTCAGCTTTGGCGTCTTTCTCCGCGTCAGCTAGAAGCTTATCGCCTGATGACGATATGGCGTGAAGGCGAAACCCGTCGTAGAGATTTGCCGCGTAACTGGCTCGTCAGCGATAAGCTGTTGTTCGCCATAGCGGAAGCCATGCCCAAAAATCGCTATGAGCTGGCGGATGTTGAGGGTGTGAAACCAACGCTGGTTAAAAAAGAGGGTGATGCGCTGCTCGCTTTAGTAAAGCAGGCCCACCAATGTGATGAGAATGACCTTCCAGCGCCGTGGCCAGACCCTATGCAGCCAGCGTTTAAGCGGCGTTTTAAAGCCGTGAAAAAGGTAGTTACCGATAAAGCAGTCGCGTTAGGCGTGGCGCCGGAGCTGCTGCTTCGTCGTCGTGATATTGAAGCGATGGTGATGCAGCAGCTTGCCGGTGAATCGCTAACGCCCTTAAAAGGCTGGCGTGATGACTGTTTAAGCGAAGGCCTACGCCAAGCTATTAAGGAGGCCTCTCAGTGAGCGAAAAAATTCTCTGCGAAGTGTTTAAAAGCTCGCGTAAAGAAGAGATGTACCTTTACGTTGATAAGCGTAAAGGGTTAGCCCCGGTGCCTGACGTACTGATGGAAACCTTTGGCAAGCCTATTGCGGTTTTTACGATGATCTTAACGGCGGATAAGACGCTGGCGCGTGCCAGCGCAGAAGACATTATGGCCTCGATTAACGAGAAGGGGTTTTATCTGCAAACGCCCCCGGCAAAAGAAGCCTACTTATTGGATATTCATCGCGCCCACGTTAATCGTCAGCAATGAATTTTCTCGCCCACGCTTGGCTTGCTCATCACGGCAGTGATGCGTTTCTATATGGCAATCTCATTGCCGATGGCGTTAAGGGCAGTGACCTAAGCGATTGGCCTAACGCCGTGGCGAGCGGTATCCGCCATCATCGTCGAGTGGATGCCTGGGTGGATGCTCACCCAAGCGTATTAAACGCCAAGCAGCAGGCGCCAAATCATCAGCGGCGTTATGTGGGTATCGCCCTGGATATCGTCTGGGATCACTTTTTAGCTCGACGGCAGCTCGGTGATGACGATTACGAAGCGCTAGTGGAGCGCTGTTATCAGCTTCTTTCGGTAAGGCCCGCGCCTAACCGCCTCGCCACCATGGTACCGCTATTAGTGAAGCATGATTGGCTGAGGGGCTATGCGGATTTCGATTTTACCTGCCGAGCGATAGCGGGCGTTGGTAAACGCTTATCAGGCCCTAACCGTTTGGCTGAATTACTCCCTTGGCTTAATGAGAATTATGGCTGGCTGGAAAACGACTTTTATATGCTTTGGGAAGAGTGCGCGCGAACGCTGGGCTCCCTTGATATAGTGCCAGCGGAAAGGCAAACCCATAGTGACTTAGAAAGGTGATCGAGATGCCGTCCACGTTGCGCGAACGCTTTTGGGAAAACTACAGCCTCGACGAACTGACGCCCCAAGAGTGGGAAGCCCTGTGTGATGGCTGTGGTCAGTGTTGTCTGTTAAAGCTACATGATGACGAAACGCAAGAGCTGGCCATTTTGAACGTCGCCTGCCGCTTGCTGGATATCCAGAGCTGCCAGTGTAGCGACTATGCAAACCGTTTTGACAGCGTGCCAGACTGTACTCAGTTAACCCCCGCGCTGGTTAAAGAGTTTACCTGGCTGCCTCAGACCTGTGGCTATCGGCGGGTAGCCGAAGGCCGCAAGCTGGCAGGCTGGCACCCATTACTTAGCAATGACGCTGAGCGGGTACATAGAAAGGGCATCAGCGTGCGCGGCTTTGCCGTTTCTCAAGATGAAGTGCCTGAAGGGCGTTTAGAAGAGCACATAATCGCTGTACTTCCTATGTGATCTTTACCTTCACCTCGATCACCCTTGTGCTAACCAATGCGCTTCGTGAACTGTTTTAAACAGCCGGTTTACGCGGAGTGCTATCCCAAATTGTCAAAAAAGCTTCTTTAGCCGGAGCGGCGGTCTTTTTTACGCTGCTAGCCTGTGGGCGATTAGATGCTTTTGAAGGCGCGTCCCATATAGTAAGAAACTGTTCCTGGGTTTTCATACTGTTCTCCTGATGTTTGCTTAGTTGATAACCGGTCTAGCAATTAGACGTTGGTATATGTTCTGGGTGGCAGTATGGCGCAAAAATCATTTTATGGAAAGTGTTTCCATAAAATTGAGTATTGATATGCACGCTGAAAAAAAGCCCCTGGGCCTGCTATTCGCTTGCAGGGCGGGGCTTATTGCTTATTTAATCAGTCACGTACGGCGCCAGTCCTAACGCCCAAAGAATAAACGCGTCCTGGCGGGCAGTGTCTCGCCATGCTTTGAATCGACCTGAAGCGCCGCCGTGGCCGCTACTCATATCGGTATGCAATAAAATCGGTGCTTCACCCTGTTGAGCCAGAGACACGCGGGCATAGTATTTGGCCGGCTCCCAGTAGCTCACCCGCGTATCAAACCAGCTACCTTCGATCCATAGCGCCGGATAGCGCTGTTGGGTGATATTGTCGATAGGCGAATAGCGGGAAATGCGTTGTTCTACTTCAGGCTCCTCAGGATTGCCCCATTCGCTATATTCAGCGGTAGTGAGCGGCAGTTCGGGGTTTTGCATCGTTCGCAGCACATCTAAGAAAGGCACGTCGAGCACCGCCGCGCAGAACGCTTCAGGCGCGCGATTAAGGCAAGCGCCGACTAATAATCCGCCAGCACTAGCGCCACAAGCGACAATACCTTCAGGGTCACTCAGTTTTTCCGAAACCAACAGCTCACGCGCGGCCAGAAAGTCATTAAAGCTATTTTCTTTATGTGCCATTTTGCCCTTCAGGTACCAGGGCTCGCCGCGTTCGCCACCGCCGCGCACGTGGGCAACGGCAAAAGCCACGCCGCGTTCCAGAAGCTCTAGCCGGGCGATGGAAAACCAGGGATCTAGGGCTTCGCCGTAAGCGCCATAGCCGTAAAGTACGGTAGGCAGCGCTTGGTTGGCTAAATCTGCGCGTCTAACAACCGACACGGGCACCTGTTCGCCATCACCGCTGGTGGCCCACAAACGCTGGCAAACGAGCTGTTCCGGTAAAAGGTTTCCATAGACGGCAACACGTTTTAGTAATGTCCGCTCGCCGCTTTGAAGGTCAAGCGAAAACCAGCTGGGCGGCTGGGTGAATGACTCCTCCCTTAACCGTACCACCTGTGTATCAAAGTGAGGCGAGTCCTCCAGCAGCTGTGAACAGGGTGTTTCAGGTAGCGCAATATAGTCATCCACTTGCGCTTGTTGATGTTCATCAAGTACCAAGCGACGCAAAACTACCTGGGCTTCCTGGTGGCTACGCTCAGCCACTATCAGGCCCCAGGCAAAGGCATCGACCCCTTCTAAGGTTGCGTCATCGCGGTAGGTAATTAACGCCTGCCACGAAGCGGTGTCTTTACCGAGCTGCTCTTCAGTCAGGTGGTCGAGTTGAAAGTGGGGGCCGGTTTGATTTTGTAGCCGATAGAACACGCCGGGGCGATGATCGATAGTAACTTCAATGCCGGGTTGGCGGGTGTGTAGATAGACAGGTGTGGCCGCAGGGTTAGCGGCGGGCAGGGCGGCGATTTCGGTGGTATCTTTGGAGCCGCTGTCGATGAGCAGCCACTCTCTAGAACGAGTTTTGCCAATTCCAATCCAGAACTCTGGATCGTTCTCACGCATTACTAAGGTGGGCTCAGCAAGATGTTCGAGGGCCGAAAACGCTAGCCACACGCGCCAAATAGAATCTGGACGTTGGGTGTCGTCAAAGCGAGTGAAGAGAAGCGTGGCGCCTAGCGCTGTTTGATCTTCTGCCCAGCAAAGGCTAGGGCCAATGTCACTTATCAAGCGTTTCGGTTCGCCGTTAGGCAGTGCTTTTAGCCATAGCGTGAAGCGCTCATCTCCTTGGGTATCTTCGGTCCAAGCAAGCCACTGCTCATTGGGCGATAGTGCCATGTCGCCCATGTCATAAAAAGGATGGCCGGCCGCGCGTTCCCTAACATCTAAAAACAGTTCGCGCTTAAGCGGCTGTTCGTTTGGGTAGCGCCACCAGCAGGGGTAGTCATCCTCCGCGCCGGTTTCACTCCAAAACGTAAAGTAATCCAGCGCGGTTTCAAGACTGGTAACAGCCAGTTCGCGGCGCGCTAAATGGCTTTCATAAAGCGTATTCGCTAGCGGTGCTAGCGGCGCAAACCATTCGCTATGCTGCTGGTTGGCGGCATTTAAAAACTCGGCCACTTCTGGCGCTTCACGCGCCTCTAGCCAGTGCCATTGTGGGTCGTTAGCGCGATAATAGCGCGCAGCGGGTGAGCCTTGGTGAATGCCGGGCTGTGCTTTCATAAATTGACAGGTACCATAACGGGAAATCAACGTCGGGTGAGACCACCCACATGAGGGGTATTATGCTGTTTGCAAACTCAATGTCACTGATGTGGCTAAGTTATTACGGCCTTTCGTTAATAGTGCTCATCGCCGTGTACTTTGCATTGGCATGGTTGCCGCGCCTGCCGCGGTTAGTGATGACATGGATAGTAGCCGGTGCCATGTGGATGCCAGCGCGTTTTCGTTTGCCGTTAGTGGAAGAAGGGGAGTTCTACACGGGCTGGGCGCCTGCAGCGATGGTCTCGGCAGTTGGCGTTTTAGAGGGCGGCGGCTCGGGGCTGCGTGATGGGCTGCTGTGGTTAATTTTAGGTATGGCGTTAGGCGCCTGTGTGGGCATAGCGCTTTGGTGGTGGCGTCGCCCACAAAATATTGAGGAAGTGCCACCGCCGCGTGAGGTTGAAGAAGAGCCTACCCGTCGTCGTGAGCCGGTGATTAATTAAAAATTAGCCCAGCCTAGGAGGCGATGAATGTGTGAGCTGCTGGGCATGAGTGCCAATGTACCGACCGACATTTGCTTTAGCTTTTCAGGCTTTTTACACAGGGGCGGAGGGACTGGCCCGCACCGAGATGGTTGGGGAATTGCGTTCTACGAAGAGGGTGGATACCGCGAGTTTCGTGATCCGCACCCTTCAGTAGACTCGCCGATTGCGCGATTAATTTGCGACTATCCCATCAAGTCTAATGTGGTCATCAGCCACATTCGCCAAGCGAATGTGGGCGGCGTACGCCTGGCCAATACCCACCCTTTCACGCGGGAGATGTGGGGGCGACCCTGGTGCTACGCCCATAACGGCCAGTTAACGGATTGGCAGCAGCTTCCCCTGGGGGTTTATACCCCCGTTGGTACGACGGATAGTGAACATGCTTTTTGCTGGTTAATGGGAGAGCTTCGGCGTGCTTTCCCAACACCGCCTGCAGCCGCTGAGCGTGTGTGGGAGTGCTTACATACGCTCTGTGAGCAGCTTCGTGGGCTTGGAGTATTTAACTTGCTGCTGTCTGATGGTGTTTATCTTTACTGCTATTGCTCAACAAAACTTGCTCACATCACGCGCCGTGCGCCCTTTGGAGAAGCCGAGCTTTCCGATGCGGAGATCACTGTGAATTTTATTGAGCACACCACGCCTAATGATGTTGTGTCCGTCATGGCGACGGAGCCGTTGACTCAAAACGAAGCGTGGGAGCGAATGCAGCCCGGCGAGCTTTTGGTTTGGCGAGAAGGAGAAATACAGGCCCGTTATTGTCCATAATGACTACTCATAAGAGTAACAATCGCTACAGTAGTAATAGCAGTTAGGAAAAGGGAGCGCTGTTGATTGAGGTGCACGGCTATAAGCTAAAGTTGAAACGTAAGTTTCAATCGATCGTTTTACAGCGGGGTGCTCGTCGTATATCGTTGCCCTTTTAACCTCGCGACAATAACAAGGTCGGTCATATCATCGACACGGATAGCGGAGATTGCCCATGAGCGAATACGCCAATGCCCCCATTTTACGTGGCCCAGCGCTTGAAGGGTTGGATCAATATGATTCAGTCACTGATGTTTTCCATAAAGCGGTAAAGCGTTTCAACGATAAACCGGCGTTTACCTGCATGGGAAAAACGCTCACCTTTGCCGACCTTGATCGCCTTTCAGCGGACTTCGCCGCATGGTTACAGCATGAGACGGATCTTGAACCGGGTGATCGGATTGCTATCCAGCTGCCAAACGTGCTCCAGTTCCCCGTAGCGGTGTTTGGCGCCCTACGGGCAGGGTTGGTTGTGGTCAACACCAACCCGCTTTACACCGAGCGGGAGATGGCACATCAGTTCAAAGACTCCAACGCCAAGGCCATTGTTATCTTGGCCAATATGGCAGATAAGTTAGAAAAAGTGCTCGATAAGACGGATATCAAGCACGTGCTGGTGACTCAGCTGGCGGATCTTCATGATGTGCCAAAGCGCTGGCTGATCAATGCTGTAGTGAAGCATGTTAAAAAGATGGTGCCTGCCTACTCGCTACCCAGTGCCATCGGCTTCCGTGATGCGCTTAAAAAAGGTGCCTCGTTAAGCCACACTGACGTGAGCCGCACCCAGAGCGACTTGGCAGCGCTTCAGTATACGGGTGGTACGACGGGTATGCCCAAAGGGGCGATGCTCACTCACTGCAATCTAATCGCAAATATGCTCCAAGCGCGTGCAGCGATTGGAGAGCATTTAACCGATGGTGAAGAGCTAGTGGTTGCACCGCTGCCGGTTTATCACATCTACACCTTTACTGTTAACTGCCTGTTTTTAATGGAAACCGGTAATCATTCGCTACTGATAACCAATCCGCGTGATCTGCCCAGTTTTGTCAAAGAGCTGAAAGGACTACCTTTCACCGGGTTTATTGGGTTGAACACGCTATTTAACGCGCTATGTAACCGGGATGATTTTAAGCAGTTAGATTTTTCCAAACTCAAGCTGACTATTTCAGGTGGTATGGCGCTGACGAAAGCAGCTGCCCAGCGGTGGGAAGAAACCACCGGTTGCCCAATTGCAGAAGGCTATGGATTAACCGAAACGTCTCCCATTGTGAGCTTTAACCCAACCAATGCTATTCAGTTGGGGAGTATTGGTAAGCCTGTGGCAGGCACCTCTGTCAAAGTGGTTGATGCAGATGGCAATGATGCCCCGCTAGGCGAGCCGGGTGAACTGTGTGTGCAGGGTCCGCAGGTCATGAAAGGCTATTGGCAGCGCGAAGAAGAGACGCGCAATTCCATTGATGAGGATGGCTGGTTCCATACGGGTGATATCGCGGTGCTTCAAGACGATGGCTACATTCGCATCGTTGACCGCAAAAAAGATATGATTCTTGTTTCCGGTTTCAATGTTTATCCTAACGAAGTTGAGGATGTCGTTGCCGCCCACCCAGATGTGCTTGAAGCTGCAGCGGTGGGCGTGCCTGATGAAAATGCAGGGGAAGCAATCAAGCTCTTTGTTGTCTCGAAGAATAGCCAGCTGGATGCGGAAACGCTGCGCAGCTGGTGTAAAAAAGAGCTTACGGGCTATAAAGTGCCGAAGTACGTTGAGTTTCGCGATGAGTTGCCTAAAACCAATGTGGGTAAAGTGCTGCGTCGTCAGTTGCGGGATGAGGAAACCAACGCTAGCTAACCACTGTTAAGCTTGTAATGAGCGCGTGCTCAGCCGCGGTTAGGCGTCACGTTGCTGAAAGCGTTACAATGGTCGGCCTGCTCAAACGAGCGGGCCGATTTTTTTAATGTGATGGAAACCGAGCCAAACGTGACCACCGACACGCACTCCCCCCGCACAGAAGCCCAGCAACTCACTGCACTTAACGAGGCGTTGAGCCATGTAATGCTGCGTGATGCTCAGCGTTTAGAGCGTCGTGTCGCTGGTTTAAAGCGTCGCTTACGTGACAACAAGCCCATTGACCGTGGCTTGCATGAGGTGCAGCGCGATATAGATAAAGCCAAGCAAATCTTCAAATTGCGCGCCGCTCAGCCTGTGGTGTTGAACTACCCCGCAGAGTTGCCGGTTGTCGAGCGCCGCGAAGATATTTTTAACGCCATTCGTGATCATCAGGTGGTTGTTGTAGCAGGGGAGACGGGGTCAGGCAAAACCACCCAGCTACCCAAAATATGCCTAGAACTGGGCCGTGGCCGCCGTGGGCTGATTGGTCATACACAGCCTCGTCGTTTAGCCGCACGAAGCGTGGCCACACGGTTGGCGGAAGAGCTGAACGTATCGCTAGGTGAGCAGGTGGGCTACCAGGTACGCTTTACTGACCAAAGCACGCCCACTACGCTGGTTAAGCTAATGACAGACGGTATCTTGTTAGCCGAAACCCAGCACGACCCGCTGCTGCTACGCTACGACACGCTGATTATTGACGAGGCCCACGAACGCAGCCTAAATATTGATTTTCTGCTTGGCTACCTTAAGCGGCTCTTGCCCCAGCGCCCTGACCTTAAAGTGATCATTACCTCGGCAACCATCGACGTTGACCGATTTGCAGCCCACTTTGGCAGTGAAGCAAAAAGCGCTGAAGGGCATAGTAAAAAGCCCGCGCCTGTGGTTGAGGTTTCCGGTCGAACATATCCTGTTGACGTATTTTATCGCCCGTTAGTGCGAGATGAAGAGGATGAAGAAGACCGCACACTGCAAGAGGGCATACTGCACGCGGTTCAAGAAATTGAGCGTATTGAGCGTGAAAAAGGTTGGCTGCATGGCCCGCGGGATGTGCTGGTATTTCTCCCCGGCGAGCGGGAAATTCGTGAGACCGCTGACACCTTACGGCGTGCCGACTTAAAAGGCACCGAGATATTGCCGCTCTATGCGCGCCTATCCAATGAAGAGCAAAACCGAGTGTTTGCGCCTCATCGTGGCCGGCGTATTGTGCTTGCGACCAACGTGGCCGAAACCTCGCTGACGGTGCCAGGCATTCGCTATGTCATCGACCCAGGCCTTGTGCGCATAAGCCGCTATAGTTACCGCTCAAAAATTCAGCGGTTGCCTGTGGAGCCCATTAGCCAGGCCAGCGCCAATCAGCGCAAAGGGCGCTGTGGACGGGTAGCCGAGGGCGCGTGTATTCGGCTATACGATGAGGAGGATTACCTCTCACGCCCGGCGTTTACCGACCCAGAAATACAGCGCACCAATTTAGCTTCCGTGATTCTTTCCATGCTGGCGTTAAAGCTGGGCCATATTGAAGATTTCCCCTTCGTTGACCCGCCGGATAGCCGCTTCATTAAAGATGGTTTCCGACTGCTCTTTGAACTGGGCGCCGTGGACGAGCAGCAACATCTTAGCCCGTTGGGTAGAAAGCTAGCCAAACTGCCCATTGATCCGCGTTTGGCGCGAATGGTGTTGGCGGGAGCCGAGCAGGGCAGCCTTCGCGATGTGTTGATTGTCGTATCGGCGCTGGCGATTCAAGACCCGCGTGACCGCCCAGCGGATAAACGCCAAGCCGCGGATCAGGCCCACCAGCGCTGGCATGACCCAGACTCCGACTTTGTCGCCTTGCTAAATTTATGGCACGGGATTGAAAACGCCCGCGAGGCGTTGTCAGGAAACCAGTTACGTCGCTGGTGTCGCGACCATTACATTAATTACCTGCGGGTCCGCGAATGGCACGACACCTTTCGTCAACTGCGCCAGTTGCTGCGTGATATGGAGATTGATGTGCCCGCGCCACTGCCGCGCAATGACGAGGAAAGTGAGGAGCAGGCCAAGCAAGCACGCCGTAAAACCTCCGGTAAACTGCATCAGGCGCTGCTGTCTGGGTTGTTATCCAACGTAGGCACGCTGCTTGAAAATCGCGAGTACTTGGGGGCTCGAAACCGGAAATTTATGATTCATCCAGGCTCTGGGCTGGCAAAAAAGACACCTAAATGGGTAATAGCGTTTGAGCTGATTGAAACGACCAAACTCTTTGCACGGACGGTGGCTAAAATCGAGCCGCAGTGGATCGAGCCGCAGGCTGCGCATCTAGTAAAGCGCAGCTATAGCGAACCCCATTGGGAGATGAAGCGTGCTCAGGTGGTGGCTTTTGAACAGGTCACGCTATTTGGCTTGCCCATTGTCGCTCGGCGCCGGGTGCATTACGGCCCCATCGCCCCCCGAGAGTCGCGGGAGCTGTTTATACGCCGCGCCCTGGTAGAGGGTGAGTTTCAAACTAAGGGTGAGTTTTTTGCCCACAACCGTGCGCTGGTTGAAGAGGTTGAAGCACTTGAAGACCGTGCCAGGCGTAGGGATATCCTGGTAGACGAAGAGGAACTCTTTGCGTTTTATGACGAGCGCCTGCCCGAACACATTGTTAATGGTAAAGGGTTTGAGCATTGGCGTAAGCAAGCCGAGCGTGAAGACCCAGCGCTACTTAAGTTTGATATCCAGGCGCTGAAAGCGCGCCACGCGGACGATGTGACGCAAGCACACTATCCGGATCATCTGGTGTTAGCGGGTGTTGCTTATCCGCTGAGCTATCATTTTGACCCCAATGCCGAAGATGATGGCGTGACCATCACCGTTCCCGCGGCCATGTTGCCTCAACTTCCGGTTCACGCCCTTGAATGGCTGGTGCCTGGGTTGCTGCGCGAAAAATGTATTGCGCTGCTCAAGTCGCTGCCCAAAAGTATTCGTCGTCAGGTAGTGCCAATACCCGATTGGGTCGATGCAGCGCTGGAAATGCTGGTGCCTGATCAACGTCCGCTGACCGAAGCGCTGGCTGAATTTATTCGCCGCCGTTCAGGTACGCGGGTACACCCAGATGACTGGCGCCTAGATTTGCTTGAGCCCCATCTCCTTATGAATATTAAAGTAGTGGATCATTCGGGGGAGCTGTTGGGGCAGGGGCGTGACCTGCGAGCGCTTGAAAAACGCTTTGAAGCCGCAGCGAGTGCTGGTGCTCAGGCACTTTCGGAGCAGGCCAGTCAAGCGCCTGCCCTGGATGGATTGCCGGATGAGCCACTGCCTGAATCCCGTGTCACTACCCAGGCAGGTATTCGGGTGGAGGCGTATCCGGCGCTAGTCGCCAATGAAAAAGATTTTAAAGTAGCCCTTTTTGATCATCCTGCAAAAGCAGAAGCTGCTCATCAAGAAGGGGTCGCACGTTTAGCGATGGCCAAGCGTCCTGAACAGGTCAAAGCCATTAAGCGACTGCCGGATGTGGAAAAGTGCGCGCTGCTATTTGCCAAAGTGGGTAGTAAGCAAGCGTTGATCGATGATTTACTGCTGGCAGTGTTCACGCAGGTAGTCGCTCAGCACCCTCTGCCCCGCTCAGCAAGTGCGCTTGACGAACGCTTAAGAGCCACTGAGTCTGAACTGCTTGATCATGCCAGCGCGCTGCTGAAGGACGTTGAAGCTGCCTTAAAGGGGCACTTAGCAGTGAGTAAGATCCTTAAAGGAAAGCTTAACTTTGCGTTAGCGCTGGTCTACAGCGATGTGAGTGCGCAGATGCAGCGGCTCGTTTACCCAGGCTTTATTCGGGACGCAGGCGAGTGGCTTACAGAGTACCCGCGCTATACCGAAGCGGCGCTTATCCGGCTTGAAAAAGCGGCCCGTGAACGTGGTCGTGACCAAATGATGATGCACGATGTCCAAGCGCTGGAGGCCCGTTTCGATGCTCGTCGCAAAAGCGAGCGCCGAGGCGACACAGAAGACCCCGCATTAGTCGCATTTGGATGGTGGATTCAAGAGCTTAGGGTCTCGTTATTTGCACAACAGCTTGGCACCAAAATACCGGTATCGGTTAAGCGCCTTGAAAAGCGCTGGGAAGAGATAATTAGCGTTTAGAGCTTCGCTGGTACAGCACGCTTTTTACGCACACAGTAATACAACTAGTAAGCTTGCGGTTATGGTCGCGGACAGCAGTGATAGCAGGCTACTTAAAGGAGAGTTGCATGACGAATGTGGTGATAACCGGTACAGGGCTATATACGCCGGAACACGCCATCGGTAATGAGGCCTTGGTTGGCGCATTTAATGCTTGGGTCGATAGCCAGAACTTGCGCAATGCCGAGGCTATTTCGCGCGGAGAGCAATCACCACTCGCGCACTCCAGCAGTGAGTTCATTGAAAAAGCGTCTGGCATTAAAAGCCGCTATGTATTGAATGCGTCCGGTATCCTTGACCCTGAACGGATGCGGCCTAAGCTGCCCGAACGACGCAATGACGAGCCCTCGATTCAGTGCGATATGGCCACTAAAGCGGCCTATCAAGCGTTAGAGGCTGCTCAGGTGGCGCCCGGTGATATAGAGCTGGTCATTGTTGCCTGCTCTAACTTAGAGCGCGCCTATCCAGCCGTTGCTGTAGAAGTTCAGCAAGCGCTGGGCACAAGCGGCTATGGCTTTGATATGAACGTCGCTTGCAGCTCGGCCACATTTGCACTCGAAACCGCAGCCAATGCGATTGCCTCGGGTAGTGTAAAAAGAGCGCTGGTGGTTAATCCTGAAATTTGCTCAGCGCATCTAAACTTCACAGATCGTGACAGCCACTTTATTTTCGGCGATGCTTGTACGGCTATGGTACTGGAAAGTAGTGCCTGTGCTGTGGCTGAGCAGCGCTATGAGATACTGGGTACACGGCTAGTGACGAAGTTTTCCAATGCTATCCGCAACAATGCCGGTTTCTTGAATCGTGTTACTGATAGCGATCCTCTCGCACTTGACAAGCTGTTTGTGCAAGAAGGACGGCGAGTATTCAGAGAAGTCTGTCCGATGGTGGCACAGCTCATTACGGATCATTTGGCGTCGTTAGAACTTGCGGGTAGTGACCTAACGCGGATGTGGTTACATCAAGCTAATCGCCATATGAATGACCTTATCGCGCGAAAAGTGTTAGGGAGAGATCCTAGTGAAGAGCAAGCGCCGATCATTTTAGATCGCTATGCAAATACCAGTTCGGCAGGCTCGATTATTGCTTTCCACCTTCATCGCGATCACTTTGCATCCGGTGACATTGGCGTTATTTCTTCTTTTGGTGCAGGCTACAGCGCCGGTAGTGTGGTCATTCGTCGCCAGTAAACACCAACGGATGCATGCTTCTATGCGTCAGAGGCATCAAAAGACGGTCATTAAAGAGGCGTTAAAACGTTGAGAGAGGAACTAACATGCTGAGGTTGTTAGCCAAGCAAGCGTCTGCAAGCTGCATGCGCCAAGGAGTGTTGCCTATATTGCTGCTAGCCACGCTAAGCATGGGGGGCTGTGCGAGTACCAGTGTCAACACGGCAGAAGCAGAAGAGGCTCACCCTGAAGATCCTTGGGAAGGCTTTAACCGCCGTGTATTTGCCTTCAACGACGTGCTAGACCGCTACGCGCTAAAGCCAGTAGCTAAAGGTTACCGCAGTGTGACCCCAGAGCCGGTGCAAACAGGGGTGGGTAATTTCTTTTCCAACTTGGGAGAGGTGCGTACCGCTATTAATAGTCTTTTGCAGGGCAAGCCGGCTAATGCGGGTTTAGCGACTTCACGGTTTTTGATTAACTCAACCGTCGGTGTGGGCGGCTTGTTAGATTATGCCACACACATGCAAATTACCGCTGATGAAGAAGATTTTGGTCAAACGCTAGCTGTCTGGGGGTGGGATGACTCGCGCTATCTCGTGGTTCCGCTGTTGGGGCCCAGTACACTGAGGGATACCACTGGCTTCCCACTCGATATTGCAGCTCATCCGATTACCTATATGGATGACCATCAGCTACGCGCTGGTTTGGCGGCGCTGGATATTATCCATTTGCGCGCTGGTCTACTAGACCAAGAATCGCTGATTCGTGGAGATCGTTATCGGTTTATCCGTGATGCATATTTGCAGCGCCGTCAATTCCTGGTGAATGATGGTGAGCTGGGCGATGATCCTTTCGCCATGGATGATTTTGAATTCGACGCGACAGACTTTGGTGACGACGATTTCGCCGATTGAGGCCTAGCATGGATCATACCAAGCAGTTGATCGCGGTAATTGATGAGCCGGGGCCTGAACGTAATGCACTGGCACAAGCGATTACCTGTGATGGAATGTCGGTGTTTGCAGCAGAAAATATTGAGCAATTACCCGCAGAGACAGCACTGATCGTGGCACACGCACGTGCAGTGCCACGTCAGCAGTGGTCGCAACTTACGTTATGCTTGCCGACCCTGGTGGTAAGCGACACCCGACAAGATGCTGATCTGATCAAAGCGATTGATGTAGGGTTAGTGGATTATATTGTTCATCCGCTGCGCCATGCCGAACTGCTTCGTCGCATGATTCGTAAAGCGATTGAGCTGCATCAGCTTGCACTAGAGCGGGATCGTGACCGAGTGCGATTAGCTGAGCTTAACGAGAGTTTAGAGACGCATTTGGCTTTGCTCCGTATGGATCAGCAGAGCGGCGGTCATATTCAGCGACGTCTTCTGCCAGTGCGCCCCAAAGTTATCAACGGGGTCTATTACGACTACTGGTTTGCTCCCTCTCTCTATTTGTCAGGCGATTTTCTTGATTACCAGCGCTATAACGAACGCTATAGTGCCTTCTATTTTGCCGATGTGTCTGGGCATGGAGCGTCGTCTGCGTTTGTTACCGTATTGCTAAAGTATCTCTGTAATCGTTGGCTTAGCGAGTGGGATGGGCAGCAGCCTGAGCAATTGGCGCCTAACTGGCTAGCCGCTTTGAACCGGGAGCTGCAGGATACCGATATCGGTAAACACGCGACCTTATTTGTGGGGGTTATTGACCATGAGGCCAAGACTCTGCACTATTCGCTCGGAGCACAGCTGCCGATGCCGTTACTGGTAACAGAGAATTCTCTAGTGCGATTAACCGGGGAGGGAATGCCGGTAGGTCTTTTCCCTGATGTGGAGTATCCTGCACTCAGCTGTGCGTTACCCTCTGAGTTTCAGCTATGGCTATGTTCAGATGGGGTATTGGAATGCCTGCCGGGTAAAACGCTCGACACGCGGCTCAAGGAACTCGAGCAACTAGTAAGCGAAAGTGTCACGCTTGAGCAGTTGCGCGACCGGCTAGCCCAGACGAATGCCCTTCTGTTAGAAGGAGATGCAGACGATGAGGCGAACCAAGACCGCGATGCTTTGCCCGATGATCTAACAATCATGATGGTGAGCGGATTTGGTCATGCTGATTGAAGAAGGCCGTCTTAAGGCGGCGTTCGACTCCGGTGTTTTTGTGTTAAAACTGTGTGGTGATGTGCGCTTAACGCTATGTGCGACGCTTGATACTCAAGCGCAACGCCTTGCTGAAACGCCAGGATTGCAGGCGGTAATGATTGACTTGCGCGAAGCCACCAACGTGGACTCCACCGCGTTAGGCTTTCTTGCTAAAGTGGCGATGGCGGTAAAAGGTCGCTTAGAGCATCCTCCTACCATCATTGCTGATAATCCAGATGTTCGGCAAATGCTCGATGTCATGGGGTTTGCGCGCTTTTTCACGCTGATGGAAGCGCCTTTGCAGCAGGAGTCGAAACTAACCACGTCGCTAGAAGACTTGCCTGCTGAACCGGCAGACGAGGAAGGGTTGCGTGAGCGCATTTTAGAGGCCCATCGAATTCTAATGCACATGAACGAGCATAACCGTGAACAGTTTCAACCGCTGGTGGAAATGCTGGAGGCGCAAAACTCAACGGTGCACTGAGACGCTTCACGATAAGGCCGAGAAGTGTTGAGTTTTCAATACAAAAGGCTCTCTAGGATTTCCTTAGAGAGCCTTTTCGATTTTGATGCGTGGCGCGTTACCAACTTCGCAAAGAGAGATAAACCATCGAGTTAATGGCTGCGAAGCGTGCTCAGCAGCTCTTCGAGTTTGCGTTGGTCGGCCATGAACTTGCGGATACCTTCTGACAGTTTGTCTGTCGCCATCTCGTCTTCATTCATTGCCCAACGGAAATCTGCCTGTGATAGTGCGTCACTGGGTGCTTTATTAGACGCTTGAGCTATGAGCTGCTGTGGCAATTCTCCTTGAAGCTCGTCTAGCTCTTTGAGCAGGGCCGGGGAGATCGTCAACCGATCACAGCCGGCGAGTGCCTGAATTTCACCAATATTTCTAAAGCTAGCGCCCATGACGATGGTGGGGTAGCCGTGGCCTTTGTAGTAGTCATAAATGCGCTTAACAGACTGTACGCCTGGATCATTGGCACCGCTAAAATCCGTCTCGGGGTGTTTGGCTTTATGCCAGTCAAGAATACGGCCTACGAAGGGTGAAATAAGCGTTGCGCCAGCATCTGCGCAGGCCTGCGCTTGGGCAAAACCAAATAGCAGGGTGAGGTTGGTGCGAATACCGTCGCGCTCTAGCTGGCGAGCCGCTTGTATGCCTTCCCAGGTCGAGGCCATTTTGATCAAAATACGCTCTGAACCCACTCCCTTCTGGGCGTAACGCTCAATCAGCGAGTGTGCTTTAGCAATGGTGGCCTCTTTGTCAAAAGATAAGCGAGCACTTACTTCGGTGGAAACGTAACCTGGCACCAGTTCACTGATTTCACTGCCAATATCGACAGCGACGCGATCAACGGCCTCGTCGAGACCGTTGCTCTCCTTAGCAATACTGGCAAGACGTGCGCGCCTATCTTCTTGCTGGGCAGCTTGCAGAATAAGCGACGGGTTCGTAGTGGCGTCCTGCGGTTGAAAGCGTCGAATTGCCTCAAGATCGCCGGTGTCAGCCACCACGGTCGTCATTTCTTTTAACTGCATCAGTAGGCTAGTGGCCATGTGTAGCTCCTTGCGTTGTCGTTGAGGTACTTTAACAAGGGTCGAGCACCACGAACAGAGACCGACAAATCAATTCAACATGGTTATAATTAGCGGCCTATCTTTATTCTCCAGCCGCCGCTTTAAACCAAGGATTACCATGGAGCTAAATCCACGTCGGGTAGCGCTATTGGTCGCAGCCAATACCGCGCTTGCCCCCTTTGCCATTGATGCGTATTTGCCCGCTATCGGCATTCTGGCTGAGAGTATTAATGCCAGTATTCATCATACTGAACTTTCAATCAGTATGTTCTTATTCGGTTTCGCGATTGGGCAGCTCTGCTTTGGGCCAGTCTCGGATCGTTACGGACGAAAGCCGGTGCTACTCAGCGGGCTGGTGGTCTTTATGCTCGCCAGTTTGATGATTACTACGGTGGATAGCCTGGGGTCGCTGCTGGTCTGGCGGTTTATACAAGCATTGGGGGGCGGGGCCTGCGTCGTGAATTCTGCCGCCATTGTGCGCGACTGCTTTAGGGGGCGTGAAGCTGCCAAGGTGATGTCTACCATGGCGATGATTATGATGCTGGCGCCACTGGTAGCACCGGCGGTGGGCAGCATACTGCTCCATATTGCGGATTGGTGGCTAATTTTTGTGTTTTTGGCGGCTTATGCGGGCTTTTTACTTTGGCTGTTGGGCACCCGCCTACCTGAAACCCGTGACACCAGCCTGCCTGCTGCTTCACCTCGCCAAGTGGTGCGTAACTACGCAAGCGTGCTGCGCCATCGTGAAGCGATGGGCTATATTTGCGCCGTGGCGGCATCGTTTGCCGGACTATTTGCGTTTATCACCGCTTCGCCATTTCTCTATTTAGAGTATTTTGATTTATCGCCGGGCATTTATCCGCTGGTGTTCGGCGTCAACGTGGTCATGATTGCGCTCTCAAATCGCGTCAATATTTACCTTTTGCGAAAGCGTACTCCGCAACAAAATTTGCGCTTGGGGCTGACGGTTCAACTCTTAGCCGCGGCGGGTCTCGTCGTTGCTACGGCGCTGAATGTGGCCTCTATTTATGTCGTTGTGCCGCTGGTCATGCTATTCACTGGGATGATTGGTTTAATTACGCCTAACGCTATTGCCTCGCTGTTAGATCACTTTGGGCATATCAGCGCAACAGCCACCGCGCTATTGGGCGGCGTTCAATTTAGCTGCGGAGCGCTTGCCGGCGTGTTGGTCGGGTTGTTCCAGGTAGAGCACGTGTGGCCCATGGTACTGACCATGCTGGGAGCTGCCTTACTGGGGAATATCGGCGTTAGGCTCCTCACCAAGGCGCCGGTAATAGACAATGCGCCGTGCCGATGAGTAGCTTGCTGCAGTGGATCGAAATGCCGTTAGGCGTGTGGCTGGCGTGTTCTGCCGTGCTGCTGCTGGGCGCTTTTGTTCAACGAGCCACCGGCTTTGGTTTGGCGGTTGTTGGTGCGCCGCTGCTCTTGATATTAGAGCCTCGGTTAGTGCCGGTTATCCTGGTG
The DNA here is from genome assembly GCF_025643255.1 of Halomonas sp. 7T. Taxonomy (NCBI): domain Bacteria; kingdom Pseudomonadati; phylum Pseudomonadota; class Gammaproteobacteria; order Oceanospirillales; family Halomonadaceae; genus Halomonas; species Halomonas sp. 7T. The sequence goes on along the minus strand of NZ_CP087112.1, from coordinate 1,869,620 downwards.
CTGTTTGGGCTAACGGTGTCTTTAATGATGGTGCGCCATTACTGGCACGAAGTACGTTTAGATGCGATCGGTGTCGCGCTCATTGGCCGTTTGCCGGGCAATGCCTTAGGGATTTGGCTGTTGCTAGCCGCGCCGATGGTGGTACTTGAAAAATTGATTGCTGCGATTGTGTTGTTTGCCGTACTGGTAACGTTTTTCCGTTTCACGCTACCGGTTAATCGTGTCTCGTTGTTTATTGCGGGCGTGCTTTCCGGCATCTTTGGTACCGTTGCTGCCATCGGCGGCCCGCCTATTGTACTGCTGATGCACGGATTTTCGCCGGATCGCCTGCGGGGAAATCTCGCTGCCTTTTTTATATTAACGTCGCTTTTAACTCTCACTACCCTGGCCCTGGCCGGATTGGTGAGCGTTTGGCATTTTAAATTGGCGCTCACCTTTTTGCCTGCAGTGCTGATGGGTAATGCCCTGGCAGACGCCATTGCTCACCGTCTGGATAAGCGCATGCTCCAGGGGGCATCGCTTGCGCTCTGTACGCTGGCGGCATTAGGGCTATTACTCTAGTCATAGCACGTCGCGTTAAAAAAATTGTGATGGTGCATAGTGTCATATAGTTGTCATCGAAGCAGTGCAAAGTACGTCCTGCGAAGGCCAAAACCTTACATCGACAGGAGTATTTCGTATGAACCGTATTCTAAAAACGACCGTATTAGCAGCAGCTGTGATGAGTGTTGCGGGTGTTGCTCAAGCGCGTGAGCAAATCAATATTGTTGGTTCTAGCACCGTTTACCCGTTTGCTAGCTTTGTCGCGGAAGAGTTCGGTGCAACCACCAACTACCCGACGCCGGTCATTGAATCTACTGGTTCAGGCGGTGGATTACGTCTGTTCTGTAACGGGATTGGTTCTGATACTCCGGATATCACCAACGCTTCGCGCCGTATGAAGGTTTCTGAATTTGAGCGCTGTGCAGAAAACGGTGTTACCGATATTACCGAAGTCTATATTGGTAGCGATGGTATCGCTTTCGCGCAAACAGCGGATAACGAGCCAATGCCGGTTACCAGTGAGCAAATTTTCTTAGCGGTTGCCCAGCTGGTGCCGGTTGATGGTGAGCTGGTAGAAAACCCCTATACAAACTGGAGTCAAATTGACTCTTCGTTGCCTGACCGTGACATCGTTATTGTAGGACCGCCCACGACATCGGGTACTCGTGACGCTTTTGAAGAGCTGGTCATGGAAACGGCGTCCGCGAACTTCCCTGAATATGGTGACGAGGAGTACTCGGATGTACGTACTGATGGTGGCTGGATTGACGGGGGTGAGAACGACAACTTGATCGTTCAGCGTCTAACACAGGACAGCACGGCATTCGGTATTTTTGGCTACTCTTTCCTTGAAGAGAATGACGATGTATTGATTGGTTCAACCATCGATGGTGTCGAGCCGACGCCGGATACAATTTCGAACTTTGAATACCCTGTTGCTCGTTCCATGTTCTTCTACATTAAGAACCAGCACGCTGAAGAAGTGCCGGTGATGTACGAATACGCAGATATGTTTGTATCGGACATGATGATTGGTTCTGATGGCCTGCTGAAGGATTTAGGTCTGATTGTTCCAACTGAAGAAGCGCGTCAGCGCGTCCAGTCTGATCTTGCGGATCGTAAGCAGCTTTCCGCTGAAGACCTCAAGTAAGCTGTTGAGCGAGATATAAAAACCGACGCCTTGTGGCGTCGGTTTTCCTATTTTAGGGCAGAGGATTGGCACGTTTTTAAGTGCTTGTCACATTACTGTCATTTCTTTATCGCAAGATGCTTGGGTAGATTCACTGCCTAACTTGAGACGCAAACGATGCAGACCAATCAGCTCTTCTTGATATTTTGCAGCGTACTGTTGCTGCTGGGGCTTGCAGCCTTTTACTTCGGGCGTAGTAAAGCGACACGTGTTCGTGCATCGGGACCTGCTATGCATGCTCAGCCGGACCAATACGCATGGTTTGCTGTGGTGGCAACGGCGGGCCCTGCGATACTGCTCAGCGCGCTAGGCGCGTTTGTTATGCTGTTGATGGGAACAGAAATTCCCACGTTTCCTCTGCTTTTGGCCAGCCTTGCGGTGGCGGTTGTCGGGCTTTTTGCTGGGATGACGCTGATTCGCGCCAACTTTCATGCGCGCCAAGCGATTGAAAGGGTCATTCGTTGGGTGCTGGCAGGGGCCGCGACCATCTCCATTCTAACGACGCTTGGTATTTTAATTTCGATCATTGGAGAGGCGCTCAATTTTTTCCAGATGCATAGCTTCTGGGACTTTATTACAGGCACCACTTGGGCGCCGGGCAACAGCTTTTTAGCCGCGGCGGGTCGTGGTGACGGTGGCGGCGCAGAGTTTGGTTCAGTTCCTCTGTTTGCCGGTACCTTCATGATTACAGCCATTGCCTTAGCCGTGGCTGTACCGGTTGGTTTGCTCTCTGCGATTTATATGGCGGAATTTGCGCCGAGCCGTGTTCGCGCGATTGCCAAGCCCATGCTGGAGATTCTGGCGGGTATCCCTACCGTGGTTTACGGATTTTTCGCGGCGATCACAGTGGCACCGTTCATTGTCCGTTTGGCTGATTCCGTTGGTCTAGATGCTTCTTTCAATAATGCGTTAGCGCCCGGGATCGTCATGGGCATCATGATCATTCCTTTTATCTCCTCGCTTTCTGATGACGTCATTAATGCGGTGCCTGACAGCATGCGTCAAGGCTCTTTGGCTTTGGGTATGACCAAAGGGGAAACCATTCGCGATGTTGTTATTCCTGCTGCGTTGCCAGGCATTATTTCCGCCTCACTGCTGGGCATGTCCAGGGCGCTTGGTGAAACCATGATAGTCGTAATGGCCGCAGGCATGCGGCCCAATCTCACTATCAACCCGTTAGAAGAGATGACGACCGTTACGGTGCGCATCGTGGCTGCAATGACCGGTGACTTGGAATTTGAGAGTGCCGAAACGCTTTCTGCTTTTGCGCTGGGACTGGTGCTGTTTGTCGTGACGCTGTCATTAAACCTTGTGTCGGTGATCATGATTCGTCGCTTCCGTGAAAAATATCGCGTCAACAATTTGTAACGCCAGGATATCTCAATGAATGATTCGTTCGATCAGATCAGCCAGCAGCTCAAGGGCCGCCACCGCAAATCCATGCGCTTGAAGTATTACGCGATGGGTGCGCTCGCGTTAGCAGCGACATTCCTGTTGATCTTCTTCGCCGACATGCTTAGCAAAGGGTTGCCGGCTTTCAAGCAGGCGATGGTGAATGTTGAAATCAACTATAGCGAAGAAGCTTCGCGCTCTGGACGCGCTGCTATTGATAGAGACCTATCCAGCATCGTCAGCCGAAGCGTCGTTCGCGTTATTCCACTTGAAATGCGCAACGATCCTTCGCTGTTAGGTACGTCCGAAACGCGCTGGGTGTTAGCGAGTGCTGAAGTTGATCAGTATCTGAAAGGAAACCGTGCTCGCCGACTTGATGCAGATGACATGGCAGAAATTGATCGCCTTGTTGCCAGTGGTCAGATTGAGATGAGGTTTAACTCGGGGTTCTTTGCCCGGGGTGACTCTAAGATGGCCGAGCTTGCCGGTATCATGTCAGCGGTTGTGGGTACGATCATGACGATGATCGTTACCTTAGCCATTGCCTTTCCGATTGGTGTGATGACGGCCATCTACCTTGAAGAGTTTGCGCCGGATAATCGTCTTACCCAGTTAATTGAAATCAACATTAATAACTTGGCGGCTATTCCTTCTATCTTGTTTGGTTTACTTGGCCTTGCAATCTTTATTAACTTTTTTGGTGTACCGCGATCAACGCCTTTAGTCGGCGGTATGACGCTAGCGCTGATGACGCTGCCGGTGATCATCATTTCAACGCGTACGGCGCTACGTAGTGTTCCAGAGTCGATTCGTCATGCGGCGTTTGGGGTAGGTTGCTCCCGCTGGCAAGTGGTAAAAGACCATGTGCTGCCACTGGCCATGCCCGGCATTATGACGGGATCGATCATTGGTTTAGCACAAGCGATGGGGGAGACGGCGCCGTTGATTATTGTTGGCATGGTGGCGTTTATTCCCGATGTAACCGCTTCCTTTACAGAAGCGGCAACGGTAATGCCCGCACAGGTATTTACTTGGTCAGGTGAGCCTGATCGCGCCTTCGTAGAGAAAACCGCCGGCGGCATTTTAGTGCTTTTGGCAGTGCTAATCTCTTTAAATGCCTCAGCTGTTTTGCTGCGCAAGAAATTCGAACGCCGCTGGTAGGTTTTTCGTCTCTAAGGAATTCAATATGAGTGCTCAAATGCCTGAAGCCGTTTATAAGTCGAGCCCAGAAGTTGGCCAGCCTTACACGCGCAATGAAAAAGCGTGTCATGATCTTAGCATTCGCGTTCGCGACCTCAACCTGTGGTACGGCAAGAGCCAAGCCCTGAAAGGTCTGAACATCGATCTGTTCCAGAAGAACGTGACGGCGCTGATTGGCCCTTCGGGGTGCGGTAAGTCGACCTTTTTGCGCTGCTTAAATCGCATGAATGACTTGATCCCTAGCGTGCACACAGAGGGCTTGGTCGAAATGGACGGCCGTGATGTGAACGCTGCAAAAATGGATGAGGTAGCGCTACGCCGCCGGGTGGGGATGGTGTTCCAGAAGCCGAACCCGTTTCCGAAATCTATCTATGAAAACATTGCCTACGCCCCACGTATGCATGACTTAGTAAGTCGCAAGGCGGAGCAGGATGAGCTGGTTGAAAAAGCTCTGCGTGATGCAGGCCTGTGGAACGAAGTCAAAGATAAGCTACAGGAACCCGGCACTTCACTATCCGGCGGTCAGCAGCAGCGTTTGTGTATTGCTCGTGCCATTGCGGTACAGCCGGACGTTATTTTGATGGATGAACCGACGTCAGCCCTGGACCCAATCTCCACGGCCACCATCGAAGATCTGATGGATAAGCTGAAAGAGCAGTTCACCATTATTACTGTGACGCACAATATGCAGCAGGCTGCACGGGTAGCGGACTACACGGCATTTTTCCACCTAGGGGAGATCATCGAGTACAACGATACTAAGGTGATGTTCTCAACCCCGGCACAGAAGAAAACCGAAGACTATATTTCCGGTCGTTACGGTTAACCAAACGCGCCTGCAGACTCGCATCAGCGGCTTTGCAGGCAGTTTTTTTAGCTGTATATATATGCTTTTTCGTATATTGACGTTAAGATTTTTGCACTGTTTATAAAGAGGGTGGCTCCATGGCATTACGTATCGGTATTAACGGGTTTGGTCGTATTGGTCGTCTGGCACTGCGCAGCCTGTGGGCTGAGGTTGAAGCAGGGGCTGTTGAGCTTATTCGTATTAATGACCCCGGCGGGGATGCGGCAACGTTTGCACACTTATTAGAGTTTGACTCGGTACACGGTCACTGGTCGCCTGGTAAAGGGATTACCGTATCTGACGACACGATTATTTTAGATGATCAATCTGTCGCGTTTAGCGCCAATAAAGCGATTGCCGATAGCGATTGGTCCGCGTGCGACGTAGTCATTGAATGCTCGGGCAAAATGAAGGATACCGCCAAGCTTCAAGCGTTTCTGGATCAAGGTGTTGCCCGCGTGGTGGTCAGTGCGCCTATAAAAGAAGCCAGTGTGCTGAACGTGGTGGTAGGCGTTAACGATCATCTTTATGATCCCGCCCAGCATCGAATCGTGACTGCTGCTAGCTGCACGACCAACTGTTTGGCGCCCGTGGTGAAAGTGATTCAGGAAACCTTCGGCATTCGTCATGGCTCAATGACCACGGTACACGACATTACCAATACCCAAACGATTCTAGACGCCCCGCATAAGGATCTACGCCGTGCCCGCGCCTGTGGCATGAGCTTGATACCAACAACAACGGGCTCCGCGAAAGCGATTACTGCAATTTTCCCTGAGTTGGAAGGCAAGCTGAATGGTCATGCGATTCGCGTACCGCTGGCTAACGCATCGCTCACCGATATGGTGTTTGAGCTAGAAAAGGACGTGACTGTTGAGGAAGTGAACCAAGCGCTGAAAGACGCGGCAGAAGGCGCCCTGAAGGGGGTTTTAGGTTACGAAGAGCGCCCACTGGTATCGATTGATTATCGCACCGATCCACGCAGCTCCATTATCGATGCGCTTTCCACCATGGTGGTCAACGGTACTCAGCTGAAGCTTTACGCTTGGTATGACAACGAGTGGGGTTACGCTAATCGTACGGCTGAGCTGGCGCTGATGGTCGGCACTGAGCAGGTGAGCCGTGGCTGATTCACCCTTGCTGAATATGCAGGCCCGTATTAAGGCGCTACCTTTCGAGGTGCGCCAATACATGCTGATCACCGGCAACTACTGGGCATTTACCATTACCGATGGCGCGCTGCGCATGTTGGTAGTGATGTATTTTCACCAGCTAGGTTACTCGCCGCTGCAAATCGCCATGCTGTTTCTATTTTACGAAGCCTTTGGTGTGGTGACTAACCTGATTGGCGGCTGGCTCGGCGCACGGTTGGGCTTGAACCGCACGATGAACGTGGGACTGGGACTGCAGATTATGGCGCTTGCCATGCTCATGGTGCCTGCTGGGATGCTCACGGTGGTGTGGGTGATGGCGGCGCAGGCGCTGTCTGGTATTGCCAAAGACTTAAACAAAATGAGCGCTAAAAGTGCCGTCAAAGTGCTGGTACCTAAAGAGAGTGCCAACGCCAATAGCGCGCTGTACCGCTGGGTAGCGATGCTGACCGGTTCTAAAAATGCACTGAAAGGCCTGGGCTTTTTCGTTGGTGGGGTGCTGTTAACGCTGATTGGTTTCCGCGGTGCGGTCATTGCCATGGCGGTGATGCTTAGCGCAGTGCTGATGCTCTCTCTGTGGCGCTTAAAGGCAGATTTAGGGCGCCAGAAGGTAAAGCCCAAGTTTTCGGAGATTTTCTCAAAATCCCGTGCCATCAATGTGCTTTCGGCGGCGCGCTTTTGCTTGTTTGCTTCAAGGGATGTTTGGTTCGTAGTAGCGTTGCCAGTGTTTTTATATGACCAGCATGGCTGGACCCACTGGACGGTAGGCGGATTGCTGGCAGCGTGGATTATTGGCTATGGCGGCGTACAAACCCAGGCACCTAAGCTGACTCGGTTGATTAAAGGGGATGCCCGCGCGCTCACTGCTGGCTGGGCAGCGGCTTTGGCAGTGTTAGCGATTGCCCTGGCGATGCTGCCGCTGGCGCAGGTGGGCTGGCTAGTGGTCGGGCTTTTAGCGTTTGGGGTGCTATTCGCGATTAACTCCAGCTGGCATAGCTATCTCATCGTTCACTACGCCCGTGCCGATGGCGTCTCGATGGATGTCGGTTTTTACTATATGGCCAATGCCATGGGGCGTTTGGTAGGAACCTTGCTGTCAGGCTGGTTGTATATGGCTTACGGATTGAGCGCTTGTCTTTGGGTATCGGCGGCCTTAGTGGCGGCCAGTTCAGTGATGGCACTGGCACTGCCTAGACAAGCCGCATGACTCGCTCGCCCAGGTTTGGCTTAACGCTCACCTTAGGCAGTGCACAAACCCTTGCCTGGGCCTCAAGCTATTATCTGCCCGCCATTCTTGCAGTGCCGATAGCACAAGAGTTAGGCATCTCAACCAGCTGGGTATTTGGTGCGTTTTCAGCGGCTTTGCTGCTGACGGCGATACTCGGGCCTTCTGTTGGTCGATGGATCGACAGGCAAGGCGGGCGAGGCGTGTTGATGGCCTCGAACGGGGTAATGGCACTGGGTCTTGGCATAATGGCCGTGTCTCAGGGGGTGCCCTCGCTAATCCTTGCTTGGCTGGTGACGGGGGTTGGGATGGCGATGGGGCTATACGATGCTGCTTTTGCCACCTTAGGCCGATTATTAGGGCGTCAAGCCAGGGCGTCGATTACCGGTGTTACGTTGGTTGCTGGATTTGCCAGCACGGTGGGTTGGCCGCTCACAGCCTGGCTGGAAAATGAACTCGGTTGGCGTACAGCCTGCGGGGTCTGGGCCATGCTGCATATCTTAGTAGGCCTGCCACTGAATACTCGCCTGACCAAAGCAACTGATAGTGCGGCCCAGCAAGATGACGACAAATCGGCACCGCCGCCGGAGCGTCCTCGCCTGGCGATGATGTTATTAGCCTATGTGTTTGCCGCGGGCTGGTTTGTCTCAACGGCGATGGCGGCTCATCTGCCTAGACTTTTGCAGGAAACCGGCGTATCGCTTTCGGTGGCAGTGGCCGCCGCTGCCTTAGTGGGTCCTGCCCAGGTGGCGGCACGGCTGGGTGAGTTTGCGCTGCTTCGCCATTTGCATCCGCTGGTAGCCGCACGCGTGGCCACCACGCTGCACCCGTTAGGCGCCGCATTGTTAACGGCCGTTGGTATGCCCGCCGCCGGTTTTGCGTTACTGCATGGCGCAGGTAACGGCATGATGACCATTGCGTCTGGTACATTACCGCTGGCGCTATTTGGCCCCAAAGGATTTGGGCGCCGGCAAGGGCTGATTATTGCCCCGGCACGTGCTTCACAAGCATTCGCACCCCTGCTGTTTGGCCTGCTGATAGAGCAAAGTGGTGCCAGTGCGCTGTGGCTAACGGCCCTGTTAATGCTGGGCGCGACGCTAGTGTTGCTATGTATTCGCGTGCCCCAGCTGCAGGGCTGAGCCATCCACATACAGGTGGCGCAACTTCCACCAGCCTTCAACACCAATGCGCAGCCCTTGAGCCGCTAGGTCAGGGTGTATATAGATCGAAATACCATCTTGAGTATGGTGCAAATAGTAATGGACATCATCTGGCAGCCGCGTTTCAGCCACTGCCAGATTCGCGAGGCCACCGCAGCAGCCATGACGGGGGGAGAGGCGGACAGTGACGACGCTGCCTTGCTGTTTAATGAACTCCACGGCGTTGCTATCGATATCAATGACATCTTTCATGGCCCACTCCGCAAGTTGTTTCAGTCTGAGCGCGTTGGCTAAGGTCTGCTGGGATGTCGAGTTGCCAATAGGCCGTTGTTAAGCGTACTAGTCGCGCGGTGCATTGCGTTGAGCGGGCGATTGTTTAAACGCTGGTGATAGCGTTTTAGGGTCTTGTTCGGCTTTGTGCGCTTTGGCCGCGTCTGCCCACCAGGTTAGTTGGCCTAGCGTGCGGCCAAAATAGCTTTCCCAGCGTTCCTGTTCCTGGGCGAATTGCCCATTGTCATTCAGCGCTTCTTGCGCTTTGGGGATATGGATCATTGCGGATACGGGTAAACAACCCAACTCCGATAGAAAGGTGCGCATACCTACTGCAGCGCGTGTGCCTCCCCATTGCCCCATGGAGTAAGTCACGATGGCGCTGGGCTTAAATGCAAACAGTGACGCGCCAAAATGATTTAGCAAATGGCTTAGCGCCGGACTCATGGAGTGGTTATATTCTGGGCTGACCATCACGTAGCCATCGGCTTGTTCAATTTTGCTAGCCAGGGCTTCGAGGTCATCGGGAACCTCTTTTTTTGCATAGGAAAAATGCGGCTTGAATGCTGCGGGTAGCGATAGTGTCAGCGGATCAATAATTTCTGCCGTGGTCTCAGGCAGTGAAGAGAGCAAACGCTCACAGGCTTTTGCTACTCGTTCGCCTAAGCGAGCCGGGGCAGGCGGCGTGGAAGTGCGGGTTGAACCAAGAAAAATAAGATAATGCGCCATAGGTAACGCTCCTTGTTAGGCGTTTTCGGGAAAATGCTGGCGGGTCTTATTGGCAATCCTTACTAGCGCAAGCATCAGCGGGACTTCTACTAAAACACCCACGACCGTGGCGAGGGCAGCACCTGACTGTAAGCCAAACAGGGCAATGGCAGCGGCAACCGCCAATTCAAAAAAGTTGCTGGCGCCGATCATTGCGCCGGGGGCCGCGACGTTATGTGGTACACGCCATGCCTTGGCCCAACCATAGGCAATAAAGAAGATTAAAAACGTTTGAATAATGAGCGGAATGGCGATCAATACGATATGCAGCGGATTATTCAGGATAACGTCGCCTTGGAAGGCGAACAGTAAGACCAGGGTAATTATTAACCCGATAGGAGTGATGGGGCCGACGCGCTTCATAAACACGTTGTCGTACCATTCAGTGCCATACTTCGCGATCAGTGTTTTACGGGTAAAATAGCCAGCCGCAAGCGGAATCACGATGTACAGCACCACGGATAAAATAACCGTGTCCCAAGGTACCTGGATGTTCGAGATGCCGAGTAAGAAAACCACCAGCGGCGCAAAGGCAAACAGCATGATCACGTCATTCAAAGCCACTTGTACCAGCGTGTAAGCCGCGTCGCCTCGTGTTAAGTAGCTCCATACAAATACCATCGCGGTGCAAGGCGCGGCCCCCAGCAGTATGGCACCCGCTAGGTATTGGCTGGCTAGCTCCTCAGGAATAAAGGGCCGAAAAATCACCATGAAAAACAGCCAGGCCAACGCGAACATCGTGAAGGGTTTTATCAGCCAGTTGACCGTAGTGGTAATGGTCAGGCCCTTTGGCTGGCAGCGTACCCCTGCAATAGCGCTGAAGTCAATTTGCGCCATCATTGGGAAAATCATCGCCCAGATAAGTACGGCAATCGGTATTGATACTTGGGCATACTCAAACCGTGATAATGCTTCTGGCACAGCGGGGGCGAGCTGCCCGAGTGCAATCCCGGCAGCAATTGCAATCGCTACCCATACGGAAAGGTAGCGTTCAAACACCCCCATATCGGCGCTGGTAGGCGATGAGTTGCTTTGGGTCGTCATAACATCACTCCCTGATTAAATAGCACGTTGATTAACGCGTTTAGAAACTGCTTCAGCGCTCTCTTTCCGCTCAGAGTAGCGGTCGGTTAGCAGGTTGCTGCGCTCTCGAACCAGCAGAGTGAATTTCACCAGTTCCTCCATAACATCCACAATGCGGTCATAAAACGGCGAAGGTTTCATGCGGTCGTTGTCATCAAACTCCATAAAAGCCTTAGGTACCGATGACTGGTTGGGTATCGTCACCATACGCATCCAGCGGCCTAAAATACGCAGCTGATTCACCGTGTTGAATGACTGGGAGCCACCGCATACTTGCATCACCGCAAGGGTTTTTCCCTGGGTGGGGCGAACACCGCCTAGCGCAAGGGGGATCCAGTCGATTTGTGCCTTCATAATGCCGGTCATCGCGCCGTGGCGTTCAGGTGAACACCACACCATGCCATCTGCCCACTTTGCCAGTGTTCGTAGCTCATCCACTTTAGGGTGGCTTGCATCTTCCGTATCGGGCAAGGGTAAACCGCGCGGGTCAAAAATCGTTGTGTCAGCTCCCATTGCATTGAGTAGTCTAGCGGCTTCTTCAACTGCCAATCGGCTGAACGAGCGTTCACGCAGAGAGCCGTAGAGCAGCAGAATCTTAGGGGCTGGCAGGTCGCTTGGAGGTAGCAGCAGCGTTCCATGGCTTGGGACATTAAAAAGGCTAGCGTCAACGTTAGGTAAATTAGCGGGCGTGGTCATTAGGTACTCTCTTAACAAATGCTCTCCTAATACATCGAAGAACACATGGATCTAAAATTGATGGTTAGCGATTATGATATCTGTTTTTCCATATATTTCTACCGGTATTAGCAGGCTGCAATAAAGACGTCATCTTGAATGCGTAAATTGTCAAAATCTAATTCATAAGAGAAGGTCGTTTACTTATGTCAAAGCGCCGCGTGCTGTTCCTGTGCAACGCCAATTCTGCACGGTCTCTAATGGGGGAGGCGTTACTTCGCCATATGGCAAGTGATCGCTTTGATGCGTTTAGTGCAGGCTCCGAGCCAGATGAACCCCATGCACTAACGCTAGAAGTGCTGAGCAAACAAGGGTTTTCTACCGACGGTTTGCGCAGCAAGTCCTTGGATGAGTTTGAAAACGAACACTTCGATTTTGTCATCGTGCTGTGCGACAAGGCGCAACAGGCATGCAGAGAATGGCAGGGTCACGCTGACGAAATACTGTTCTGGGATATTCGTGATCCGCGGTTAATGAGTAAGTTAGATGCGTATGAGCAAGCGTTGATAGAGATCCGTCGGCGTCTACAGCTGTGGCTTTCTTTAAATGTTAATAACCCGCCACGTGATTGAGGGCTGTTATGCGCATAATCAATAATCTGAGCGTTAAAGCTAGCTGGGCTCTGGTGTTAGTCACGTTCACATGCCTGATATTCGCGATTGGTGGTTTAGGACTATTTGCCAATCACTTTGGCAGAGAAGCCTTTACGTCGTTACAGCAGCGAGAAATGCATCAGGTGCGTGAGCTGAATGGTGCCTATACACAGTTGCTGCGTGCCCGCATACAAATGAACCGAGCTGCGGAGCTCATTCGTACTCCCTCTTTTGATCGTCCAGAGCCGTTGATAGAGGAAGCGGAGAGCTTGTTAAGCGCGGCTTCAGAGCGGTTTAACGCCTTCCATGCGAGTTTTCCTGAGGAAGAGCAACTTGAACTTATCAATCAGCTAGCGAATGATTTTCGTTCGTTGGTTAATAATAATTTAAGCCTACAGATGATGATGCTGGAGGAGCGCGATGTTCCTGGCTTCCTTTCTGGTGAATCCCGTGTTGACGATAGTAGCCGGAAATTTGTGAGCACGGCAGATGCTTTTTATGATTACTCGGTTGCCCGCGGGGCCGGGCAACTTGATCGTTTTCAAAATGTATCGTCGCTCCTTTTTTGGGGAGTGCTGGGCGTTATTGGTGCAGCCATACTCATTATTGCATTCGTCGTTTGGGGCGTGCGCAACAATGTATTGCGGCCTCTAAATATGATAACGCAGCACTTTCAGCGTATTGCTAAGGGGGATTTGTCAACGCCTGTTGAAAATCATGCCAATAATGAAATTGGCCGATTGTTCAGCGAGTTGTCTAATATGCAGCGCTCGCTAAGAACCACGGTGAACCATCTCAACAACAGTAGCCAACAGGTTTATACCGATAGCCAAGTAATGGCGGCTCACAACCAACAGCTGGCCGGGCAAACGGACTCGCAAGTGTCCGCGCTTGTGCAAATGGCGGCAAGCCTTGAGCAGTTAACCGCAACAGTCAATCAAAATGCAGAGAGTGCAGCCCACGTGAGTCGTGCAACCACCGGTGTTGCTCATAAAGCCCAGCAAGGTGATCAGATCATTGCCCAGTTTATAGCGACTATGCAGAGCATTAACGGGCACTCCGAGGAAATACAAAGCATTATTTCCATGATTGAAAGCATTGCCTTCCAAACCAATATCCTTGCGCTGAACGCCTCTGTGGAAGCAGCGCGCGCGGGTGAGCATGGTCGTGGTTTTGCAGTAGTCGCCAGCGAAGTGCGAGCGTTAGCAACCCGCAGCTCCGATGCAGCACACGAAATTCGAGCGCGGATTGAAGCGTCGCGCCAGAGCGTTGAACAGGGCAGTGCGCTATCTCAGCAAGCGGGTGAGCATACGCGCGATATTATGCAGTCGGCCACGCAGGTGGAGCAGTTGATGGAGCGGATGGCCAGCGCGTCGGAGGAGCAGCGCCGGGGGATTGATGAAGTGAACAGAGCGGTCGCGCAAATTGATATGACGACCCAAGATACATTGAGACTGGTGAATCAAGCGGCACAAAGTGCTGAAGGGTTGACTCAAGAAGCTTTGCAAATGCGCGAATATGCGGGGCAGTTTCGTATGGAGGATGATCCATCTGACAATGAGCGTGATGGTAGCAGCAACGCCCCCGAAAAATACACGTCGTTGGATTGGCAGACGTTGGCGACCTCAGAAGTGTATGGCAATAAAGAGGAGCTACGCGCCTTGGCATAATCTGCTTGGCAAGGCGCGAGCATGTTGACTGCGCCTTATGTGGCTAGGTAACACTAAAGGGTTAGGCGGCTCGCAAGTGCTGGGTGGAGCAGTGTTACGCTTAAGTATGCTGGGAGGGCACCAGAATCACGGGGCAGGCAGCGCCTTCTAGCAGTGCCTTAGCGGTGCTACCTAGCAGGCGTTCACGTAACCGGCTATGGCCCTGTTGGCCCACGATGATGAGATCTGCATGCCAAGCGTTGGCCTCGTTAATGATGGCCTGTTTAAACTCGCCAGCAACAATGACGGTATCAAGTTTGGGGATGCGAGCTGCTAGAGCGGTAAGATGTAGCTGCGCCTCTTCAAATCCGTACCCATCGGTTTCGAGTAGACTTTCAGCGATAATGGCAACGCGATGCTGAAAGTGGAGTGCCAAACTATGAAAAAGACGTTCGGCTTTGCTCGCTGCGGCAGACATATCCGTGGCGAGCACGACCGTCGTATAGCTGCTGCCATGCTTTACGTTAGTGACTGGCTCTAGCCATAGCGGTACGCGCGTTAGATGGGCTAGGTTAAGTGCAGTACTGCCAAGTAACATTTCTTGCCAGCGTCCTTGTCCTTGGCAGCCAATGAGAATTAAGTCTACGTCATGGTGTTCGGCGTAGTCTGATAGCAGCTCGCTTGGCTTGCCAGCGTCTACATGATACGCGATGTCCAGGCCTAAATCGTTGAGCGGCTGGGCGTGAACAACTAGCTGTGCGTAAAGTTGTTCAATATTTTGCTCTGTAGGGGGCGTGGCACTTTTGGGGCTAATAATATGAACAAGGCTAACGCGTTTAACACCTTTGGAGCGCAGGCGAATTAAGCGTTGTTCTAAAAGCGGCCAAGCGGGTGAAAAGTCGATGGCAATCATTACATGAGGGAACATAAGCCTCCTGGAACCGTTGGCCCGCTGTCTCAAAAGTCAATACTGATGACATCGTTATGCTAGCGTGGCACGCTCAGTAAAGCGAGTGTGCCACGCTGATGCGGTTAGTCGATGAGTTCTACGGCCACGGCGGTGGCTTCGCCACCACCGATGCAAAGGCTGGCGATGCCGCGCTTGCCGCCTTTGGTACGTAGGGCATGAATCAGTGTCGCAATAACCCGTGAGCCTGTTGAGCCAATCGGATGCCCTTGAGCGCAGGCGCCGCCAAATACGTTAACCTTTTCATGGGGTAAGCCAAGGTCATCCATTGCCATTAACGTAACAACCGCAAATGCTTCGTTAATCTCGAAAAGATCCACGTCGTTAACGCCCCAGCCAAGCTTTTTCATCAGCTTTTCAATCGCTCCTACTGGGGCGATGGTGAACTCGCTTGGATGGCGGGAGTGGGTAGTGTGACCCAGCATTTTGGCTAGCGGCTTTACGCCGTGACGCTTAGCGGCTTCATGGCTGGCCAAAATAAGCGCGGAGGCACCGTCGGAAATTGAGCTGGCGTTGGCGGCCGTAATCGTACCGTCTTTAGCAAACGCGGGGCGCAGCTGGCGGATTTTATCCAGCTTGGCTTGGAAGGGCTGTTCGTCATGCTCGACCAGGGTTTCACCTTGGCGGCTGGTCACTGTTACCGGGGCCATCTCAGCATTTAAGTGGCCACTATTGGTGGCGTCCATCGCACGTTCGAGAGAGGCAATAGCGAAATCGTCGAGCCGCTCGCGGGTGTAGCCGCGTTCGGTTGCCACATCTTGAGCAAAGACACCCATCAGCTTGCCGGTTTCGGCATCCTCTAGGCCATCCAGAAACATGTGATCTTTCAGCTCGCCATGGCCTAAACGGTAGCCGCTACGCGCTTTAGTCAGTACGTGGGGGGCATTAGACATGGACTCCATGCCGCCTGCCAAAAGTACCTCTCCGGTGCCTGCTTTGATCAAATCGTGAGCCAGCATGGTGGCTTTCATCCCAGAGCCACACAGCTTATTGATAGTAGTGGCACCATTGGCGTCAGGAATTCCCGCCTGACGCATGGCTTGGCGGGCCGGCCCTTGCTTTACGCCGGCAGGTAGCACACAGCCCATGATGCCTTCTTCAATAACGGAGGCCTCGATGCCTGCGCGTTCTATAGCGGCACGGATTGCAACGGCGGCAAGTTCGGGAGCCGTCATGCTGGAAAGGCTACCCATCATGCCGCCCATTGGCGTACGGGTGGCGGATAAAAATACAACCTCAGTGGCATTGCTCATTGGTGCGTCTCCTGACAGCGTTATTATGATTGTCTTACGTATGATTATTTAACGAAGTGCTAAGCCATGCGTTGACCCATTAGCGGGGCTGTGGTCTTCTCCCCACTAACCAAGCAAGCGCTAGTGTGAGTGACATGAATGTAATGAATGCATCTCCCCGCCGCAAGGAATTGACACGTTTAGCGGCTCAGCTATTCGTCCAAGAAGGCTTTGATCGCACCACGGTGCGTATGCTGGCGCAAGAAATGGGTATCAAGTCTGGCAGCTTGTTCCATCATTTCAAAGATAAGCAGGAAATATTAGCGGCGGTAATCGAGGAGGGCACCCAGAATGCGCTCATTACTGCTAAAGCGGCTCTACAACAGTGCGAAAAGGAGCCCGAAGCGCGCTTACGTGCCATGGCGCGGGCACACTTGGAAACACTTTTTGCTGACCGAAATGCCCATGTGGTGGCGTTATTCGAGTGGCGGCGCTTAGACGCTGCTTCTCGTGCTCACTTGAGTCATCTGCGTGATGCGTATGAGGATTTATGGGTCGAGGTAATCGACGAGGCGTTAGCCGCTGGTTTGATCCATGGCGACCGCTTCTTCGTATCTCGATTTATTCTAGGTGCGCTAAACTGGACGGTGCGTTGGTATGACCCCGCTGGCCCACGGACACCCGATGATTTAGCCGATGAGTTGGTTGCCATGATCATGGCGCGTTAATTAGTGCATCGCATAAGCGGTTGTTAGTACACCTTCGCTCGACCAACGTCTAACCTATTTACAACGCTGATTGCTTGCGCTCTTGCGTAAATGCTTTTAGCGTTGGTTTAACTACAAGGTTTCCGTTAACGTAAACGGATAATTATAACGTGTGACATTGAAACCCTGGCCTGTCTGTTTGCGTAAAACTGCTCACGACTAACAACATAAGAGAGCCACCATGACAGCAACATCAGCCTCACTACCAAGCTATACAACCTACCTGGAAAGCTTCTCCGTCAACGACATGATTGCCAGGCTGGATGACCACCAAGACGGTCATTTCAATGCCTTCGAAGCCTGCTGTGGGCGGCATGTTCGCGCTGGCCGGGGAGAAACCTTAGCGTTGGTGCATGAAGACACCCAAGGGGCTACGCATACGCTAAGTTACGCAGCGCTTGATGAAGAGAGTGGCAAGCTTGCGGGCTGGTTTCTTTCCCAGGGCTTGGGTGAGGGGGATCGCATCGCATGTATGCTACCGCGCTCGGCGGCGCTGCTGGTGGCCGTGTTAGCCACATGGCGAATTGGCGCGGTCTATCAGCCACTGTTTACCGCCTTTGGCCCTGACGCAGTGGACTATCGTTTAGGGCGTGCGGACACCAAGCTGGTGATTACCGACCATGCTAACCGTTATAAATTTGACGGGCTGACGCAGTGTCCGCCTGTTCTAGCGGTTGGGGGAGCCACTAGCGAGCATCCTAACGATCATGATTGGCAGGCTGCGTTGACGCATACGTCAATGAGCGATAAACCGCCGCGCCTTTCCCCAGACAAGCCGTTTCTGCAAATGTTTACGTCGGGTACCGTGGGCAAGCCGAAAGGGGTAGCGGTGCCACTTTCGGGCATGACGGCCTTTGCTTTATACATGGAACTTGCTGTTGACCTGCGCGAAGACGACCGTTTTTGGAATATGGCCGATCCTGGCTGGGCATACGGGCTCTATTACGCGATTGCCGGGCCGCTGCTGCTAGGCGTTACCACCCACTTCTGCGAGGCGGGTTTTAGCGCGGAGGGCGCCTTGGCATTTATGAAGCGTCACCATATTACTAACTTCGCTGCTGCGCCAACGGCGTATCGCCTGATGAAAGCGTCTGGGCTATTCGATGACGCTCATCAAACGCTAGAACTTCGCGCGGCAAGCTCGGCCGGTGAACCCCTGAATACGGAAGTCGTGACCTGGGTAGAGAAGTCGCTGGGCTGTCCGGTGATGGACCACTATGGACAAACTGAAACGGGCATGACCTGTAACAACCATCATTCCCTTGACCACCCCAAGCATGTGGGAGCAATGGGTGTGCCGATGCCAGGGTATCGGTTAGCTATATTGGACGCTGAGTATAACGAACTTCCCCCCGGTGAGCCGGGTGTGCTGGCGGTGGATATCGCGAACTCGCCAGCCCACTTCTTCCAAGGCTACACGTGGCAAGAAAAAGACCCTTTTGTGAACGGCTACTACCTAACGGGAGATGTCGTTATTCGTAATGAAGACGGCTCATTCCAGTTCGCGGGGCGCGATGACGATATTATTACCACTGCGGGTTATCGGGTAGGCCCAACGGACGTCGAAAACAGCGTGATGACTCATCCGGCCGTGGCTGAGTCGGCAGCGGTGGGGCAGCCTGATGAAATTCGTGGCGAGGTGATTAAGTCGTTCATCGTGCTGCGTGAAGGGTATGAAGCGAGCGAAGCGCTTGCCGATGAAATCCGCCAGCAAGTGCGGGAGCGTCTCTCTACTCATGCTTTTCCCCGTGTCATTGAGTTTGTCGATGAGCTGCCTAAAACACCTAGCGGTAAAATTCAGCGCTTTAAGCTTCGCGCCCAGGCCGCTGAACAGACGCAAGCTACTCAATAATTAGAAGGAAATATGTAATGCAGGTAAAGGCTCGTACGTTTTTAATTACCGGGGCCGCTTCCGGTCTTGGTTCTGCCACGGCCGAGCGCTTAGTCTCGGCCGGGGCAAACGTTGTGCTGTGTGATTTGAGTGATAGTGTTAAAGAGCATGCAGAGCGTCTAGGCAACAGCGCCAAGGCTTGCCTGGCTGATATTACCTCTGCTGAACAGATGCAGCAGGCGGTGGATGAGGCCGTGACCTTTGGCGGCGAAAGTGGGCTGTCAGGCGTTATTCACTGCGCTGGTGTAGTGAGTGTAGCGAAGCTTGTGGATCGAGAGGGGAATCCTGCAGACCTAGAGGGCTATGCGAAAACCATCAATATCAATCTGGTGGGGACGTTTAATGTGATGCGCTTGGCTGCCGCTGCCATGGCTAAAAATACGCCCAACGAGAGCGGTGAGCGTGGCGTCATTATCAACACGGCTTCAGTTGCTGCGTTTGATGGTCAGGTGGGGCAGTGTGCGTACAGTGCGTCTAAAGCAGGTGTTGTCGGAATGAGCTTGCCTGCGGCAAGAGAGCTTTCGCGGCACGCAATCCGCGTCATGGCTATTGCACCGGGTGTCTTTGAAACACCGATGATGAGTGAAATCCCCGAAGAGGCTGCGAAAGCGCTAGCGGCGGCGGTGCCTTTCCCTAAACGGTTAGGTAAGCCTGATGAGTTTGCTCAGCTTGCCGAGCAGATCATTACTAACCCGATGCTTAATGGAGAGGTTATTCGCTTAGACGGTGGTATCCGAATGCAGTAGTTTTTAGCAATTTTGAAACCGTTTTAAAGCCTGCCAGCATGCCTGTTGGCAGGTTTTTCTTTTTTGTGTCCCAGCATCCCCGTCATTGGCTACTAAAGTCGTAGTTGATTTGAGGTCTAAATTCAAACGACCGCTTGACTATGCGGAGTGCTCGCGCTAACTTTCAAACATGTGTTTGAAAGCGGTTTATGAAACCGGTTGTCGTCGAGGTCAGGGCTGCTTTCAACCCCTTTGTTTAGGAGAAGTGCAATGCCCAGCTATCAGGCCCCTCTGCGTGATTTACGTTTCGTTGCTGATGAAATGTTTGACTACCCGTCACACTATGCATCTTTGGCAAACGGTGACGACGCCTCTCCCGATATAGTGAACGCTGTTTTAGAAGAAGGCGCTCGCTTTGCCCGCGAGGTGCTATTGCCGCTGAATCAAAGTGGTGACGAAGAAGGGTGCTTGTTAGAGGGTGGCGATGTAAAAGCGCCAAAAGGTTTTAAAGAGGCCTATCAGCAGTATGTGGAAGGCGGCTGGCCAAGCCTTGCCGCTGACCCAGAGCAGGGCGGCCAAGGTTTGCCCCATTCGCTGGCGATGATGCTGTCTGAAATGATCTGCGCTACCAACTTAGCGTGGGGTATGTATCCAGGCCTTTCTCATGGTGCCGCTGACGCTCTCAGGCACCACGGTACCGATGAGCAGAAGGCAGCGTATCTTACCAAACTGGTAGAAGGCGTTTGGACCGGCACAATGTGCCTGACTGAGTCGCATTGTGGTACCGATCTTGGTTTAATTAAAACGCGCGCTGTCCCTACTGACAATGATGCCTACACGATTACCGGTACCAAGATCTTTATTTCGGCAGGTGATCATAATTTAGCTGAAAACATTGTTCACTTAGTGCTTGCGAAGCTGCCGGATGCGCCTGAAGGCTCTAAGGGTATTTCTCTGTTTGTAGTGCCTAAGTTCCTGCCCGATGCTCAGAATAATCCTGGTGAGCGCAATGGCGTAAGCTGCGGCTCCCTTGAGCACAAAATGGGGATTCATGGTAACGCGACCTGCGTTATGAACTTTGATGGCGCTATCGGCTATTTAGTAGGGCCGCCTAATAAAGGCTTAGCGTGCATGTTCACCATGATGAACGCTGCGCGTCTTGGTGTGGGCATTCAAGGGCTAGGCTTGATGGAGGCCAGCTTTCAGAACTCGCTAAGCTATGCCCGCGACCGTTTGCAAATGCGTGCGTTGTCTGGTGCTAAAGCGCCAGAAAAGGCAGCGGACCCGATTATCGTGCATCCCGATGTGCGTCGCATGCTCCTCACCCAGAAAGCATTTTCTGAGGGTGGTCGTATGCTGGTGCTCTACACCGCTCAAATGCTTGATACCGTTGAGCATGGGCAGCCGGGTGAAGAGCGTGATCGTGCCGAGACATTGCTGGGTCTATTAACCCCTATTGTGAAAGCTTTCCTCACCGAGGTGGGCTTTGAGTGTACTAATGAGGGCGTACAGATTTTTGGTGGTCACGGCTTCATTAAAGAATGGGGCATGGAGCAGCTTGTTCGCGATGCGCGCATTACACGGCTCTATGAAGGCACCACGGGAATTCAGGCGCTAGACCTTTTAGGTCGTAAAGTGCTGATGAGTCAGGGTGAGACGCTTAAAGTGTTCACCAAAGAGATTCATAAGTTTTGCAAGACAGAGGCAGACAACCCGGCCCTTAAAGAGTTTATCGAACCGCTAGCCAAGTTGAACGCCGAGTGGGGCGAGCTAACGATGGGGGTGGGCATGAAGGCCATGCAGGACCGTGAGGAAGTGGGTGCTGCAAGTGTTGATTACCTGATGTACTCAGGTTACGTCGCGGTTGCTTATCTATTTGCTCTTGCTGCTAAAAAGGCCTCTTCCTCTTTAGAGGGAGAAGAAAAAGCATTTTATGCCGCTAAGCTCAATACCGCACGCTTCTACTACCAGCGCCTGTTGCCACGTACCAAAGCACACGCTGCAATGATCCAAGCGGGCGCGGGCAGTTTAATGGCCATTTCAAGCGATGATTTTGGCTTAGGCTTCGAGATTTAAGCTTAGGCGTTTACCAGGCACTCTCTGGTCAGGGTACTGATCGGTGGTTTGCGGCGGACTTGCCCCTGGGCATCGTCTGCCGCTTTTTTATTACAGCTTATTTTACAAAAGCCCTTGCCAACCCGGCCGCGAATCCGTAAAGTACGCATCCGCTGCCGGGGACGCCAAGCGTTACCAGCGGTGCATGAAGGTGAAAACCTTCGGTTTGTCAGTAGGTTAGAGCAGTTGTTTGGCTCGCCTCGTTCGCTGAATTCAGTCACTGAAAACAGCGGTTGACAATCACCAGGAAATGCGTAGAATACGCCTTCCTCGCTGAGGCAACACGGTTCAAGTCATCGAGCCAACACAGCGAAACAGCTCTTTAACAATTTGATCAGGTAATTCATGTGGGCGCTTGCCGATGAGGGTGATAAATCACCAAATATCAAGGCAAGCGCACAAGAAAGATTTTCGAATCTTTCGAATTCGTTTGAACCTTGAGCCAAGTTTGATGCGCTTCTGTTGCTTTCGAGTGACAGGTAAGCATCACAATGATTTTAAACTGAAGAGTTTGATCATGGCTCAGATTGAACGCTGGCGGCAGGCCTAACACATGCAAGTCGAGCGGTAACAGGTCTAGCTTGCTAGATGCTGACGAGCGGCGGACGGGTGAGTAATGCATAGGAATCTGCCCGGTAGTGGGGGATAACCTGGGGAAACCCAGGCTAATACCGCATACGTCCTACGGGAGAAAGGGGGCTCCGGCTCCCGCTATTGGATGAGCCTATGTCGGATTAGCTAGTTGGTGAGGTAATGGCTCACCAAGGCAACGATCCGTAGCTGGTCTGAGAGGATGATCAGCCACATCGGGACTGAGACACGGCCCGAACTCCTACGGGAGGCAGCAGTGGGGAATATTGGACAATGGGGGCAACCCTGATCCAGCCATGCCGCGTGTGTGAAGAAGGCCCTCGGGTTGTAAAGCACTTTCAGCGAGGAAGAACGCCTAGGGGTTAATACCCCCTAGGAAAGACATCACTCGCAGAAGAAGCACCGGCTAACTCCGTGCCAGCAGCCGCGGTAATACGGAGGGTGCAAGCGTTAATCGGAATTACTGGGCGTAAAGCGCGCGTAGGTGGCTTGATAAGCCGGTTGTGAAAGCCCCGGGCTCAACCTGGGAACGGCATCCGGAACTGTCAAGCTAGAGTGCAGGAGAGGAAGGTAGAATTCCCGGTGTAGCGGTGAAATGCGTAGAGATCGGGAGGAATACCAGTGGCGAAGGCGGCCTTCTGGACTGACACTGACACTGAGGTGCGAAAGCGTGGGTAGCAAACAGGATTAGATACCCTGGTAGTCCACGCCGTAAACGATGTCGACCAGCCGTTGGGTGCCTAGCGCACTTTGTGGCGAAGT
Organism: Halomonas sp. 7T; assembly: GCF_025643255.1. Taxonomy (NCBI): domain Bacteria; kingdom Pseudomonadati; phylum Pseudomonadota; class Gammaproteobacteria; order Oceanospirillales; family Halomonadaceae; genus Halomonas; species Halomonas sp. 7T. The sequence goes on along the minus strand of NZ_CP087112.1, from coordinate 1,846,765 downwards.
TAACGCGATAAGTCGACCGCCTGGGGAGTACGGCCGCAAGGTTAAAACTCAAATGAATTGACGGGGGCCCGCACAAGCGGTGGAGCATGTGGTTTAATTCGATGCAACGCGAAGAACCTTACCTACTCTTGACATCCTGCGAACTTGTGAGAGATCACTTGGTGCCTTCGGGAACGCAGAGACAGGTGCTGCATGGCTGTCGTCAGCTCGTGTTGTGAAATGTTGGGTTAAGTCCCGTAACGAGCGCAACCCTTGTCCTTATTTGCCAGCGGGTAATGCCGGGAACTCTAAGGAGACTGCCGGTGACAAACCGGAGGAAGGTGGGGACGACGTCAAGTCATCATGGCCCTTACGAGTAGGGCTACACACGTGCTACAATGGCCGGTACAAAGGGTTGCCAACTCGCGAGAGTGAGCTAATCCCGAAAAGCCGGTCTCAGTCCGGATCGGAGTCTGCAACTCGACTCCGTGAAGTCGGAATCGCTAGTAATCGTGAATCAGAATGTCACGGTGAATACGTTCCCGGGCCTTGTACACACCGCCCGTCACACCATGGGAGTGGACTGCACCAGAAGTGGTTAGCCTAACGCAAGAGGGCGATCACCACGGTGTGGTTCATGACTGGGGTGAAGTCGTAACAAGGTAGCCGTAGGGGAACCTGCGGCTGGATCACCTCCTTAAGCGATGCATCATCCTCGCGGTAAGCGCTCACAATGAATTGCCTGATCAGAATGCTGTTGATACGCAGTGATAAGCGAATGCTTTTTTCACATTAAAAGAAAAAGAAAGGTCTTCTCTCTTTTTTTAACGTGAAAGAACGCTTATCACTGCGCATAGCAGTCGCTCTTTAACAATGTATATCATGCTGACATAAACACTTCTTAGAAGTGTTTATACGTAATTGTTTTGTGATACGTCTCAAGCGTATCCGGCAATCGTTATCATTGCGACATCCAGACTCCTTCGGGTTATAGGGTCAAGCAATGAAGCGCACACGGTGGATGCCTAGGCAGCCAGAGGCGATGAAAGACGTGGTAGCCTGCGATAAGGCTCGGCGAGGTGGCAAACAACCTGTGACCCGGGCATCTCTGAATGGGGAAACCCACTCAGCATAAGCTGAGTATCTTGCGCTGAATACATAGGCGTAAGAGGCGAACCAGGGGAACTGAAACATCTAAGTACCCTGAGGAAAAGAAATCAACCGAGATTCCCCTAGTAGCGGCGAGCGAACGGGGACCAGCCCTTAAGCATGAGACTGATTAGGCGAACACGCTGGGAAGCGTGGCCGTAGCGGGTGATAGCCCCGTAGTCGAAAATCTGATCATGTGAAATCGAGTAGGTCGGGGCACGAGAAACCTTGACTGAAGACGGGGGGACCATCCTCCAAGGCTAAATACTCCTGGCTGACCGATAGTGAACCAGTACCGTGAGGGAAAGGCGAAAAGAACCCCGGAGAGGGGAGTGAAATAGATCCTGAAACCGTGTGCGTACAAGCAGTAGGAGCAGACTTGTTCTGTGACTGCGTACCTTTTGTATAATGGGTCAGCGACTTATATTCAGTGGCGAGGTTAACCGTTTAGGGGAGCCGTAGGGAAACCGAGTCTTAACTGGGCGACACAGTCGCTGGATATAGACCCGAAACCGAGCGATCTATCCATGAGCAGGGTGAAGATTGAGTAACATCAATTGGAGGCCCGAACCAGGATCTGTTGAAAAAGATTTGGATGACTTGTGGATCGGAGTGAAAGGCTAATCAAGCTCGGAGATAGCTGGTTCTCCTCGAAAGCTATTTAGGTAGCGCCTCACGTATCACCGCCGGGGGTAGAGCACTGTTTCGGCTAGGGGGTCATCCCGACTTACCAACCCGAGGCAAACTCCGAATACCGGTGAGTGCGAGCGTGGGAGACACACGGCGGGTGCTAACGTCCGTCGTGAAAAGGGAAACAACCCAGACCGTCAGCTAAGGTCCCCAAATCCTGGTTAAGTGGGAAACGATGTGGGAAGGCTCAGACAGCTAGGAGGTTGGCTTAGAAGCAGCCATCCTTTAAAGAAAGCGTAATAGCTCACTAGTCGAGTCGGCCTGCGCGGAAGATGTAACGGGGCTAAACCAGGTACCGAAGCTACGGGTGCATTCTTAGGAATGCGCGGTAGAGGAGCGTCGTGTAAGCCGATGAAGGTGAATTGAGAAGTTCGCTGGAGGTATCACGAGTGCGAATGCTGACATGAGTAACGATAAAGGGAGTGAAAAACTCCCTCGCCGGAAGACCAAGGGTTTCTGTTCGACGCTAATCGGAGCAGAGTGAGTCGGCCCCTAAGGCGAGGCCGAAAGGCGTAGTCGATGGGAAACGGGTCAATATTCCCGTACCGGACATGATTGCGATGGGGGGACGGAGAAGGCTAGGTGAGCCAGGCGTTGGTTGTCCTGGTGAAAGTGAGTAGGCTGGGGTCTTAGGTAAATCCGGGACCCTTTAAGGCCGAGACACGAGACGAAGACACCACGGTGTCGGAGTCATCAATGCCACGCTTCCAGGAAAAGCCTCTAAGCTTCAGATCATGTGCGACCGTACCCCAAACCGACACAGGTGGTCAGGGTGAGAATCCCAAGGCGCTTGAGAGAACTCGGGTGAAGGAACTAGGCAAAATGGTGCCGTAACTTCGGGAGAAGGCACGCCGGCGTAGGGTGACGAGACTTGCTCTCTCAGCCCGAACCGGTCGAAGATACCAGGTGGCTGCAACTGTTTAGTAAAAACACAGCACTCTGCTAACTCGTAAGAGGACGTATAGGGTGTGACGCCTGCCCGGTGCCGGAAGGTTAAATGATGGTGTTAGCCGTAAGGCGAAGCTCTTGATTGAAGCCCCGGTAAACGGCGGCCGTAACTATAACGGTCCTAAGGTAGCGAAATTCCTTGTCGGGTAAGTTCCGACCTGCACGAATGGCGTAATGATGGCCACGCTGTCTCCACCCGAGACTCAGTGAAATTGAAATCGCCGTGAAGATGCGGTGTACCCGCGGCTAGACGGAAAGACCCCGTGAACCTTTACTATAGCTTCACACTGGACGCTGATGTTGCCTGTGTAGGATAGCTGGGAGGCTTTGAAACCCGGACGCCAGTTCGAGTGGAGCCAACCTTGAAATACCAGCCTGGCATCATTGGCGTTCTCACTCAGGTCCGTTATCCGGATCGAGGACAGTGTGTGGTGGGTAGTTTGACTGGGGCGGTCTCCTCCCAAAGAGTAACGGAGGAGCACGAAGGTACCCTCAGCACGGTCGGACATCGTGCAGTGAGTGCAAGAGCATAAGGGTGCTTGACTGCGAGACAGACACGTCGAGCAGGTGCGAAAGCAGGTTCTAGTGATCCGGTGGTTCTGTATGGAAGGGCCATCGCTCAACGGATAAAAGGTACTCCGGGGATAACAGGCTGATACCGCCCAAGAGTTCACATCGACGGCGGTGTTTGGCACCTCGATGTCGGCTCATCACATCCTGGGGCTGAAGTCGGTCCCAAGGGTATGGCTGTTCGCCATTTAAAGTGGTACGCGAGCTGGGTTTAGAACGTCGTGAGACAGTTCGGTCCCTATCTGCCGTGGGCGTTGGATGTTTGAGAAGAGCTGCTCCTAGTACGAGAGGACCGGAGTGGACGACCCTCTGGTGTTCCGGTTGTCACGCCAGTGGCATTGCCGGGTAGCTATGGTCGGACAGGATAACCGCTGAAAGCATCTAAGCGGGAAGCCCCCTTCAAGATGAGACATCCCCGAGGCCTTGAGCCTCCTAAAGGGCCCAGCGAGACCAGCTGGTTGATAGGCACGGTGTGGAAGCGCTGCAAGGCGTTGAGCTAACGTGTACTAATGGCCCGTGAGGCTTGACCCTATAACACCCAAGGGGTCTGGTCGCAGTGATAACGAACACCGGATACGCAGCGGCAAGCCAAGACGCTTGCTGACAAGAGACGATCACAAAACACGCATTGCCTGTTCAGCATGATATGCATTACAAGTTACGCCTGACGACCATAGCGAGCGTGAACCACCTGATCCCTTGCCGAACTCAGCAGTGAAACCGCTTAGCGCCGATGGTAGTGTGGGGTCTCCCCATGCGAGAGTAGGTCATCGTCAGGCACTTATTAAGAAACGCCCCGAGCACACTGTGCTCGGGGCGTTTTGCTATGCGCTAAACAAAATACCCTCTGTTAGATAAGTGCTATGATGCGCTTTAATAATCAGTTAGATAGCTATTTCAGTTTTGTCAGGTAAACGTGAGGTGAATAGGTGAGTGAAACGGTACCCACATCGTGGCTAGTTTACTGTCGGCCAGGTTTTGAAGGCGATGCGCTGTCAGAGATGCAGCATCATGCCAAGCAGCAAGGCGTGACTTGTGAGCCTGCGCAAGGTGAGGGGTGGGCGAGTCTGACGCGTTTAGATGGAGAGCCGATCAATGATGTGCACCGCCAGGCAGCATTTAAGCGGCTTATTTTTGCACGCCAAAGCCTAGCTGCGTTGCCAGCGCTAACACTCTCTAGGGAAGATCGCTTGACCGCTATTCTGGATCAAGTGAAGGCAAGCCGTTGGAGTTTTGAAGAAATTTGGCATGAAACGCCCGACACCAATGACGGAAAAGCACTGGTAGGCTTGATTAAAGCGCTCACTAAGCCACTACAGAGTATGCTAAAAAAACGTGGTGCTCTGCGGGGTAAAGCTGGGGGGCGTCGGTTGCATATTTTTTGGACTGATGGCGATCGTGTCCAGCTTGGTATGAGTTTCCCCGATAATCGGAGCGAACTGATTAATGGCATCCGTCGCTTGCGCTTCCCTTCCCGAGCGCCTAGCCGTTCAACGCTGAAGCTAGAAGAGGCCTGGCATGAGTTTATTCCTCGCGAGCAGTGGGATGATCGGCTGTCCGCGCATATGCAGGCCGCTGATTTAGGGGCAGCCCCAGGTGGTTGGACCTGGCAGCTGGTTCAGCGTGGCATGTATGTTTACGCTATCGATAATGGGCCGATGGATAAATCGCTAATGGCCACTGGACAAATTGACCACCTTAAAGAAGATGGCTTTAGCTGGGAGCCGCCTCAGCGACTTGATTGGCTGGTATGCGATATTGTTGATAAGCCCGTACGCGTATTGGCAATGGTAGAGCGTTGGCTGACGCGGAAATGGTGTCGCGAGGCGATTTTTAATCTTAAGCTGCCTATGAAAAAGCGCTGGGAAGAGGTGACGCGCTGTTTAACATCCTTGGATGAGACGTTGGCAGAGGCTGGTGTGCGGGCTACAGTTTCCTGCCGTCACCTCTACCATGACCGAGAAGAGGTGACGGTACATGTGCGGTTAATTCATTAATAAACCCGCTAAGTAAGCTGAAATTTTAATAGCCTGGCTCGTAGACCCGAATGGTTTCTTCTTCGGTTAATAGCGGTAAAATACGCTGCATAGCGACTGCGCGGGCCTCACTTGTATGCCACTCTTTCCAAGCGCGCAGGTCGCGCCATTTGGTAATCATTAGGCGCCGATCCGTATGGCCAAGCTCTACCAGCGTTTCCCCACCAACAAACCCTCTTACACCAAGGGAAACGCGCATGGCTTCGCGTGCAGCTTGCTCAAACTCTTCTTCCAGGCCGGGCATAATGCGCCTTTCAATGATTACTTTTATCATGCTGTTGGTTCCTAACCGAGAATATAAATGACTGTTAATACCGACGACACGCAAGCATTTGACGCATCGTTAGACACCACTGGACTTTACTGCCCTGAGCCAATCATGCTGATGCACAACCAAGTACGCGACATGGTGTCAGGGCAAATACTAAAAGTAATAGCTACCGATCCCGCGACGACCCGAGACGTTCCTAAATTTTGTCAGTTTTTAGGCCACGAGTTGTTAATGAAGCACGAAGAAAGTGGCTACTATCTCTACTTTATCCGTTTAGCCTAAGGCTGTGGAGTGTAGCGAGGCCAGTACCGACTAATGGTGAATAGCCTCGCAAATGGTTGACCTAATTGTCTTCTCCGTGGGGGACAACCATCATTGCCAATGCATCTAGCGTAGCAGGGTCTTCTTCCATAATTTGATTGGCGATATGCCGCTGGAAGAAGTAAACCGTTTGATGGCGTAAATGGGCTTCGTATAGACACTTATCGCCAAGTAAGATTGGCGTCATGGTGGCTTTTTGTTCGTCGGCTAGGAGGGCTTCTACGCTGCCATCACTATAGAGACGCCAGCCGTAGACGGCTTTCATATGCCAAGGGGCATTGGGATGGTTCATGCATAAAGCATGGGTGCCCAGCGTATCGGGGAGTTGCTGAATCAGCGAGACCTCTTCTGACGCTTCATACTCAAAGTAGGTTGCTGCCGCGGTTAATTCGTCATATTTGTGGTCGGGGGGAAGTGCGAAGATCTCTTCCGTCTCCGGGTCACGATAACCGATGAATAGGCCACTCTCATGACTGTCTAAATCATGGCAAGTCGCCAGCTTTTCCATCCAAGGTACTAGCCCAACCACGCTACCGTCTTTTCGTAGGCCCCATGCCAGAATAGGCAGGCCATAGTAGGTGTCGGGACTCGCAGCGAGCTGGTAAACCATCTCTAATCCATCTAACTCAGGTGCTAGACGAATCAAACATTTCTGCGCCTGATGATGCTGACGCACGGTATCCAGGTCGATGACCTGGGCAGAGCGGGGTGACTGGGATGCGCCCATGGTGTCCCTCCTTGTGCTGCGTGGTCTCGACGTTGGTAAGCGTTTTTACTCACCACATAGTTCACCAATAGCACAGGTTTACCAGAAGGTTAAGAGGAGAACGTATTTTTTACGCAGCCGCACAAGTTGAAAAGCGGTTTCTAAGCTGTTCGTGGGCGGCTTGTGCGGTTTGAAATTGCTGCCAAGGCGCACTGGGGTTGCTCATTGATAGCCATGAATGTTGATATTCCGCAATGCTCTCTGGCGGAGTGACATTATGCGTGTCGAAGAGTTGATTGATAGAAATAAGCCACTGTTCTGCATGTTGCTCAAGGGATATAAGCCAGGAGTTATCCCAAGGCTGTAAGCATGTATCATCAGATAGTGATTGTTCTGAAAGCACGTTATTGGCTTCATTCAAACGCTGTTCAGCGAGAAGAAGTGAGCGTAGAAACTCTGCGGTTAGGGGACGTTCTTGAAGCGTTTTAAGGTGATTCTCAAGGGTAGTAGAGTCTTGTTGCCACTCACGACTAAATTGATTCAGTACCATTTGATACAGGTATTTAAGCGATGCAAGCTGTTGAGAAAAATCCGCTGTGCTTGGTGGGTTTAAAGGTTCACTAGCTCTGGAAAAACTCTTTTCCCATTCGTCAGATTCAAAGATGGCATTCCAGCTCACTGCAGGTAACTGAGCGGTTTTTTGCAACGTTAATGTTTCAAGGCGCTCTCTATTTTCATCGCTTAACTCACTCACAGCCTCGCTGTTCCAACAGCTACTTAAACGTTGCCAGAGAGTACGTTCGTAAAGCCACTGCTGGCTGGGTGGTGCAACGCGTCCCAATTGATTATTGCGTGCAGCAACGAGGGAAGTGATTTGGCACTCCCGTAGCGCATAAACATTCAGCAAGCTCTCACGTATTTCAGGGACGTGAATTTGCCTACTTTGAAGGTCGGGGAAAGCGCCAATGTTGCGGGGCGGAAAACGCTCAATAGCCGTTGAGAGGTTGAGATCCGTGGCCAGCTGCTCATGGTAGGCAACCCAGGGTTGTTCAGCGTTGTTATTGCCGCATCCTGCTAGCAAAGAGATGACCGAGAATGCCGCAAGCAATCCTTTGTTAGCAAAGGGTGTCATAGAGGAGTTACTCCTTTTGGCTGATCCACTTTAACCGCCACCCAAGTAAAGCAGCAGCAGTGCTGAGCCCCGCGATTAAGCCTATCCAGTATCCATGTACACCCATTGGTTCAGACACTCCGATTACGCCGTGAGTTCCTAACCAGTGCCCGCCGCCTAAGCCAACAATCCAGTAGGACAGCACCGTAATAATCATTACAATTCGCGTATCTTTATAACCTCTTAGCGCGCCCGCTAAGTTAACCTGTAATGAATCTGAAAGTTGAAAAATAACGGCCAGCGCGATGATGGTTAGCGCTAATGCCTGGACATCAGGGTTTGAGGTATAGAGTGAAATGACCGGCTCTGCTGTTATCCATATCAGAGAGCTGTTAATAGCCGCTACGATGATACTGATAACAATACCATTCCAAGCGACTTTCCGGGCTAATGCCAAGTGCTGCCGCCCAAGCGTGTTGCCCACACGTACCGTTAGCGCCATGCTGAGTGACATCGGGAGCATAAAGAGAATGGTGGTATAGCTCAGGGCGATTTGGTGGGCACCCACGGTGACTTCGCCAAAACTGGCAATGAAGAGCGCGATAAGAGTGAAAAGCGTTACTTCAACAAAAATAGCGACGCCGATAGGTACTCCCACAACGACCAGCTCACGAATACACGCTAGGTTGGGCGGCGTTAGCTGCTGCCATAATGAGACGCTGCGGTAGGTGCGGCCACGACGCGTGTAATAGGCCATCGCGAGCGCCATTGTCCACATCGAAAGGGCCGTGGCGATACCACAACCAAAAGCGCCAAGGGCTGGTAATTGCTGAACGGTGGTAGGCAACCAATCACCTAAGAGATTTGTTAGGCCGTCGCCGCCATAGATCAATACGTAGTTACTGGGAATATTAACCGTAAGACCTACCAAGCTGATCCATAGGGCTGGCCGGGTATGGTTCATCCCGTCTGAGAAGGCCCTAAGTGCTTGGAAGAGCGCAATGCCAGGCATGCCAAAGGCCACCGCAGACAGATACGCAGCAGACTCTCTAGCCACTGTGTTCGGCACATCCATCGCTTCGAAAATGGGCATTACCGAAAACCAGAGTAACAGAGCGGCAATGATGCCTAATACGAGCGCCACCCAAAGCGCTTGATGTACGGCAGGGCGAATGTCGTCATTGCGCTGGCCACCTAAAAGGTGCGCCACAATCGGCGTTAGCCCCATCAGCGTGCCCGTCATAAATAGCATGAGTGGCATCCATAGGCTTGAACCTACCGATACTGCTGCCAGAGACGTCGCGTTGTAGCGCCCCGTCATCATCACATCAACCACGCTCATGCCCGCCTGGGCAAGCTGTGCGCCGCAAATGGGTAGCGCTAGCGCTACCAGCATGCGGGTTTCTGGCCAATAGGTTGATTTAATCTGTTTAGCAAAGCCGCCCAAGGTCAGGCTCCTAGTTAGTTAAGTGGCCCAGGAAAAGCCGATAGATTAGCAGGAGTTGCTAATCTTTTCCGTCTCCACTTGGGTCAGCACACTACTTTAGTGCGCGGGTTACGCTGAGATATACTGCTCAAAATCGATAGCTAAAGTGACACCATGACAACTCATAACGAAGGGCGTTGGACGCTGAACGATATAGTGGCGCTATTTGATGGCGTTTTTGCAGAAAGCTATATGACACGGCTTGTAAAAGGCGGTGACGAGCCGCTTTACCTGCCAGCAACGACTGATACGCCATTCCACCAGGTTATTTTTGCCCGCGGCTATTTTGCCAGTGCTCTGCATGAAATAAGCCATTGGTGTATTGCAGGCCATCGGCGGCGGCAATTGGAAGATTACGGTTACTGGTATCTACCGGATGGTCGAAATGCCGAGCAGCAGCAGGCGTTCGAGCAAGCAGAAATTGCGCCCCAAGCGCTTGAAAAGCTATTTACGCATGCCTGTGAGCGCACCTTTCATGTCAGCGTCGATAATCTAGGGGGTGACGTAGACGTAGATCGTGAGCAGTTCTCACGCAAAGTAGCTGCGCGGGCCCGACGCTATCAGAAAGAAGGGCTTCCTGCGCGCGCCCACGCATTCTATGTTGCGTTGGCGCGCTACTACCAACACGCTGACACGCTTAACAAGGCTATTCAGCAGGGGCGGATAGCTTTAGGTGCTCACACGGCCTGCCAGGTTTAATCTTGCTCGGTAAGCCGTTGGTGCAAAGAAAGCATGACGGTGATTTCGTCTTCTGGCCGCATGGGTTCAAGACCTAGGTCATTGAAGGTTTCACTGCGCAGCCTATGCCATTCACTAGCGCTAACCTTATCGTAAAGCACGTTGGCAGGTGCCAATTCAATAAACGGGTCAAGCCCGTAAGTATCAAACAGGCGTGCTATGGCAGCTTCATCCTCACCGTTGTCACTGGTATAGAGCGTTGCTGAAAAATAATCAGTCTCTAGCTCTCGAATTACATCTAGCGGGCTAACGCCCAAGCTCTCAAGCTCTTCAATACTGTAAGCCCCCATGACATTGGTATCTTCAGTGATCCAGCTATCATCAGGCTGGATCAGGGTCTGCTTGATACGACCATCCGGCAGTGACCAGGCAATAACCAGTGGCAAGCCATCTTCGTCGCCCGTCTCAATGGCAATAAATCCTGGATAATCAGCCACGCTATCACTCCTATTAAGATGCTGCGTCAATGCGGAAAAAACGCTGAGCCGTGCGGGTGGTTGCCTCGCCTAGCTCTGTTTCGCTTACGTTATGCCAAAGGGCAATTTCTTTTACAATCCAGGGTAGCAGGGCTGGCTCGTGTCGGCGCCCTTTCAATTTTGCAGGAAGGTTGCGGGGCAGCAGATAAGGGCAGTCGGTTTCCACCATCAAACGCTCAAGGGGAATATCGTTAACCAGCGAGCGAAGGGAGTGGCCTCGACGTTCGTCGCAAATCCAGCCGGTTAAACCAATGTGCAGGTCAAGGTCAAGGTATCCATGCAGGGTCGCGCGGTCAGCGGTAAAACAGTGAATAACTGCTTGGCTGATATCATCGCGCCAGCTGCGCAGCATCTCTTTCATGCGTTGGCCCGCATCGCGCTCATGCAAGAAAAGTGGCAAACCGCTTTCAACGGCTAAACCTAACTGAGCTTCAAAGGCTCGCTCTTGCGCCTGAGGTGTCGAAAAGTTGCGGTTAAAGTCCAGCCCGCACTCACCAACAGCGACAACTTCAGGCTGCCCGTGAAGCGCTTTCAGTTGGTGCGCTACATCGCTGTTCCAGCCTTTGGCGTCATGAGGGTGAACCCCTGCGGTTGCGTATACGCCTTTAAACTGCTGCGCCATAGCAACTGCTTGTTCGGCATGTTCGATATCAGTGCCGGTAACAATCAGCGCAGTCACATTGGCTGCTTTCGCTCTGGCAATGACATCAGCAAGGTCACGCTGAAAGCTCTCGTGGGTCAGGTTTGCGCCAATATCCACCAGCGGCGACTCGGGACGAAATTGCAGCGCGTCGGGTAAAAATTCATCTGTATAGGGTGTGCCCACACCTTGCTCCTACTCAACGGCAAAACCCTATTGTAACGATGGTAAGCGGCATCGACTAATGGATCATGACAATAGATGACGGTAACGAATGGCACGAATTGCAAAAAAACTGGCTTGATAGGTAAACAGATAAGCGATGTTTACTCTTACTATGAAAAAGAGCCATGGCCTAAAGCGCCATTAAGGCCTATCCAATAACAACAATAGACAGGTTAATAACAATGCAACTAACTCGAAATTTTACTCTTTCTACGCTATCGGCTGCCCTGCTGGCTGCCAGTGTTACACCGAGTGCTTTTGCTAGCGATGGGATTTCAGATAATGAAATTCGAATTGGCTACTTAGCTGATATGTCAGGTGTTTATCGAGATCCCATTGGTCCTCTAGGGCAAGACGCCATTGAAATGGCGATTGAAGATGTGGGTGGCAGCGTGCACGGTGCCAACATTGTGGTTTTCAGTGCTGATGATCGTAATAGCCCCGATGTAGGGTCAAGCGTTGTGCGCGAATGGATTGATGAGCGCAATGTCGATATGGTCACAGGCTTAGTGGCATCATCGGTCACATTGGCGGCTGTTAGGCTTTTAGAAGACGCGGATAAACTGGGCCTGGTGAATGGCGCAGTATCTTCTGGGGTGACTAACGAGCACTGCTCTCCTAATCATATCCACTGGGTCTATGATACCTGGGCGATGTCCAACGGTACGGCAAAAGCCATTACCGACGAGGGTTACAAGAACTGGTACCTGTTAAGTGCCGACTACTCGTTTGGCCATGCCCTTGAGGCAGATGTGGAGCGTGTGGTTACCGAAAACGGTGGCACGGTTGTGGGGCGCGCGCGACACCCTTTCCCAAATAATGATTTCTCCTCTTTTATGCTCCAGGCCCAAGCGTCTGGCGCTGACGTTATTGCCCTAAATAATGCTGGCGGCGATACCATTAATGCCGTTCAAACAGCTGGAGAGTTTGGTATTACTCAAGCTGGCCAAATTTTAGCGGGCATGGTGCTGTTCAGCACGGATATACGCAGCATTGGGTTAGAAAATGCCCAGGGGCTACAGTTCACAAAGGCCTGGTACTACGATTTAAACGAAGAAACGCGTGCCTGGGCAGAGCGCTTCCGCGAGCGTACTGGCAGTATGCCAACCATGGTTCACGCGGGCATCTACTCTAGTACCCTCCACTATTTAGAAGCGATTGAAGCCACGGGTACAGACGATACCCAAACGGTTCGCCAACAGATGGCAGATACCCCAATTAACGATATTTTTGCCACCAACGGCTATATCCGCGAAGACGGCCGCATGGTGCACGACATGTATCTGGTTGAGGTGAAATCGCCGGATGAGTCTGCAGACGAAGACGACCTTTTCCGAGTGGTGCGCACTATTCCCGCCGAAGAGGCGTTTCGGCCGCTATCTGAAAGCGTTTGCCCGCTCGTTAATAGCTAACGCCCTGCCAATCAAGCACAACACTAACAAGGACTTGGCATGTCGAACACGCATTTAATCCACCGTAATACCATCGGCGCTGCGTTAAATCGCAGCGCTCGCAAGTACGCACAGCGGCCAGCGCTGACCTTTGGTGAGCGTTCGTGGAATTATCAAGCGCTTAACAGTGCCGCTAATCAAGTTGCCAATGGCCTGCTAAAGGCGGGTCTATCTCCTGGGGATCGGCTGGCGGTATACGGCAAGAACTCAGATGCCTACGTGATTGCTTGGCTGGCAGCCACAAAGGCCGGGCTTGTGCATGTGCCCATTAACTTTGCGCTTAGCAGCGAAGAGCTGCGTTATATCCTGGAGCAGTCGGGGGCGAAAGGGCTGCTCAGCGATACTGTGCTAGCCGATAAAGTCGCTGAAGCGACACAAGGTTTGGGTTTAACCATAGAGGGAACCCTTTACGCCGCTGATGAAGGCGACCAAACAGACTTTGACGTGCTGGCCTGTGCACGCACGTCTCAAGCAGACCATGAGCCAGAGGTAGCGCTGGAAGGCAGTAGCTTAGCCCAGTTGCTTTATACCTCGGGCACCACGGCGGCGCCCAAAGCCGCGATGATGAGTCATCAGGCGCTAATGGCGGAATACATGGCCTGCATGGTTGAGCTGGATATAGACAGCAACGACGCTATGTTGGCTGCTTTGCCGCTTTACCATTCGGCGCAGATGCATGTTTTTTTAATGCCCGCCTTGCTGCTGGGTGCACCCGTTTATCTACTGGAAGCACCGCTTCCAGAGAGCTGTCTCGCTGCGATTTCAGAGCATAATATCGCCTCGTTTTTTGCACCGCCTACCGTCTGGATCAGCCTGCTGCGCCACGCGACGTTTGATCAGTTTGATTTAACCAGCCTTACAAAAGCCTATTATGGGGCCTCGATCATGCCGGTGCCCGTTTTAGAAGAGATGCAGCAGCGCTTTCATGGGGTGGGGCTTTATAACTGCTATGGGCAGAGTGAGATTGCCCCTTTAGCCACAGTGTTGCGTCCAGAAGAGCATACAGAGCGCCCCGCCTCAGCAGGGCGGCCAATCCTCACCGTAGAAACCCGCATCGTCGATTTAGATATGAACGACGTGCCGCCTGGCGAACATGGAGAGATTGTTCACCGCTCGCCACAGTTGATGACGGGGTATTGGGATAAACCTGATATGACCGCCGAGGCTTTTCAGGGCGGTTGGTTCCACTCTGGCGACGTGGGCTATTTCGATGAAGCAGGCTATCTGTATGTGGTTGATCGCATTAAAGATGTGATTAATACCGGCGGCGTACTGGTAGCGAGTCGTGAAGTGGAAGAAGCCCTTTTCAAGCATACTGCTATTTCGGAGGTGGCGGTGGTTGGCCTGCCCGATGAAAAATGGATAGAGGCCATTACTGCGGTCGTTGTGGTGAAAGAGGGCCAAAGGGTTAGCGAAGATGAGCTGATTCACCATGCGAAAAGCTTAATCGCTCCCTATAAAGTGCCTAAGCGCGTGGTGTTTGCCGACACGCTGCCCAAAAGTACGGCGGGTAAAATCCTCAAGCGCCATCTTCGTCAAGATCTCAAGGAGTAAGCATGGACGCCCAAACCAACGAGCTGTTTCATGCCATGATTTCGCGCTGTTTAGCGCAAGAGGTCGCGCCTTTTTACCAACAGTGGGAGGAGGCTGGAGAAATACCCCGTTCACTGTGGAGAGCGCTAGGGGCGGCCGGGTTATTAGGGATTGATCTTGACGATACCTGGGGGGGCGCTGGCGCTGATATTGCTATTACCCAGCTGGCGCTTGAGGAGATCTCTCGCCAAGGCTTTGGCGGGTTAGCCAGCGCTTATAACATCCACGCCAATATTGTAATGCCCTATCTTCAAAATCTAGGCACCAACGAGCAGCGTGAAACGTGGCTGCCCGCCATGGCCCAAGGCGAATGCCTGGGCGCCATCGCCATGAGCGAGCCCCACGCCGGTAGCGACTTAGCGGCGATGAAAACCCGCGCAAGCAAAACGGCTGATGGCTGGATATTGAATGGCAGCAAGCTGTTTATTACCAATGGCCAAGTGGCCGACCTAGTGATCGTGTGTGCGAAAACCGACCCCACGGCAGGGGCGAAAGGGGTGTCGCTATTTTTGGTAGACACGACGTTACCTGGTTTTTCGCGGGGTAAGCCGATCAAGAAAATTGGCCAGCATGCCAGCGACACGGCAGAACTGGCGTTTGACCAACTGTTGTTGCCACACAGCGCCTTACTGGGCGAAGAAGGCGCGGGTTTTCGTTACTTGATGCAAGAACTGCCCCGGGAGCGGTTAGGGGTAGGCGCCCAAGCGCTGGGTGCCGTTGAAGGGGCGCTCGCGTTGACGCTTGATTACGTGACCCAGCGCCACGCCTTTGGCCAGAGGGTGGCTGACTTCCAAAATACTCGCTTCACGCTGGCTGAAATAAAAGCGCAGCTGGACATGGCGCGGGCGTATTTTGATCAATGTGTCGATAAGTACCGCCATGGCACGATGACCAGCACGGATGCAGCTATCCTAAAACTACAGCTTAGCGAGCTCCAGTGCCGTGCTGTTGATCGTTGCCTTCAGCTGTTCGGTGGTTATGGCTATACCCATGAATACCCCATTTCACGCTTTTACTTGGACGCCCGCGTACAAACTATTTATGCCGGTAGTTCGGAAATTATGAAAGAAGTTGTTGCGCGTTCGCTGCTGGGAAAAGTCGCATAAGCCCTCAGCCGTGCGCCATGATTAAGGAGTTCACATGCAGCTGGATAGCGTTGTCATTTTGGGCGGTGCACGCACTGCCATTGGAGGATTTGGGGGCACACTCTCATCGCTGGCGCCTTTTGAGCTAGGGACGATTACTGCTCAGGAAGCGCTGCGTCGGGCGGGAGTGGTGGGCGAGGATATTGACCACTCGGTGTATGGGCACATTATTACCACCGGCCCCCAGGATGCGTATCTTGCGCGTCACATTGCATTGAATGCCGGTGCTACCAAAGAAGCGGGCGCCTTTAACGTGAACCGGCTGTGTGGTTCCGGTGTGCAAGCCGTGGTGTCGGCTGCCCAACAAATTGCACTGGGCGATAGTCGTCTGGCGCTAGCGGGTGGGGCAGAGTCCATGTCGCGAGGTGCCTATGTGCTGCCACCCCAGGCGCGTAATGGAATACGCATGGGGGATGCCAATATTCAGGATCTTACCCTAGGTATTCTCAGCGACCCGTTTGGCAGCGGGCACATGGGTATGACGGCCGAAAATATTGCTAAGCAGTATGGCTTAACCCGCGAGCAGCTGGATCAGTTTGCCGTCGATAGCCACCACAAGGCGGCTCGAGCTATTGCCGAAGGGCGCTTTGATGAGCAAATCGTGGCGGTTGAGGTTGCCCAAGGCAAACAGACGATCTCCTTTAAACGCGATGAACACGTGCGCGAAGGCGTAACGCTTAGCGATTTAGCCCGTCTTAAGCCGGCCTTCAAAAAAGATGGGATCGTGACGGCGGGTAACGCCTCGGGTATTAATGATGGTGCGGCGTCGTTAGTGCTGGCCCACGCAGAGGAAGCCAAGGCGCGTGGCTTAACCCCGCGTGCACGGCTGCGGGTGGCTACAACGGCCGGTGTAGAGCCTTCGCTGATGGGGCTGGGGCCAATACCCGCCGTTAAGCGCTGCCTTCAGCAAGCGGGGCTGCACATCAACGATATCGATGTCATTGAGTCCAATGAAGCCTTTGCGGCTCAAGCAATGGCCGTTGCCGACACGCTGGGTTTTCCTTTGGAAAAACTTAATCCCAACGGCGGCGCAGTAGCGCTTGGACACCCGGTGGGCGCCACCGGCGCTATCTTAATCTTAAAAGCCTTGCATGAATTAGAGCGTACCGGGGGCCGTTTTGGCCTAGTGACGCTGTGTATCGGCGGTGGGCAGGGCATTGCACTGCTGATTGAGCGCTGGTGATTCTGGGCTCAGGCGTAAAGGTTACTTCTTGAACGCATAGGTTAATTTTGCCAACACAATCAAAAAGGTGAGTATTTATGTCGACGATAACGCCCAAGATTATTCCTCCAACGCCTTCCGCGACTAATTCTCCACTGTTAATCGGCGACTTGCTTGAGTCAGGCGTGCGTATGGCGGGTAACAACCAAATTGTTTATCGCGACCAGTGCCGCCACGATTACCGACGTTTTCGCGAACGGGTGCATCAGCTTGCCCATACGCTAACGGCAAAGGGCGTAAAAGCAGGGGATGTGGTGGCCGTTCTGGATTGGGACAGCCACCGCTACCTTGAATGCTTCTTCGCCATTCCCATGATTGGCGCTGTGCTACACACGGTGAACGTGCGCTTAGCGCCCGAGCAGATTCTGTACACCATGGAGCACGCCGAAGATGTGTTCGTACTGGTGCACGAAGACTTTGTGCCACTGCTTGAGCCTCTTGCGGATAAGTTACCCAATATTCACGGTTACATGCTGTGCCAGGAGGAGGCGAGAGACGTCAACACGTCGTTACCTCTGGTGGGGGAGTTTGAGGCGTTATTAAGTGAGCAACTCAGTCATTACGATTTCCCTATCTTTGATGAAAATGCCGTGGCCACGCTGTTCTATACCACAGGCACTACCGGTAATCCCAAAGGGGTGTTTTTTACGCATCGACAGTTAGTGCTGCATACCCTGGGTGAAGCCAGTACCTTCCAGGCGCCGGGCTTTGAGCTGCTCAATCGTGATAAGGTCTACATGCCCATCACGCCGATGTTCCATGTGCATGCATGGGGCGTGCCCTATACCGCGACGCTGATGGGGGCCACCCAGGTGTATCCCGGAAAATACGAGCCCGAGATGCTTGTGAAGCTGCTGGTCAGTGAAAAGGTCGATTTTTCTCACTGCGTCCCCACGCTGCTGAACATGGTGGTCAGTGCGGATGCGATTGCGTCGAAAAAAGTAGACCTAAGTGGCTGGAAAGTGCTGGTAGGCGGCAGTGCTCTCACTCAAGCGCTGGCCAGCCGTGCTTGGTCGCTGGGTATTGATACACGCAGCGCCTACGGTATGTCGGAAACCTGCCCGCTGCTCACGGCGGATATTCTGCCCCGTGAGGTGGGTGAGGCGAACTTCGATACCCAGCTTCCTTGGCGCTGCAAGGCTGGCCTACCAGTGCCCTTGGTGAAGTTGCAAGTGGTCGATACTGACGGCAAACCGCTACCCCATGATGGCCAAAGTGTCGGCGAAGTACGTGCCCAAGCACCCTGGCTCACTCAGGCCTACTACAAAGAAGAAAAGCGCAGCGAAGAGTTATGGCGTGATGGTTGGCTACATACGGGCGATGTGGGCTCCATTGACGAGCACGGCTTCTTAGCCATTAGTGACCGCATTAAAGATGTTATTAAGACCGGCGGGGAGTGGCTCTCATCGCTTGAGCTGGAAAGCTATATCAGCCAGTGCCCAGGCGTTGCTGAGGTGGCTGTGATTGGCGTTGCCGATGATAAATGGGGAGAGCGCCCGGCTGCGTTAGTGGTGCCCAGCGATCTGAAGAACCCACCCACGGCAGAGGAGGTGCAAGCCTTTATGGAGCAGTTCGTCGAGCAGGGCGCTATCAACCGCTGGGGCATTCCATCGCTTATCCGTATGGTCGATGAAATTCCCAAAACCAGCGTCGGCAAACTGGATAAAAAGCGTATCCGCACGGAAATATAAACGGCTATCGCTTGATGCCTGCCGTCGGGGCTTTTCGATAGGCGGCGGGCGAATTGCCGGTCCACTGCTTAAAGGCCCTGCTAAAGCAGGCTAAGTCTTCAAATCCAAGGGTGTCGGCAATAGAGGCAAGCGGCTGAGCGCTGCAGGTTAGTGCCTGAACCGCATAATCTCGACGAAACTCATCTTTGACGGCTTGGAAATGTGTGCCTTCTACCTTTAATCGGCGTGACAGCGTGCGTACCGACATGTGCAGCGCGTCGGCCACATGGGAAACGTTGGCCGCCGCAGGTAAGTGGCGTCTTAGATGTTCGCGTACTCGGTGGGTTAACAGCTGCTCCTCAAATGAGACATAAAACCAGTCGGCCGGAGCACGCTGTAAAAAGGCGGCCAGATGTTGTTTGGTTTGCCGGATAGGGTGGTTCAGTAACGATTGATCAAACGACATAGCGGTTTGAGGCTGATTAAAGCGCACTTTGCCCGGATAGAAATAAAGATAGTCAGCATTATACGAGGGCGGCGCGTAGTTACACTCCATCAATACAGGGGGTATTTTGCGGGCAATCATCCATGACGCAATGCCGTGGAACAGTTTCAGCATCAGCTCGTGTATCAAAATGCGACTACCGGGCAGCGCGGCATGCTCCACTAAGGCCATGCGTGCCACACCATCGTTAACGGTAAAATCGTAGCTAAAATCATCCAACATGATTCTGAAAAACTGAGTATAGCGGTGCAAGGCGACGTGTAGGGTGGGGGCATCCAGCAGACTTAAACAGAGTAGTTTCAGAGTGCCGCAGCGTAGCGGGCGTGAGAAAAATCGTGGGGTCTCATCGTCTAGCTCAAGAGCGATAAGCCGATAAAGCTCGGCAAACTGCTCAACGGTGACTCGCCCATTGGGTGCGCTTAACAGAAAAGGCGAAATGCCCGCCTGTTCTAAATAGCGGCTGTGGAATGGCACGCTGTCCGTTAAGCCATACAGCAGTTTGTTCACGAAGTGCATCGAAACAGTTACTGTCACTGCACACCTGCCTCAATAACGTCCCAGACGCTACGTAAAGGTTGTCGAATATTCCCACGACGTTAGCACGATGTGGTCTTTGCCTCTACAAGGTTACCCCTCTTAGGCAGTGCATGCGTTACACTGTGCGCCTCACGACGAAGGAGGACACTGCGTGACCTTGTTACGACTCGAACAGCTGCAACTCGCCTATGGCACCCAAGTACTACTTAACCGCGCCGACCTAACGGTTGAAAAAGGCGAGCGGCTGGCGCTGGTCGGGCGCAACGGCACCGGTAAATCAACGTTGTTGAAATTGGTGGCGGGCGATATCCAAGCCGATGATGGCTCGATTTGGCGTGCGCCGGGTCTGAAAATCGGTGTGCTGGCCCAGGAGCTGCCAGAATCTTCCGGTATGACCATTTTTGATATGGTCGCCCAGGGGCTGCCCGAGGCCGGGGAACTGCTGTCTGAGTACCAGCACTTAATCAATGACCCCGATCCTGATATGAATCGCATGGCCAAGCTGCAAACCCGTATTGAGGCTATTGACGGCTGGTCGTTTCACCAGAGTATCGATGTCGTGCTCACCCGTTTAGGGTTACCGCCTGAGGCTGAGATGAGTGCGCTCTCCGGTGGCTGGCGCCGCCGCGTTGCGTTGGCGCGTGCGCTGGTCTCAGAGCCTGACCTGTTGCTGCTGGATGAGCCTACCAACCACCTGGACCTAGACACCATCGCGTGGTTGGAGGAGCAACTGCTCGCCTTTAACGGCGCGGTGTTACTGATTACCCACGACAGGGCTTTCTTATCCAAGCTGGCGACTAATATTCTTGAGCTAGACCGAGGCAAATTAGGTCGTTATCCCGGCACCTACGCCGAGTATCAAGAGCGCAAGCAGCATGAGTTAGAGGTAGAAGCCCGAGAAAATGCGCTGTTTGATAAAAAACTGGCTCAGGAAGAAGTTTGGATACGACAGGGGGTTAAAGCGCGTCGCACGCGTAACGAAGGTCGTGTACGCGAGCTGGAGCAAATGCGCTTGGAGCGTAGCCAGCGCCGTGAACGCCAAGGTACGGCCAACCTTACAGTGGATAGCGGTGAGCGCACCGGTAAGCGGGTAGTCGAACTGAAAGGTGTCACGCAACGGTTTGGAGACGAGGTTATTCTGCGTGATGTAAACCTTGAAGTAATGCGCGGCGATCGCATTGGCTTCTTGGGACGCAACGGCGCCGGCAAAACGACGCTGCTGAAAATTCTGCTGGGGGAGCTGGAACCCACAGAGGGCAGCGTGCAGTTAGGCACTAATTTGAAGGTCGCCTACTTCGACCAGCTGCGCGCCGGCCTGGAACTTGAAAAAACCGTCTACGATAACGTCGCTCAAGGCAGCGACCGGGTCAGCGTGGGTGGTAAAGATCGCCACGTGATGAGCTATCTGCAGGACTTCCTGTTCACACCGGATCGCGTACGCCAGCCAGTTAAAGCGCTCTCGGGCGGCGAGTCCAACCGCCTGCTGTTAGCCAAGCTGTTTACTCAGCCTGCCAACGTGCTGGTGCTGGATGAGCCGACCAACGACTTGGATATGGAAACGCTAGAGCTGCTTGAAGAGCTGCTGCTGGATTTCGACGGCACACTGCTGCTGGTCTCCCACGACCGGACCTTTATGGATAACGTGGTGACTAGCATGCTGGCCTTCGAAGGCGAGGGCTGCGTGCGTGAGTACGTGGGTGGCTACACGGACTGGATTCGCCAGGGAGGGAAGTTGCCGCCAGCGCCTTGGGATGGAGCCGCGCGTCAGCAAACGGAGCCCACTAGCGAGGTGGTTGAAAAAATATCACCGGTCTCAGCAGCAGCGGAGCCCGCCAAAAAAAACGTCAAGCTTTCCTATAAGCTCCAGCGAGAGTTGGATGGATTACCCGCTGAGATTGAGCGCTTAGAAAGTGACGTTGAGTCACTTGAGCAGGAGATTGGCGATCCGGCGTTTTATCAGCAAGAAGCCGCGTTGGTGACTGCCAAGTTGCAAGCACTTGAGAAGGTGCAGCAGGCATTGGAAGTGGCGATGGAGCGTTGGATGGAGCTTGAGGCCATGGCCAACGGTGAATAGTCAGTCGCGTTAAGCACCAAAGGCCCCAGGAGGGGCCTTTGGTGTTAGATGGTTTACTCGTCGCTTTTTTCGCCTTTTTTACCTACGCGCACCGCAAGCACATCGCATTGGGCGCCGTGCAGAACGCCGGTGGATGTAGAACCGAGCAATAGAGCAAAACCGTGACGCCCGTGGGAGCCTACCACGATCAAATCAACGTCGTGCTCTTCGGCAAAGCGGTGGATCTCAGTGTCGGGCATGCCCACAACGACATGCTGGTCGGCTTGCGAAATATGCGGCGCGGCAATTTCAGCAAGGCGCTTTTTTGCGTGCTCATCCAGCTGGTCTTGAATGCTGGTAAGGTCCATAGGGATATCGCCACCATAGGCGAAACCCAAGGGCTCGAGCGTATGCATAATGGAAATTTTAGCGTCTTGGTTGCGTTCTGAAATGCCCACCGCCCGCTCTAACACTTTGTGCGAATCTTTGGTTAAATCGACGGCTACCAGGATATGGCGATAGCTCATGGCTTTTCTCCTTAGCGTTCAGTAACAAAGAAGGAGCTTTGTTAGATGTCCTTTACTTTAGGCGTCTCAGGCAATCTTAACAACGATCTATATCATGGTTTTTTCAAGTAGCTAACGCAGTTTGTCCGGAAGAGGTGGGGTTAGAATGGAATGGTTGATTATTGTTGCGATATTGATGTTTATCATTACGCCAGTAATGTGGCTCAAGCCCAGCCCGAAGCAAAAACGCCAGATGGCGCTACGTGAAAGTGCCAAAAAACAGGGGGTCACCATTAAGATGGATAAGCCCCCGTTGCATCATTTTAGAGGCACCATGCCAGCCTACCGGTGGTACTATCCGCAGGGAGCTCCCGGCCCTACGTTTGTACTACTAAGAGATGTGAGTGCCAGCGATGCGCTTGAGCTGTATCACGCGGGCTGGCGGTGGCGTATTGCGCCTTTACGAGCACTGCCCGATAACGCCACCGAGCCTTTCAAAGCACTGCTAGAGCGGCTGCCGCAAGATGCATTAGTCATCGAGTCGACCCCCGGTTCGCTCACGTTATGGTGGTGGGAGTCGCAAAACGCAGAGCGTTTCACCACCTACTTAGATGATTTTGAACAGCTTAAACGGTCGCTAAGCGGCCTTTCCGATAAGCCCGTTAATAAGCCGCTTCAAACGCAGAGTGTCGGCCGTCATTTGTAGTGCTAAGGTCATTATGCGCTTGGATTTTCTTGATCCCGCGCTTGAATCGCGAGGCCGTTAGCCTCGATGAGTGCCAGCCACTCATCCAGCTTATCGAGTTCATTTTCGTTTAACCCGGCGAGCATCTCTTTACGCGCTTCTAGCACTACGCTATCGATTTGCTCTAGTAAGGGCATGGCCGCAGACGTGAGATAGATGCGCTTACTGCGCCGATCATTATCGCAGGCGCGGCGCTCGACTAAGCCCTGCTCCTCCAGCTGGCCTAGCGTGCGGACTAATGAAGGCGCTTCAACCCCGATTGCGCGAGCCAAATCACACTGAGGGTTCCCTTCCCCTAACTTCCAAAGGTGGTAAAGCGTAACCCAGCGGGTCTGTGTTAGCCCCAGGGGGGCTAGTCTGCGGTCGATGATAGAGCGCCACAAATGTGGCAGGCGGGCGAGTCGAAAACCAATGGATGACGGCATAGCAATTGGCTACCAATAAGTGTAAGTGGAGGAATTGTCATTAGCTGAACCGCTGATTGCAAGGTGTTCTGTTATTCAATTCTCACTTGACGGGTCGGCATCGTCGCTTCTGCCAGGAATAAAACGGCGCAAATTGAGGCCGCTTAGCCCGCTTGCGTTAATGTGGCTGTCGGCAAGTGAGGCCTTGTCAGGATCCTCCGATACGTTAAAACGCAGTAAGCCTAACCGCTGGCCGCCGTCGGTCATAATGTCGATGCGCCATTTTCCAGAAGGGTCGGCGGGGAAGTTGAGCTTATGGCTCCAAGCCCGATAGCCCTGTTCACGTCCCCCATTAATGGCGAGCTCTACCGCATCGATAGGCGCGCCATTGTGGTACCAGGTATGGTAAATCGTTTCGCTTAAGCCCCGGGGCGCTCGTATGGCGGTGTAAACGTATAGGCCGTTGGCTTGTAATGCCTGTGGTGTAAGCGCAATCGAACCCTGCGGTTGGCGCTGTTGGATGTTGAAGGCCGGTGAAAGCGCGCTGCTGGTCATCCAGAGGCTGGCGGGTGGCACCCAAATACGGCCCAACCAAGCGGCGTAAGCAAGCACCAACGTTAGCCCAAGAAATAGGCACCAGTGCTTCAGCGAGCGTTTATTGAGTAAATGCCAAAAGCTAGGTAGGGCCACCAGTACTGTGATCACGAGCGCTAGTTGTAGGCTTTGGCGAGTCGTGAGATAAAACATGATTGGCAAAACCACCAGGACGACCAAAAAGACGCACTGGGCATGAAAAATAAAGTAGAGGCTACGCCAGCGGCCCGCTAGCTTGTAGTAGAGCGGGTCAATGATCGAGAGTGCCGCCATGCCTACTACCAGGGCGGCAAATAATGTTTGGCCGCTGTTCCACACGGTGGTGATTAAAATGAACGGTAGCGTGAAGAAGAGCGTTTCTTGGTGAATCATTTGGGCGATAAACGTTGTCACCCCCCGAGGCAGCGTGGGGTGCCCACGCTTTGCAAGCCAACGGCTGATTAAACTTTCTGAAAGCAGCAGCAGCCAAGCGAACAGCAGTCCAAGCGCTAACGCTGCCCCCAGCCACTGTTGACGGTCGACCAAGAAAAAACTGCCCAAGCCAGCGGCAAACGCCATAGGTGGCCACAGCCAGCTCCACGGTTTTAAGCGCTCGACCAGGCGCTCAACGCGATTCTGTAGAGAGGTAATGCGCGAGGGGGTAAGCAGGGCGCTCATAGCAGAAGGGGTCTCAGTAAAACAGCAGGGTGATTTAGTTTAGCGCGAGCATCGCATGGTGGCAGGTTACTTCAATCCAAAGCGAGGTTTTTCTACTGAACCCCTCAAGCTACGCTGAGTCATAGCCGCTAAGCGTGTTAGCCGAAAGTCAGGGCTTGACGTTCTGCAGTAACTCAACCAAGCTTACACAATCAAACGACCGTATGAAATGCGAGGCGGGTCCGATATAAGGGGCTAGCCCGAACTTGTGGAGAGAGCGCGGATGATCTATCAAGGCAATGCCATCACGGTGGAGCGTCGTAAGACCCAAGGTGGCAATGACATCGCCCAACTCACTTTCGATTTGAAAGATGAGTCCGTCAATAAACTTTCCAGCGGTGTAGTCGCTGAATTGGGGGAGGCTGTTAAAGCGCTTCAAGGCGAAAGCGATTTGCAAGGCTTACTGATCCGTAGTGGCAAAGAGGCGTTTATCGTCGGTGCCGATATTACGGAGTTCCATAGCCTATTTGATAAAGGTGAAGAGTACCTGGTTGAGATGAATCTCAAGGTACACGATATCTTCAATGCCATTGAAGACCTGCCTTTCCCCACAGTAACGGCCATCAATGGTTTAGCGTTAGGTGGTGGTTGTGAAGTATTGTTGACCACCGATTTTCGCGTGATGAGTGAAAAAGCCAAAATTGGCCTGCCTGAAACCAAGCTTGGCATTCTGCCGGGCTGGGGTGGTTGTGTACGTTTGCCGCGCTTGATTGGTGCTGATAACGCTATCGAATGGATTGCGGGTGGCACTGAAAACCGCGCCAACTCAGCGCTTAAGGTGGGAGCAGTAGACGCGGCGGTAGCCCATGAGCTGCTAGAAGAAGCGGCGCTGGATATCCTCGACCGAGCTAATGCCGGTGAGCTGGATTACATGGCCCGCCGTGAAGAGAAAACGTCGCCGTTGAAGCTTAATGCAATTGAGCAAATGATGGCGTTTGAAACCGCCAAAGGTTACGTGGCAGGTAAGGCGGGCCCTCACTATCCTGCGCCAGTAGAGTCCATCAAAGTCATTCAAAAAGGTGCCGGTGAAACACGTGCCCGTGCTCAAGCGATTGAGGCAAAAGCGTTTGCCAAACTCGCACTGAGCAGCGTTGCCTTTAACCTTGTGGGTTTGTTCCTTAACGACCAAGTCGTAAAGAAAAAAGGCAGCAAATACGAGAAACAGTCGCAGCCGGTTAAGCAAACCGCCGTACTAGGTGCGGGTATTATGGGCGGTGGTATTGCCTACCAGAGCGCCAGTAAAGGCACGCCCATTGTTATGAAAGATATCAATGAGGAAGCCATTGAGCTGGGCTTGAAAGAGGCGCGTAAGCTGTTCTCCAAGCAGGTTGAGCGTAAAAAGCTGACCACCGAGCAGATGGCCGAAAAGCTGACCAATATTCGTCCTACGCTCTCTTACGGTGATTTCGAAAGCGTCGATCTTGTGGTTGAGGCCGTGGTTGAAAACCCGAAAGTGAAAGACGCCGTCCTGACTGAAGTGGAAGGCCTGGTCAGCGAAAACACCATTCTGACCTCTAACACCTCGACGATTTCCATCAATCGTCTGGCTAAAAACCTTAAGCGTCCTGAAAACTTCTGCGGTATGCACTTCTTCAACCCAGTGCACCGTATGCCGCTGGTGGAAGTTATTCGCGGTGAGAAGACCTCAGACGCTGCTGTGGCGGCAACGGTTGCTTATGCGCGTGCCATGGGTAAGACCCCCATCGTGGTTAACGACTGCCCCGGCTTCTTGGTTAACCGCGTACTGTTCCCTTACTTTGGTGGCTTTAGCTTCCTCGTTGAGCAAGGCGCTGATTTCCAGCGTGTTGATAAGGTAATGGAGAAGTTCGGCTGGCCCATGGGCCCTGCTTATCTGCTAGACGTCGTCGGTCTGGATACCGCAGTCCACGCTAACGAGGTGATGGCGGAAGGCTTCCCCGATCGTATGGCGCGGGATGGCAAAACCGCTATTCAGGTGATGTACGACAACAAGCGCCTGGGCCAGAAAAACGATAAAGGCTTCTATGCCTACGAGGAAGACAAGAAAGGCAAGCCAAAGAAAGTCACCGACGAGCAGGCCTACGCGCTGGTCAAAGAAGTCGTCAAAGAGCAGAAAGAGTTTACGGATGAAGACATCATTGCTCGCATGATGGTACCGCTTTGCCTGGAAACCGTTCGCTGCTTGGAAGATGGCATCGTTGAGACGCCTGCTGAAGCCGATATGGCACTGATCTACGGTATTGGTTTCCCTCCCTTCCGCGGTGGCGCACTGCGCTACATTGACGCGATGGGCGTTGCTGAGTTTGTGAAGCTGGCTGAAAACCTTGCGGATGAGTTAGGCCCGCTATACGCACCGACTGAGAAACTGCGCCAGATGGCTCAAAATAATGAGCAATTTTACGCTGGTAACCAGGCCTAACCACCACGCATAGGAGATAGAAGATGAGTTTGAACCCAAGAGATATCGTGGTGGTTGACGGTGTACGTACCGCCATGGCAAAAGCTAAAAACGGTGCGTTCCGTAACGTGCGCGCTGAGAACCTTTCCGCTGCAGTGATGCAGGCACTGTTTGCCCGTAACGCCAATCTGGATCCGTCCGAAGTGGATGATGTGATTTGGGGCTGCGTTAACCAGACCTTAGAGCAGTCCATGAACATCGCCCGTAATGCGGCGATTATGACCGGCATTCCTCGTTCGGTGCCCGCGCAAACCGTTAACCGTCTGTGCGGCTCCTCAATGACCGCGCTGCACATCGCCGCTGCCAACATCAAAGCGGGCATGGGCGACTTTTACGTAATCGGTGGGGTAGAGCACATGGAGCACGTGCCCATGGCTCACGGCGTTGATGTTAACCCCGCTGCCAGCAAGCACGCGGCGAAAGCCGCCATGATGATGGGGCTTACCGCTGAACTGCTGGGTAAGATGCACGGCATCTCTCGTGAAGATCAGGATAAGTTTGGCGTGCGCTCCCACCAGCGTGCCCAGGCGGCGATGGAGAAAGGCTACTTCGATAACGAAATTATTGGTGTCGAAGGCCATGACCAGCGCGGCTTTAAAGTCCTGGTTAAAAACGATGAAGTGATTCGCCCGGAGGCCAGCCTTGAGTCTATGGCAAGCCTTAAGCCAGTGTTCGACCCTCGCAATGGTACCGTTACTGCAGGTACCTCATCAGCGCTGTCGGTGGGTGCATCAGCCATGGCAGTAATGAGCTACGAGCGCGCCCAGGCCCTGGGGCTTGAGCCGATTGCCAAAGTGCTTTCAACGGGTGTGGCTGGTTGTGATGCGTCTATTATGGGTTACGGCCCGGTGCCTGCGTCGAAGAAAGCACTGAAAGCGGCAGGGTTATCCGCTGCGGATATTCAAACCGTTGAGCTTAACGAAGCGTTTGCGGCTCAAGGCCTGCCAGTCTTAAAAGACCTGGGCTTCCTTGATGCGATGGACGAAAAAGTGAACCTACATGGTGGCGCTATTGCTCTGGGCCACCCGCTGGGCTGTTCAGGCTCGCGCATTTGCACCACGCTGCTTAATGTCATGCAGCAGCGCGACACCACCCTGGGTCTTGCCACCATGTGTATTGGTATGGGGCAAGGGGTAGCGACCGTGTTTGAACGTCTAAGATAAACGCGGCGCTTTTCAACAAAAACGGCACCTAAGCTAAGTTGGGTGCCGTTTTTTATTGCCGCTCGGTTATTTCGTTTGAAATGCATTACGATGAAAGTTAGCCGCTGCTTGGACGTCTGCAATCCCGCAGGTATCGGGGATAGGCACGGTGTTACCCGCTAATACTCTAAGCACCGCACGAGTGCCATTGGCTAAGGACTCCAGGTTATAACCCCCTTCTAGCACAAAGACCAAACGGCCTTCGCAATGCTGCTCGGCCATGGCTTGTACGGCTCCTGTGAGAGCGCCAAACCCCTCGTAGGAAACATTAAGCGCTAAATCGTGCCAATGTGGGTCAAAGCCTGCTGAGACTAGAATAATATCGGGTTTAAACCACGCAGCTGCTGGCGCCAGAATCTCGTGAAACGCTTTGAGGTATGCTTCATCTCCAGCGCCTGCAGGTAGGGGGACATTGATGGTAGTGCCTTCTCCTAGGCCAGCGCCAACCTCTTCTAGATGGCCTGATCCCGGGTAGAAGGGGGCAGCGCGGTGTATATCGAAAAACATCACGTCAGGGTCGGCCCAAAAGATATCCTGCGTACCGTTGCCGTGGTGGGCATCCCAATCAATAATCAGCACTCTTTCACAGCCCAAGGCGCTGCGTGCATGGGCAGCGGCAACGGCGATGTTATTGAATAAACAGAAGCCTCTTGCGCGGACGGGTTCCGCATGGTGGCCTGGTGGGCGTACAAGTGCGAATGCGCTTTTGGTGCGTTTCTCCATTACCGCCTCTACCGCTGCAATCGCCGTGCCTGCTGCTACTTCAGCGGCATCAACGCTGCCGGGTGAAACTGCAGTAGTATCGACATCTAACCAAGCATTTTTGCCTCTTAAGCTAAAAATATCGCTTAAGTAAGAAGTGGTGTGGACGCGGGCTAATTGTTCAGCGGTGGCGGCTTTGCCGCCCTCAATGGTTAAGCCCTCGATTGGCGCTTTCTCAAGCAGCTGTTGAATGGCTTTCAAACGGCCAGGATGCTCAGGGTATTTCCACGGAACAGGCAATCCAGCCAACAGGTGGCGAATACGTTTATCAATCCGTTCGGGTAAAAAATCGGCGTCAATATTAGGCTCGTGAGCCAGTACGCGATCATCATAAAAAGCGATGACGTTGTGCATAATCGCTACCTGGAAGACATGCGTTGAATAGTAGCAAGGGCAGTGGTGACCATCAGGTTTTTAAGGCTGCCGTTGCACCGTGCTTTCTTACAGTAAGGCAGGCTTGTCACGGTTATACAATGTGATTTTCGACACGCAACGTAAAGTTTGCACTCGGCTTAGATAATCCCAGCTTCAAGGCTAGCGGCCATCGAAAGGCCTAGTTCTTCGCACTGTTCAAGAAAAACCTCCTGAAACTCTCCCCTGCAGATCAGTGGCGCTTGCA